>JAHZKP010000042.1 GCA_022600345.1 Alphaproteobacteria bacterium | reverse complement strand
GCCCACCGCTGGTTCTCGGCGACCCACACTTCCTGAAGTCGTGTGGGCGGCATCCGCGCCCTGACGATTTGTCAGCGTCCGAAGCGAGGCAGGGACGACCAGCGGCGTTGGCCGTCGCGCTTCTGGGCGCGGATATGATCCCTGGCGGCATCCAAGACGATATGCAGAACGTGGCGTTCGAACCTGTCGAGCCGGCGGTCGCTGTTGCGGAAGTAGTCTTCCAGCCGCGCGATGCGCTTTTGTTCGCGGCGAAGCTTGCGGCCTTCGCGCCATGTGATCCGGCCCGAGCGGCGGCCACGTTCGATGGCCTTTTGCTGCCGGGCCTGGCGGTCGTTTATCGAGCGGTCATGGACGGGCTGATGGTGGCCGGCTTGGGTGGAATACCGGGTGGTGTTGGAGCTGCCGTGGGCGGCGGATGGCATATAGCTGGCTGCGAGAAGGACGCCTGCTGTCATGGTGGTCAAAATGAGTTTCAACATTTGAAATCTTCCTTGGCGGGTTTTTCGTTTCACTCCCACGAAGCCACCCCTTGAGAAAATTCTCTCTGCCCGGCCCGTGTTGAAACCCACCTTGGAAGATGTCGGTTGAATTGAATCTGAATGAGGTTGTTAGCTGTTGTTCAGGGAGGCGAGGAGGGCTGGCAGAGATTGTTCCCGCTGAGATATTGTGTACGGGTTACGTTCGGCTCTTGACCAACGGCACGGGAATTGCTG
Organism: Alphaproteobacteria bacterium; assembly: GCA_022600345.1. Taxonomy (GTDB): domain Bacteria; phylum Pseudomonadota; class Alphaproteobacteria; order Rhizobiales; family Hyphomicrobiaceae; genus Filomicrobium. Next base: position 62,353 of record JAHZKP010000042.1, on the reverse strand, counting down.
GCAAGCCGATGTGCGGCCAAAACAAAGTTATTGCTCCATGCTCGAACACCCACGACCAACCGACGCGACAATTAAATACCTCTATGCCCATGCATTCCGGTGCGGATTCAAGGATTGCCCACGGCCACTGTATCGCCTTGATGAATTCACCGGCGTTAGAACTCTCAATTCCCGTGTGTGTCACATCCATGCGCGGCGAGAGGGAGGGCCGCGTTGGGATCCGCAGCAATCGGAAAGTGACAATCGCTCGGAGACCAATTTGATACTCATGTGCGTCGAGCATGCTGCGGCAATTGATGACAGTCTGACTCGAAGATCATATCCAGCTACGACGTTGCGCGAATGGAAGGCGCGGCAACTGGCTGACTTTGACAAGATCCAGCAAGGTTGGATATTGGATGATCAAATGACAACAGATGCTGCCGAAGCTTCATTCTCGCAGGTCGAAATAGCCGTCAACAACTCAACAATCTCACTTGGAGGCAAGGGTGGCGCGGCTCCCGGAGCGGGCGGCGGGGGCGGTGGAGCAATTGGCAGGAACGCTTCCGGGGGGCACGGCGGTGACGGAGGAGGAAAGCGCATTGTCGATGGCGAGTTCACTGTACCATTCGCCGATGCCGACGCGTCGGTCGTGCTCAACGACGGCTTGTCCGACCCGATTGTATGCCCCGATGGTCGTGCCCCAGGTTCGGGCGGGGGCGGAGCGGGCGCTAGTGGTGACAACTTGCGCGGAGGTGACGGCGGTGGTGGTGGTGAGCTCGTTCGTGGTGTTTTCGACCTTGTTGCCCTGCGCACCGCCGGGTTTGATCGCATTGAAGTCGAAATAGGCAAAGGCGGAGTTGGCGCGTCAATGCCAGGTCAACACGGCATCAGTGGTGACGATACCGTGCTGCGCTTTTTGAAACATGACGGCACTGTGCTGCGAACAGTGAGGGCTAAGGGTGGGATTGGCGCAGCTTCGGCAGGAAGCACTCTACCAGAGGGAACGGTCGAGCTCTCATTAACTGATATCAACGACGGATTCCGTATTCAAAGCTTGATGGCGGTCAATGGGGCCGAAAACCGGGACGGGTTATTGTATGTGCTCGGCGGTGATTGGACCAATCTCAAGTTCCCGATGCTGCCCACGGACGCTCAATTTACGGTTGTAGTAAGCGCAAGATGGCGAACATTAAATGGCCAATCCTCCCGAGGCATTTTCCTGACATTGACGAATCCGCTTGGGCAAGAAGTATCTTGCGCAAACCTGATTATTCCAAGCGACGGACTTCATACTTGCCACGGACAATGGATTCACCCAATAGGGGCAAAGTTTGACGTTGAAGGGCTGTGGACGGTCACTATTCGTTCGGGGCAATTCATGCTTGCAACCACAGATATTCATGTGTCAGCGTCGGATGTTTAAGTCTAAATGCTGGTCGCATCCGAAGCAGTCAATGTAATTGGTTACGTGGGCTCCAACATCATGCGACTACTTCGGGCCAAAATAGAAATTTCCATCAGTTTTAGGTGCAGCTCGCACCCAAACAGCGGTAGCACCTGCTTCCGCTTTCGGGCAACGCCGCCCCGTCCCACCCCTACCGATCGATTTCGCCAAACACGATATCGAGTGAGCCGATGATTGCCGAGACGTCGGCGAGCATGTGGCCGCGGTTCATGAAATCCATAGCGGCCAGATGCGGGAAGCCGGGCGCGCGGATCTTGCAGCGGTAGGGTTTGTTGGAACCATCGGACACAAGGTAGACGCCGAACTCGCCCTTTGGCGCTTCGACGGCGGCATAGACTTCGCCTTCGGGGACGTGGACGCCTTCGGTGTAGAGCTTGAAGTGGTGGATCAGGCCTTCCATGGAGCGCTTCATTTCGCTGCGCGTCGGCGGCACGACTTTCTTATCGACGGCGGCGTAGGGACCGGCTCCTTCAGGCGAGCGAAGCTTATCGCAAGCCTGCTTCATGATGCGCACGGACTGGCGCATTTCTTCCATGCGGATCAGGTAGCGGTCGTAGCAATCGCCGTTCTTGCCGATGGGAATGTCGAAGTCGAATTCTTCGTAGCGCTCGTAGGGTTGCGATTTGCGCAAGTCCCAGGCGGCGCCTGAGCCGCGGACCATGACGCCCGAGAAGCCGAGGTCGAAGCCTTCCTTCAACGTGATGACGCCGATGTCGACGTTGCGCTGCTTGAAGATACGGTTATTGGTCAGCAGTCCCTCGATATCGTCGCAGACCTTCAGGAACGGGTCGCACCAGTCGTAGATGTCGTCGATCAGTTCAGGCGGCAGATCCTGATGCACTCCGCCGAGGCGGAAATACTTGGCGTGCATGCGCGAGCCTGAAGCGCGCTCATAAAACACCATCAGTTTTTCGCGTTCTTCGAAGCCCCACAGTGGCGGGGTCAGCGCACCAACATCCATCGCCTGCGTGGTGACGTTCAGGATGTGGGACAGGATGCGGCCGATCTCGGAATAGAGCACGCGGATATAGCTGGCGCGCGCTGGGATTTCGAGGCCCAGCAGGCGTTCGGCAGCCAGGCAGAAGGCGTGCTCCTGGTTCATCGGCGCGACGTAATCGAGGCGGTCGAAATAGCCGATGGCCTGAAGATACGTCTTGTGCTCGATCAGCTTTTCGGTGCCGCGGTGCAGGAGGCCGACGTGCGGATCAACGCGCTCGACGACCTCGCCATCCAGTTCGAGCACGAGGCGTAGCACGCCGTGTGCTGCAGGGTGCTGGGGTCCGAAGTTGATGTTGAACTGGCGAATATCTGTTTCAGGCATGGGTGCCTCGTGCTCGTGGCTGTCGTTGCTGAGTGAATTGTAAATAGTGAGTAGTGATTAGTCTGGACGATTACCTTGTTAGCGTTGGTCCAGACTTCGGATGAGTGCGCGCAACATCCGGCCTAGTTCGTCGCAATCTTGTAGAAGCGCTTCCGCATTCCCGTTTTCGACCAGATCCACCCGCTGGCTCAGTAAAAGGTGGGTTTCCACTTCTTTCAATGACCCTTGGGCTACACGGAGGAACTGAATGAATACCTTCGTTTGCTCTCTCCCTTGGCCTTCAGCAATGTTGGCGGCGATCGATGCAGCGGCGCGCCGAATTTGAGTTGTCAAACCGTAGCGTTCCTCTCGTGGAAATCCTGCCGTTATTCGGTAGCAGGATTCCGCCAAGTCCATAGCCTTCTGCCAAACGAGCAGGTCCCTATACGATTTTACGACACCACTCACTATTCGCTAATCACCACTCACTACTCACTACTCACTAATCTCACTCGAGCCCTGCAACTCCTGCCGCAGCAGCCTTCTGATTGACTTTCGATTTAAAACGGTCCCAGGGCACGACCATGCGTTGATGTGTGCCTTCGCCGATTGGTTCGATGCCGTCGTGAGCCTTGACGTCGAATGTGATTCTGCGGCCTTCGACGGCTGTGCATTTGGCGCTGACCGTGATCGTCTGGCCGGGAAGCGTTGCGCCTGTGTGCGAAACGTTGACATGAATGCCGAGCGAGCCCTCGCCCTCATCCATGTGCGGCTTGAGGGCTTCCAATGCTGCCCACTCCATCAGTCCGACGTGGAAGCCGGTTGCGAACACGGCTGGCATGGATTGGAAGTCAGCCGATTCAGGATAGAGGGCGGGCACAGTTTTCGATTCGGGAACCAGGAACTGGAACTCGGCTTCGATGCCTGGCTGCAACGTGTCTTTCATGCTCTCACGCCTTGCCGTTGGCGCCGGATGCCTTTTCATCGCCAGGCAGCACGTAGTCGGCGCCTTCCCACGGGCTTTCGAAATCGAACGAGCGGAATTCCTGGTTGAGTTTCACCGGCTCATAGACAACGCGCTTCTTTTCATCGTCGTAGCGGACTTCGACGTAGCCCGTGAGCGGGAAGTCCTTGCGCAACGGGTGGCCCTGGAAACCGTAGTCGGTCAACAGGCGGCGCAGGTCGGGATGGTCGGAGAATAAAATGCCGTACATGTCGTAGGCTTCGCGCTCGAACCAGTTGGCAGCCGAGAAGACATCGATAACGCTGGGGACGGCAGCCGTTTCGCTTGTTTGCAGTTTGACTCGAATGCGCTGATTGTTGCGCGGGCTGAGCAGGTGATAGACAACGTCAAAGCGGTACTCGCGGGCCGGCCAATCGACGCCGCATATATCGATCAGGACTTCAAATTTGCAGCGCGCGTCGTCGCGGAGAAACTTCAGGACCTGCGTGATCTGATCGCGGGTGACATCGACGGTCAGTTCGCCATGGGCGACGTGTGAGCCCAGATAGGCGACTGCCATCTTGCTGCTGAGGTATTCGCCGAGGTCTTCAAGCGTATCTTCTTGCATTCGTTCCAGGCCTGTTGGGACGCCTCGGCACTCAATTGGTGCGACGCGCCTGGTGGCTTTATCAGCGGGCGATGGTGCCGGTGCGGCGGATCTTGCGTTGTAGCAGCAGGATACCGTAGACCAGCGCCTCTGCGGTCGGCGGGCAGCCGGGGACATAGACATCGACGGGTACGACACGGTCGCAGCCGCGCACGACGGAATACGAATAGTGGTAGTAGCCGCCGCCATTTGCGCAGGAGCCCATCGAGATGACGTAGCGCGGCTCGGGCATCTGGTCGTAGACCTTGCGCATTGCGGGTGCCATCTTGTTGGTCAGCGTGCCGGCGACAATCATGACATCGGACTGGCGGGGCGAAGCGCGGGGCGCAAAGCCGAAGCGTTCGACGTCGTAGCGCGGCATCGAGGCCTGCATCATCTCGACGGCGCAGCAGGCCAGGCCGAACGTCATCCACATCAGCGAGCCGGTGCGCGCCCAGTTGATCAGATCGTCGGTGGTCGTGACCAGGAAACCTTTATCGGCCAGTTCGTTGTTGATCTCGGTCAGATAGGGGTCGGCCTTGGCCGGCGTACCCGCAACGCCCTCACGGGCGGTATCGAACTGAAACTCAGGCGGCAGGATCAATCCCATTCCAGGGCCCCCTTCTTCCACTCGTAAATGAAGCCGATTGTAAGGACGGCAAGGAATATCATCATGGACCAGAAGCCGAACAGCCCGATGTCGCGGAAGGCGGCCGCCCACGGGAACAGAAAGGCGATTTCCAGGTCGAAGATGATGAACAGCAAACAGACCAGATAAAACCGCACATCGAACTTCATGCGCGCATCGTCAAAGGCTTCAAACCCGCACTCGTAGGCGGAGACCTTCTCGGGGTCCGGGTTGCGGATCGCGACCAGGAAGGGCGCGATGACGAGCGCGGCGGAGATGACGAGCGCCACCCCCAGGAAGACGACAATCGGGAGGTAGTCGAGGAGCAGTTGATTCATAGTGCGATTTGCCCAGCGTGCCGTTAGGACCGGCGGGATGCCGGCGAGATTGATTGGGAACCTACAGCAAAAGATGTGGAACCCGATCTACAGGCTTAGAAAAGAGCATGCAACAGGCGGGGCGTAAACAGGCTATTGGGATTACTGGGAGGATTGCCGCACCGGGCCCCCAAAGCAAATGGGATTGGCGTTATGGGCCTGAAAGGGTATCGGCGAAATTTGAAGAGTGATTGCAGGTCACGGGCCAGTCCGGGCTGATCGACGATTTCGATCGCGATGGGGACTGGCGCGAGCGACGGGACTTGAACCCGCGGCCTCCGGCGTGACAGGCCGGCGCTCTAACCAACTGAGCTACGCCCGCAATGCAAAGCACGCATCGGCTGCGTGCTTCGTAGGCCGACCGATCTACGTGTTATCCAGACCCAAGTCAAGCGGGTTTGGCGAGTTACTTTAGGCTGCTGAACGATCTTCGTTCTCGTCGTCCGCCCGGGAACTGGACGATGGCTTGCCCGCGCCATCCAGGACGGCGGCCAGTTGGTCTTTGGCGGCACGCAAATTGGCGACCAATGCATCGACGCTGCCGTCGATCTGGGGCACTTCTGCGGCATATTCGGGTGGCGTCCCGACGGCTTCTTCGCGCTGTTGGGTGGCCGCTTGGCTGCGGTCGTCGGTTGGCGGGGTGTTTTGGTCGTCCATCATGCCTGGGTTCTCCGGTTCTGCCTTAAGCGCCGTTGGGGGCAGTATGCTCGCTGCAAGCGTCCAAGGCGGAGTGGCAGTTCAGCCTTTATCCACGATTGAATTGATTGTCTGATGGGGCGCTTGAACGCAGTGTGAACCGATTCGGACGCTTCAGATGTGACGTGGGGAACAGTTTTATGCCTCACGCGCCTGATGAGCGCTCCGGCGGGGCGGGCTTTTGCCCGGGATCGCCTTGCGATCCGGATGCTGGAAGGACGACAGCATGGGAGAATAAGCGTGGGTGGCCAGCATCTGATGCCTCACGCGCAAAGCGCTCCGGCGGGGCGGCCACTCGTCTACTTGCCCGCCTTCGGCAGGACGGCCAGGGCTGCGGTCCCAGCTTTAGATGTCCAAAGAATCGTTTGAGGAGAATTGTCAGGGCGCGGATGCCGCGAAGCGGTGGGCATCTGAAGCGCCAATAAAAAATGGTGGGCGGTGAGAGGGTCGAACTCCCGACATCCTCGGTGTAAACGAGGCGCTCTACCACTGAGCTAACCGCCCGGAAGATGTCTTTCTAGTTGCTTGAGCGGCGGCTTGCAACAGCGTTTAAGTGCGACATGCTCAGTCCCACCAGAAATACCAGAAGCGGCCGCGATGGAGCGTTCTGGCCAGGGCCTCGCGGGAGCCGACACCCTGATAAATGATATCGGAGCAATAGTCCTCAAATAGCGGCACCAGTTCGCGGGCCTCTTCAAGGGTCTGAACGGGGCGTTCAACTTCGAATTCCAGGATGTCGCCGGTATTCACGACGAGGCGGGCGCCATACCTCTCGTGCCACTCGCGTGCCAGCGCGACATGGACATATGGCGCTGGACAGTCGTTCCAGGCGCCATACTTCAAGTGGGCGGCAACCTCCCAGCACCGTGCTGTCGGTATAATGCCGATGATCACTTCGGCGTGGGGTCTGCCGGTGCCGTAATCGAGGAAGCCTAACAATTCGTCATGCGGGCCGGTGCCCGGAGGCACCTCGATGTTTTCTGGTTCTTCAGCCTCATCCTCGGTTTGAGGATAATCCCAGCCTTGCGACTCGAAGAATGCACGGGTTTTTTCACGTTGCTCGTCTCGATACTTGCGCAATGCGTCCCAGCCGGAGGCGAACTTCGCTGCCCTGGTGAGGCTATCGACTGGTTTTGCCTGGGTGGGTTCATCAAACAAGTCGAACAGCAAAGAGGCTTGATTCTCCGCGCCCCAGATGACGGGAGTGGCGTCCTGGTGGGCTTGTTGAAGGCTGCCTAGCGCTGCGTGGGCCTCCCTGCCTGGAACCCGAACGAAGGGAAAGGGGGAGGAGAACTTACCGATACGTGAGCCGGCTGCTTCAATCTCAAAATCCATCGATGCGCATCCTATTGGGCTGAAGCTTTAAGTACCCGAGCCTTTGGCACATCCCTTCGCCGAAAACCAAAAGAGGGGCCTGACGGGGCCCCTCCTGAGATGCTTATACCTATTCCTGCGGCCGTGGTGCCGACTTCAGGTCACAGCTTAGTTCAGCAATTCCTTCAGGCCCTTGGCCGGGGTAAACTTGGCAACCTTGGAGGCCTTGATCTTGATGGTTGCGCCGGTCAGCGGGTTGCGGCCGTCGCGAGCGGCCCGCTTGGTGACCTTAAATGTTCCAAAATCAGGAAGACGGACTTCGTCGCCCTTCTTCAGCGTCGCCTTGATGTGTGCGAGCACTGCGTCGACGGCATTATTCGCCTTTTCCTTGGTCATGTCGCACTCTTTGGCGATGGCGTCGACCAGATCTTTTTTGCTCATCTTTTATTCCTGTCCTTATGACCTCGCCTTGCCCATTCCGGGGACCGGATTTCCGGATCCCGAGCCGGGAGGCCGTTGCTTGTTGCAATGGAGCCCAGACTGAAACGCCAGAATGATGGGGCGTCAAGTGCCAAAAGGCGCGAAAAGCCCCGAAAACACTGGAGAATCGAGCAATTAACCCTACTTGATGACGAATAAGGCCCACACGAAGAAATCCGTGTGGGCCTTTTCAGCGCATGCACCAATCATATTGTCGCAGCTTGCCTGGACTGATTCTAATCAGTGAGCGAGCGGGCGATCGTCTGAGACGTCGTCGGATGAAGCCACGGCTGCCACCGCTTCGGCTGCTTCGTCCCACTCGACCGATTCTGGTGCGCGGACCAGTGCTGCCTTTAGCACCTCGTCGATATGAGCGACCGGAACGATCTCCAGCTTCTGTTTTATCTCGTCGGGGATATCAGCCAGATCCTTGGCGTTTTCATCCGGGATCAGGACCTTCTTGATACCACCGCGCAGGGCTGCAAGCAGCTTTTCCTTCAGACCGCCGATCGGCAGCACCCGGCCACGCAAGGTGATTTCACCGGTCATGGCGACATCCTTGCGCACCTCGATCTGGGTCAGAACCGAGACGATCGCGGTTGCCATGGCGACGCCGGCTGAAGGTCCGTCCTTGGGAGTTGCGCCTTCTGGAACGTGGACGTGGATATCGTGCTTCTCGAATGTCGGCGGTGTAACGCCGAAATCGAGTGAGCGCGAACGCACATAGGCGCTGGCAGCCTGGATCGACTCCTTCATGACGTCGCGCAGGTTTCCAGTGACCGTCATCTTGCCCTTGCCCGGCATCTTGAGGCCTTCGATGGTCAACAGTTCGCCGCCCACCTCGGTCCATGCCAATCCGGTCACGATCCCGATCTGGTCCTTCTCTTCTGCTTCGCCGTAACGATACTTCCAGACACCCAGATACTCGCCAACGTTGTCTTTTGTGACCGTGACGGAGGTCTTGGACGAGGTCAGGATTTCCTTGACCGCCTTGCGTGCGAGCTTTGCCAGTTCGCGTTCAAGCGAACGCACGCCGGCTTCACGGGTGTAGCGGCGGACGATCTCCATCAGGGCGCCGTCTTCAACCTGCCACTCGCCTTCCTGAAGGCCATGCGATTGACGCTGCTCTTCCAGAAGGTGCCGCTTGGCGATCTCCAACTTTTCGTTTTCCGTGTAACCGGCAAGCCGGATGATTTCCATCCGGTCGAGCAGGGCTGGCGGAATGTTCAGCGTATTGGCAGTGGTGATGAACATTACGTTGGAGAGATCGTAGTCGACTTCGAGATAGTGGTCGTTGAACGTCGAGTTCTGCTCGGGGTCGAGGACTTCGAGCAATGCGGACGCCGGGTCGCCCCGGAAGTCCTGGCCCATCTTGTCGATCTCGTCGAGCAGGAACAACGGGTTGTTCTTCTTGCCCTTGCGCATTGACTGAATGACCTTGCCGGGCATCGAGCCGATGTAGGTTCGGCGGTGACCGCGAATTTCTGCTTCGTCACGAACGCCGCCAAGGCTCATGCGAACGAATTCGCGGCCCGTAGCGTTAGCGATCGATTTTCCAAGCGACGTCTTGCCGACGCCTGGAGGACCGACGAGGCACAGGATCGGGCCTTTCAATTTATTGGTCCGGTTTTGCACGGCCAGATACTCGACAATGCGCTCCTTGACCTTCTCCAGGCCGTAGTGCTCATCGTCCAGGATCTTTTCAGCTTCGCTCAGGTCCTTCTTGACCTTGCCCTTGACGCCCCACGGGATCGACAGGATCCAATCGAGGTAATTGCGCACGACGGTCGCTTCGGCCGACATCGGGCTCATCTGCTTGAGCTTTTTCAACTCAGCGAGGGCTTTGTCGCGGGCTTCCTTCGTCAGCTTGATGGATTCGATCTTTTCTTCGAACTCGACGATATCGTCGCGCTCGTCTGTATCGCCCAACTCCTTCTGAATGGCCTTCATCTGCTCATTCAAATAATACTCGCGCTGGGTCTTCTCCATCTGGCGCTTGACGCGCGAGCGGATTTTCTTCTCGACCTGCAGGACCGAGATTTCGCTTTCCATCTGGGTGTAGACACGCTCGAGGCGGTCGGAAATCGTCTCGACTTCGAGGACTTCCTGCTTATCGGCAATCTTGATCGCCAAGTGGGAAGCGATGGTGTCGGCCAGCTTGGAGTAGTCCTGGATTTCGGCAATCGTTCCCAGCACTTCAGGCGAGATCTTCTTGTTGAGCTTGACGTACTGCTCGAACTGGGAAACCGCCGAGCGGGCCAAGGCTTCGATTTCGTCTTCGGCGCCAACCTGCTCCTCGATGCGCTCGATTTTCGCCTCGTAGTATTCCTCAGTCTCCGTGAACGACTGAATGCGCGCGCGCGAGGTACCTTCCACCAGGACCTTCACGGTGCCATCGGGTAGCTTCAACAGTTGTAGGACCGAGGCCAGCGTACCGACTTCGTAGATGCCTTCGGGGTCGGGATCGTCATCGCCGGCGTTCTTCTGGGCGGCAAGCAGGATGTGCTTGTCGGTGCGCATGACTTCTTCAAGCGCATTGATCGATTTTTCGCGACCAACGAACAGCGGTACGATCATGTAGGGGAAGACGACGATGTCGCGCAGCGGCAGGACTGGAAACAGCTCCTGTTCACCGGCTTCGTCGGTCAGAACCTTTTTCTTGCTCATGGTTCACCCATCCTTAAATTTGACCCGGATTGAGGGGCACCGGGCCTTTTCGTGATTACGATCCGCTCTCGGTTATCGACCGCTGCTCAGGCCCCTTAATAATTCGGCGGCATGACAGCGTCCTTCAAACAAATCGCGTTAGTCGTGGTTGCTGCGAGACTGGCGTGGCTATTTTAGGACGCAAGAGCCGCAACAGATGCCTGCACTACCTCGTCGCAAACAGTTCATTAGTTGTACTCAACAACGCGAACGGAAGGCAAAGCGATTTGTGCAGCCCCATATAGATGGGGTGCTTTTTGGCAACATCAATAACGAAGGCCTGCCTGGAAGGTGCAGGGACGCTACTTGTACTCGAATACCGCGCCCAAGCTGCCTTAGGAAGCTGTGCTTTCGGTCTCTTCGGCACGCTCGGTGTAGATGCGCAACGGACGAGCGCCACCTTCGACGACTTCCGGTCCGATGACGACTTCTTCCACACCTTTAAGGCCGGGCAGGTCGTACATGGTGTCGAGCAGGATGCCCTCCATGATGGACCTGAGGCCACGGGCGCCGGTTTTGCGTTCAATCGCCTTGCGGGCAATTGCTCGGAGGGCCTCGGTGGTGATGTTGAGCTTGACGTCTTCCATGTCGAACAGGCGCTGGTACTGCTTGACCAGGGCGTTCTTGGGCTCGGAAAGAATGCGGACCAGGGCGTCCTCATCAAGGTCTTCCAACGTGGCGATGACAGGGAGCCTGCCGATGAATTCGGGGATGAGGCCGAATTTCAACAGATCCTCTGGCTCGACGCCGCGCAGGATGTCGCCGGTGCGGCGCTCCTCGGGACCACGGACGTTGGCGCCGAAACCGATTGTCGTCCCCTTGCCGCGACCCGAGATGATCTTATCCAGGCCGGCGAATGCACCGCCGCAAATGAACAAGATATTGGTCGTATCGACCTGCAGGAATTCCTGTTGGGGATGCTTGCGGCCGCCCTGGGGCGGAACGGAGGCAACGGTACCTTCCATGATCTTGAGCAGGGCCTGCTGAACGCCTTCGCCAGACACGTCGCGCGTGATCGACGGATTGTCGGACTTGCGCGAAATCTTGTCGACCTCGTCGATGTAGACGATGCCGCGTTGGGCGCGCTCGACGTTGTAGTCGGCCGATTGCAGCAACTTCAAAATGATGTTTTCGACATCTTCGCCAACGTAACCGGCTTCGGTGAGGGTCGTGGCGTCGGCCATGGTGAAGGGCACATCGAGGATACGCGCCAGGGTCTGGGCGAGCAGGGTCTTGCCACAACCTGTCGGGCCGACCAACAAAATGTTCGACTTGGCCAACTCGACGTCGTTTGACTTGGAGGCGTGATTGAGCCGCTTGTAGTGGTTGTGGACGGCAACCGAGAGAACACGCTTGGCGTGGAACTGGCCGATCACGTAACCATCGAGGACCTCGCAGATCTCCTCAGGTGTGGGGACGCCATCGCGCGATTTTACGAGCGTATTTTTGTTCTCTTCGCGAATGATATCCATGCAGAGTTCGACGCATTCATCACAGATGAATACCGTTGGTCCTGCGATCAGTTTGCGAACCTCGTGCTGACTCTTTCCACAGAAGGAGCAGTACAGGGTGTTTTTCTCGTTCGCCATTGAGTTGGTCTCACCCGTTTTTCGGTCATTAAAGCCAGCATACACGAACCCGCAAATACAAACGAACCAGCAAGCCCCGCTTGAGTGCTCTTGTTGCGGACCCGTAGTCGCGGGCTGGCGGCCCATTCTAGCGATCTCAACACGCTACAGTGCAGTAGATCAAGATTGTATTAATCGGTCGAAACACTTGTGCGGCGTTCGACCAGTTGTTCAGCACACATTTACCCAGCAACCATACTGACGAACATGGCCGTTTGCAGAAACTCTGCCAGCCGGCGGCACCGTTGCCCGAAAAAACTAACAACCACACCGAGTTGCAGGCAAAACAAAACTCATGCCCGAGGCTTCAGAACGTCTTGGCGTAGGCACGATCGTCACAGTCAGTGTAACCGATTTGCGCCTTTTGTCAGTTCTTTAATCCGGCAACGTGTTGCAAATTGGGAGCAATCGCGGCCGCTGACCAAAGTCAGCCGCAGTCGCGCGCAACCCAAGGGCTCGAACGGGACCGGGCGGCGCACAGCCCCCCCACCGGCCTGTTATTCGCCAAGCGGAGGCTTTCGGGCAGCGCCGGCAGATCAGCTTTCCGAATCCGAGGATGGATCTGGGCCGATTTCGGCCTGGCTGCGGTCGGTCAGGACCTTGTCGATCAGCCCGAATTCCTTGGATTGATCGGCGGTCATGAAGTGATCGCGGTCAAGCGTACGTTCAATCACGTCATAGTCCTGGCCGGTGTGCTTAACGTAAACCTCATTCAACCGGCGCTTCATTTTTATAATGTCTTCGGCATGGCGCTCGATATCGGAGGCTTGGCCCTGGAAGCCGCCCGAAGGCTGGTGGACCATGATTCTTGCGTTTGGAAGGGCATAGCGCATTCCCGGGCTACCCGCGCACAGCAATAGCGAACCCATGGATGCCGCCTGGCCGATGCACAGCGTGGCAATCTTGGGCTTGATGAATTGCATCGTGTCGTAGATCGCCATGCCTGCGGTAACAACGCCGCCGGGCGAATTGATATACATGGAGACTTCTTTTTCCGGGTTTTCCGCCTCGCAGTACAAAAGCTGCATGCAGATCGAGGCTGCCATGTGGTCCTCAATCGGTCCGGTGACGAAGATGATGCGTTCTTTCAGCAGCCGGGAGGGGAGATCGTAACCACGCTCGCCGCGATTGGTCTGTTCGACGACCATCGGCCAAAACGTTGCAGTGATCTGATTGCTGGGGTTTTGCATCTTGAGGAGTTCTCCGGCTTTCGTCATGGTCTTTGACTTGTCTTCTAGGACTTGTCGCGCTTGCGGGTTTCTGAGCGATGTTCGTCTCGGGCCGCAGCTATCGGTTGGCTAATTCTCGTCAGGTGCAGCCCCCGACGGGAGGCCACCTTATTTTTCGGCGCTATCGGCTTCCGCCTCATCGTCGTCGTCGGACATTGCGTTCAGTGCTGCCTGCAGTTCTTCCTTGGTGACTTTGCGTTCGTCCGGCTTGGCGAGTTCCAGGATGAAGTCGACCACCTTTTCTTCGAACAACGGTGCGCGCAGTTCGGCGACGGCGCTTGGATTCTTCTGGTAGTATTCGTACACCATCTTTTCCTGGCCGGGGAACTGGCGCACCTGCTCCATCAACGCCTTGCGCAATTCGTCTTCGCCGACTTCGATCTTGTTCTTGTCGCCGATCTCGCCGATCACCAGCCCCAGGCGCACACGGCGCTCGGAGATCTCGCGGTAATCCTTGCGGGTTTCTTCCTCGGTCTTGTCCTGATCGTCCCAGGTCTTGTTCTCGTTTTTCATCGAACTTGTGACCTGGTTCCACATGGAATCGAATTCGCGTTCGACCAGCGTGGGCGGCAATTCGAATTTGTGGGCTTCTTCCAAGGCATCGAGCAATTCGCGCTTCAGCTTGGCGCGGGCGGCCTGGCCGTATTCTTCCGAGATGCGCTGGGTGAAGTGCTCCTTCAGCTTGTCGAGGTTTTCAAGTCCCAGCGACTGGGCGAAGGCATCGTTGGCGTCGGGCCGGCGGGATTTCGCAACGGCTTTTACGTTGGTTTCAAAGGCGGCCGCCTTGCCACGCAAATGTTCGGCGCCGTAATCGTCGGGGAAATTGACCTCGACGAGCTTTTCGTCGCCAGCCTTGGCGCCAACGAGCTGTTCTTCAAAGCCCGGGATGAACTGGCCCTTACCAAGGACGATATCGATACCTTCGGCCGATCCGCCTTCGAACGCCTCACCGTCGATTCTGCCGACGAAATCAATCGTCAACTGGTCGCCGTCTTCGGCAACGCGCCCCTCTTCGACGTCGTAGGCAAGGTTGGAGTCAAGCAGCTTATCGATGGCCTCATCGCGGTCGGCGTCTTCCACTTCGACGACAAACTTTTCCAGTTTCAGCGTCGAAAAATCGACCAATTCGATTTTTGGCAACACTTCGAAGGACATTGAATAGGCCAGGTCGTCCTCGCCGGCCAGGATGCGCTCAATCTTGGCCTCGTCTTCGGGAAGCTTGATATCGGGCTGCACGGCGGGGCGTTCCTCGCGCTCCTCGATCGCCTTGGCGCTGGACTCGTTGACCGCGTCGTTGAGGACTTCCAGCATCACCGATTTGCCGTAGACCTTGCGCAGATGGTTGACTGGCACCTTACCCTTGCGGAAGCCCTTAAGCTGAACGGTATCCTTGAGCTGGTTCAACCGGGATTGAAAGCGCTCGTTAAGCTCGCCGGTCGCAACGACCACCTCAAGCTCGCGTTTCAACCCGTCCGACGTGACTTCCTTGATCTGCATGAGCCTATAACCTGCTGCGCTTTGACTTTAGCTGTTCGTTTGGAAAGGCGGCCTTGGCTGGGCGACTTGCAATCAGCCTGTTGGCCTCATGTCTCGTCGCTTTCGCTATGCCGAACCCGTTCGGCCACCACATTAATCGGTGTGCCGGATTTGCTCGAAACCTTAAAAGTGGTGCGGGCGGAGGGACTTGAACCCCCACGGCCAAAGCCACCAGAACCTAAATCTGGCGTGTCTACCAATTCCACCACGCCCGCATTCGCACCGACCGGACTACCTGTCTGGTCCGCCTGGCGAACCGTTAAAGTGTCATCAATCCGGCAACTGAAGCGGCGTGCTTATCACGTTGCCGGGAAGAACGCATCCACCTTAATCGATTAGTTTCCGCTGGCTCGGTCGCCATCTTCAGGCAAGCTTACCAAACGATTTTGGCCGGGCGGCGGGTGCACAGTCGCCTTATATCGGGCGGCGGCGGCCAAGATCAATGGGCAGATGCGATGAAGATTGCGGCAACCTGTTGAAATGGCAAAAACAGAAAAAGCCGGGATGGCGAGCATCCCGGCTGATTATTTTTCTCTGCTGACGGGTCGTCAGGCTTACTTCAGGGCCGCATAACTGCAGCAGTTGCTGCGCGATGAACCGAAGTGATAGCGCAGACCAAGCTTGAATTCGTGGGCTGCAATGTTGTCCAGCTCGACTTTTGGGTTCACGAAGCCGGCGCTATCGACGCGGCCGGAGCTGGCGCTGCCCATGTCGATATAACGGTAACCGAAGTCGAGGATTGCGCGATCGGACACCTGGTAGGCGACACCAGCCATCAGAGACCATGCGAACGAAAGGTGCTTGTCGCCTTCGATGCGGTTGGTCAGGAATGGGTTTTCGGTGAAGTATACTTCATCGACCATGTGATAGGCAGCACCGACACCAGCGCCGACATAAGGAACGAAGCCGCGGAACTGGCCAAAGTCGTAGTAGGCGTTGGCCATCAAGGTGTAGCTCTTGATCGACGTATGGATCGGATCATCGACGTCGGGGGGCGGCGTGCCGACAGGATCGCCGATCATCGTGCCGTTGTAGATCGGTGGGATGCCCCATACGTCTCGTTCGCCGCGGAACCCGAAGGTTACATCGGCACGAAGCCCGCGCGATCCTGAACCGCAACCAGCGCCGATTTCGGCAAGCCAGGTATTGTCCATGGAGACTTCCTGGACTTCGCTGCCGGCGAATCTGTAGCTGACCTCATCAGCATCGATGACGCCGTTGGCATTCCAGTCGCCCTGGAAGACTTCGTTGTAGACCGGCCAGTCCATGTCCGGATCGCGGGATATGGAACCGCCGACATCGGCGCGGAAGTAGCACGGGCCTGCGGCTGCCGCGTGAACCTTTGGCATCGGTGCGACGTAGCCGTCTTTCAGCGAGCCGCCCAGATCGGCAGCCATCGCCGGAGCGCTGAGAGCTGCAGCTAGTGCGACAGCCGCCGAGGCAAGCCCGGACTTCAATACGTTGGTCATAGCCTAATAATCCCTCTCAAACAGGCCCTCGCGTAAATCGAGACCTGCTTTTCCTTCGGTTTGCATTCACGAAGGTAGGGACGTTCGGTTAATCGGCGGTTAAATGTCGGCCCACTGTGGAACGCTTTTTGTGTTGCCCGGGCAACGGATTGCGGTTTCGTCGACCGGCTGCGGGCGGCACATTCTCAAATCGACTGGGTCATTGCGGGCTTACGGCGCAACCGATACTGTTTTTGGATTCACAAACGCCTGATATGAAACACCTGTGTATCAAGCACCTGGTTCCAGAACCCTCGATTTTGCGGCTGTGCCCGATGAATTGACTGTCTGGCCGCCCTCTCGCACCCAATTCGGAGACCTCTTTTGCAGATCAAGTCCAGTGTGATCGACGCCGTAGGGCGCACACCGCTCATCAAGCTCCGGCGCGCCTCGGAAGCAACCGGGTGCAGCATTCTCGGCAAGGCCGAATTCATGAATCCTGGCCAGTCCGTCAAGGACAGGGCGGCGCTCTACATCATCAACAGCGCCATCGACAGCGGTAAACTGAGGCCCGGCGGCACCATCGTGGAAGGTACGGCAGGCAATACCGGCATTGGACTGACGGTTCTGGCCAACGCCATGGGCTTCAGATCGGTGATCGTTATTCCCGAGACCCAAAGCCAGGAAAAGAAGGACACGCTACGCCTACTTGGCGCGCAACTGGTCGAGGTTCCAGCCGTTCCCTACAAGAACGACAACAACTACATCAAGTATTCGAATCGGCTGGCTGAAGCCCTCAATGAGACCGAGCCGAATGGGGCCATCTGGGCAAATCAATTCGACAACGTCGCCAACCGCCAGGCGCACATAGAGACGACAGCGGAAGAAATCTGGGCTGATACCGACGGCAAGGCCGATGGCTTCATCTGCGCGGTCGGCTCGGGGGGGACGCTGGGTGGCGTCTCGATGGCGCTGAAGGCAAAGCGCGAGGACTTCACAATCGGGCTTGCCGATCCGTTCGGGGCTGCTCTTTTCAGCTACTACACGACCGGCGAACTTAAAGCCGAGGGGTCCTCGATCACCGAGGGGATCGGCCAGGGGCGCATCACGGCCAACCTTGAAGGGATCAAGGTCGACAAGGCCTACCGTATTGCCGATGCCGATGCGGTTGCGCAATGCTTCGACCTATTGCGGTACGAAGGATTGTGCCTTGGTCCGTCGTCGGGGGTAAACGTTGCCGGCGCTATGAAACTGGCGCGCGACCTTGGGCCGGGCAAAACCATTGTCACAGTTCTTTGCGACTATGGAACACGTTATCAATCGAAGTTGTTCAATCCCGAATTTCTCCGCGAAAAAGGGTTGCCGACACCAGAATGGCTCGAAGGCAGCGGTCCTGAGCTGCCGGTTGTATTCAACGACCCGGACGGCGCCTGAGAAACCAATACTCAAGTTAAAAAAATTGACGGCTGCAAAATTCCTGGAGGAGACGAACCGTGATTACGGGTAGTGAACCGATTGTTGAAACCCAATGGCTGGCGGAACATCTCAACTCGCCGGATCTTGTTGTCCTTGATGCCTCGTGGCACCTGCCGCCGATGAAACGCAATGGACGCAAGGAATTTAACGCCGAGCACATCCCTGGCGCGCTTTTCTTCGACATCGACGAGTTGTCAGACGAGACCAGCGACCTGCCGCACATGCTTCCCTCGACGGTAAAGTTTTCCAGCCGCATGAAGGAGATGGGGGTTGGTGATGGATTGCGGATCGTGGTTTACGATTCGGTTGGGATCTATTCGGCAGCGCGGGCCTGGTGGACGTTTCGGGCAATGGGCCATGAAGACGTCAAGGTTCTGAATGGCGGGCTGAAGAAGTGGAAAGCCGAAGGACGGCCGCTCGAAGATGGTCCCGCGCGCTCGCGTCCGCGAACCCATTTCACGCCCAGGGTCAATGCGGCGCTGATTGCGGAGATGGAAGACGTCAAGGGGTTCATTGAGGATGGCGCCACGCAGATTGTCGATGCGCGCCCGGCACCTCGCTTCGATGGTCTTGAGGATGAACCACGGCCCGGGCTGCGGCTGGGGCATATGCCAGGTGCCGTCAATATTCCCTATACCCTGTTGATCAACAGCGACGGCACCATGAAATCGACCGATCAACTCCGGAGCGTTTTCGACAACGCCGATGTGGATCTGCGGGCGCCAATCTCAACCACCTGCGGATCGGGCGTCACGGCTTCGATTGTGGCACTGGCGTTGGCGCAGTTGGGGCGGGCGGATGCCAGCGTCTATGACGGGAGCTGGGCGGAATGGGGGCAGGACAACGGCCTGCCGATTGTCGAGAGTGACGCGTAACGCGTTGTTGAGGCGCGACATCCAGGACGAAACTGACGTTTTGGGTGCCGCTCGGCCCTTCGACGGCTATTCCCAGGGGTAAGCCGGGCGCTGGTCGAGCGGCGTCGGCTCCAGTTGTGAATCGGTCTTGCCGGCTGCCTCCGGGTCGAGCCGGTGGACCATCAGGTAGAGCTGCCGGGTCAGCGCCATGCGGTTGTCGTTATCGGGGAGGTCTTCGAAGGGGATGACGTCGCCGGTAAAAATATTGAATTGGCGGCCGGGCATGTTGCGAAATTCAGAGACCAGCAGCGACAACCGCAGGGTTTGTGAGAACCGGCTGACGGCGTGAAACAGGAAACTGTTCTGGCCCTCGAAAAAGACGGGCAGGACGGAGGCCTTGGCGAGTTGTACGAGCCGGGCTGCAAACGTCTTCCAGGGCAGTTCTTCGGCCTTGCCGAAGGGATTGGCTGCTGTTGCGACGCCGCCTGCCGGAAAGACGACGATCGTTACCCCCTCCAACAGCAAGCGGCGGGCTTCGGCGCGCGATTTCAGGTTCAATTCGACGGCTGCACGGCTTTCGGAAAAGTCGATTGGCAATCCGTATGGCCGGATTTCGGGCACGCGCATCAGGTCGTTGTTAATCAGGACGCGGTAGGGGCGGCCAAGTTGTTCGGCCAGCGACAGCATGGTGACGCCATCGCCGATGCCAAATGGATGGTTGGCGATCATGACCAACGGTGCCCCCTCCTCTACGCGAGGCGGCCAGGCCGTCTTGGGATGAATGCGGCGGTCGACGTTAATCAGGTCGAGGCCGTCTCCCATCATGTAGGCGGACTTGCCGACGTATTCCCGGCGCCAGTGGCGGTAATGCGGGAGGATCTTGCGGCGCCCGGAGATATCCTCGATGGCGGCAATCAGCCACCTCTTCCAGGCTGGATCCGTCGGCGTCACATAGGTCAATTCTCTCATGTGCCGTTGTGGCCCCGTCAGAGCGTTTGGCGTATCTGAAGATCTCAGACGTAAGACCAGTTCATCGTTGTGAATATGGCGAATTGACAACAACAGCGGCCAAAATCAAGGCCGGCTGCCGGAGCGGCCGGCCTGATGGTGCTGCGTTGTCGTAGCGGCACTGCAAGGATGATGCCGGGCACGACTGCGGGGACCTGGGTCAGTCCGGCAGCGGGATGAACTCGTCTGCATCGCCGGGCACGGTATCGAAGCGCCCCTGGCGCCAGTCTTCCTTGGCGGCCTCGATGCGTTCCTTTGAGGAGGAGACGAAGTTCCACCAGATGTGACGTGGGCCGTCCATCGGTTCGCCGCCCAGGACAATCAGCCGGGCGTTTGAGTTGGCCAATACCGAAATCCGGTCGCCGGGATGCAGCACCAAAAGCTGGCCGCATGCAAAGGTATCTCCGGCGATATCGATCTCGCCCGACAGCACATAGATCGCGCGTTCATCGTAGTCGGGATCGAGCGGCAGCACGGCGCCCGGGGCGAGCATGACTTCGGCATAAAACGAGGGATGGGGGAATGCGGCAGGCGACGTGTGGCCGAAGAGATCGCCCATCACCAGCCGGACGCGTTTGCCCTCGCCCTCGATTCTGGGCAATTCATCAACGCCGTGATGAGTGAATTGGGGAATGCCTTCCTCGTGGCTCTTTGGCAGAGCAGCCCAGGCCTGGATGCCAAACAGCCGTCCGCCGGTGGTCCGTTGCCCCTCTGGCGTCCGCTCGGAATGGACGATGCCGCTACCTGCCTGCATCAGGTTCAATTCACCCGGTTTGATGACGAGTTCTGTTCCCAGGCTGTCGCGATGCATGATCTGGCCGTCGACAAGGTAGGTGACGGTGGCCAGTCCGATGTGGGGGTGGGGACGGACGTCTATGCCTTCTCCAAGAAGAAATTCGGAGGGTCCCATTTGATCGAAGAAGATAAACGGACCGATCATTTGCCGGCCTTGGGCGGGCAGTGCGCGGCGGACTTCAAATCCGCCCAGGTCACGGGCGCGGGGGACGATCACCTGTTCGATGAGGTCTACGGACCGGGCATCGCCGAAGGTTGGATCGTCCGAGGTGTTTGCTGCTTTGGGTCCATCGCATGGTTGCCAACTCACGATTGCTACTCCCTTGGCGTTAATTATCCGACATGACCGCCGGGCCGACCGGGTGGAAAGCAATCGGTTCAGCGCAGCGCTTCATTGCGGATATTGGGCACCACAGCGCGGATAAATTCAATCAGTGTTTATTTTTGGCAATTGGCAAGCCCCGGCCGCGAGCCGGGCATCATGCGAGTAGATCTCCATCATCTTGCGCTGCGGCAGACTCGTCCCTCAATAGACCGCGCGCTGCCTCGCAAATGGCGGCAAATTCGGTAGCGGCTGCCGGGCTCATGGCGCGGGCACGCAGGTACCCGTGAGTCAACTTGGGAGCGCATCGCAGATCGACCCGGACACCTGCCTCTTGCAGTCGGCGCGCAAAAGTCACGCCGTCGTCGCGGCAGGGGTCGTGATTTGCCGTTGCGATGAAGCAATCGGGCAGGTCGCTCAAGTCGGTGGCCATCAACGGAGCGGCGAGTGGGTTGTCGGCATGCTTGCCGGCTTCAGTATAAAGGTCCCAAAAATATTCCAGTGCATGGGCTGTGAGCATGGGCGCGTCAGCTTGTTCCTCATAGGATGGCAGGTCGCCGCGCGCCGTTAAGACCGGATAAATCAACAATTGGCCACGTGGCATCGCACGATCCTTGTCGCGCGCGTCGAGGCAAATCGCGGCAGCCAACGCAGCCCCGGCGCTATCGCCGGCAACAATTATGCGGTCGGGATCGAGGCCAAATCGTTCGGGATTGGCCAGGGCAAACTGCCAGACCGCGTTGGCGTCCTCAAAGGCGGCGGGAAACGGGTGTTCGGGTGCCAAACGGTAATCGACGCTCAACACGACACTGGAGGACGCCAATGCCAGTTCGGCAGCCACGCAATCGTGGCTTTCAATCGACCCCAGGGCAAAGCCGCCGCCATGCATAAAAACGATCCCGGGAGACAAGTCTGCTGAGCGCCTATCGGACTGATAGACCCGGACACGAATAGGACCGTGCGAGGCCGCTGGGACCATCACGTCGCGGACGGTGATGCCGGCAGGGCGCTGGCGGGTATACTTGCGGGCCATGCGCAAATAGGTGCGACGTTGGTCCGCGATCGTCTGGTTTTCCGGCAGCGCTGCATAGACGTCGTCGACCTCGGAGATAAACCGGCGCATTCCAGCGCACAGATCGAGGCCATCTGCGTCGTAAGCAGAAACATTTTCGGTCCCGTCCATCAGGCGACCGGCTCCGCAACAAGTTCGAATACCGATCTGAGATCGTGCATCGCGCGGCTGATCTCACCTAGGTATTTGGAACTGTCTGTATCAGGATGTGAGCGCAGGCTCGTCACATTCAAATTCACATGATCGTTCTTGATGATGTAGCCAATGCCGTACCCGTTGGCACAGACCGGACCGAAGTGATTGACGAAGCCAACCCGCATCGGCAGTTGCGCGGTGGAAAGCTCCCACCCGCGCTTGAAGATTTCCTGGGAGAAGAAGGCGGGCAGTTCATTGACGCCGGCATCCTTGGCGATCAGTTGAAGACCGAGCAGATGGCGGTCGCTGCCGTAGCCGGCGGACGCTTCTTTCCCGCGCTTTGAGTGTTCGGCGAAGGCTGCGCGCAACAGGTCGACCTTGGTGGCTGCGGGAACGGTGACATCGTCCATCTGGCTGACGAAAGCAAGTGCCTGATTGGAGGCGGTGCGAATGGTCTCGGTGCGCCCTCCCTTGTACATGCGGGTGGATGCAGCTTCATAGGTCTTGGGCAGGCGTCCGTAAAGGCGGTAATAGGCCAACATGAAGGACATCTGCAGGAATGGGTCGGGGCCGGTTTTGAAGGTCTTTATCAGATCCTTGCCGAAGGCGTCGAAATGGGCGATGCGCAGGTCCAGATCGCGGGTCAGGTTGTCGAATACGACGCTGGCGTCAGCGATATCGGCGGTCGTCTCCGGGGAGACTTCCCAAGTCAGCTCGCGCGGTGGGGGGGCGCTGGTATCGCTTTGCGGGGCGAGCGGATCGGCTGGGCCGCCGATCGCCTCAATCAACGGCACCCAGGCACCCGCATCAACGGGCGAATGTTCCCCATGGATCGTGAAGCGTCCCTGTGGGTCGATCACCAGATGCAGGCTCTTGTCGTGCCAGCGGTTGCCCTTCTGGCCATACAGCCCGGCCCGTGCCAGGTCTTCGAAGCTTGCCGCCACATCGGTATCTAGGCAGACCAGGAACAAGGCGCGGTCAATCGCATCCAGGGACTGGCGATTAACCGGTGAAGAGGCCAGACGGTCGCGAGCATTCGACCAATCGGGACGGCGTGCCGCCGTCAGGACGCCGATCGCGGGTGCGGGATCTGCGGCATCGGCCTGGGCGATGATGCGTTGGAATTGAACCATCAGGTCGCCGTCGGAAATTCGTTCGCCCTCGGCATCGATGCAATCGACTTCAAAGAAGCGGTGGTTGCGGACAACGATGATGTGCCGGGTTTGCCCGCCGCCGAAAGTGGCGATGCGGTCACCTGCCCAGCCGGGTAGGCGGGTTGTGGCAAAGAAGCGTTGCAACAGCGACATGTCGAACCCGGAACCGTCGCGCTGGACTTCAGGCGGCATGGTTTCATTGAGGATGGACAGATAAAAATCCAATGTGCCGCCGGTTAGCTGCGCAGCCCGATTTGCCTGGTCGCCGGGAGCATAGCGGGCGTCAGTCGAGATGCCGATCGAAGAATTCACGACAAGGGATTCAGGGTAGCTGAGGTAGGCGACATCCTCCCACCAGCCTGCCAGCCAGTTATCGGAGTTGGCCGCGCGTGCTTCCAGCGCTGCCTGGAGTTTGCGTCCGGCACCGCCTGGTGCGAGCAGGTCGTTGGCAGCCGCCTTGACGGCATCGAACTCGAGGATGTCAACCAGAGGCTCCACGGATTCCAGATAGCGCGCAACCGTTTCCTCCAGGCTGGGGACTGGAAGTGGGGGCAGGTTGTGATCGAGATCGAATGTGCGCAGCTTATCGGTCATTCTGGGTGGCTCCTCGAATTGTCTGTTCATTCACGTTGTGCTGGCGTTCGCGGATACGTCAGATTCGGGTTTGCGCACTTGGCTGCGCAGATCAATGCTGTCGGATAATGTCTGGGGTGAGGGATGTTCGAAGATATCTGCGATACTCAACTTTACCCCCGCCGGCAGCACCTTGCGCAATTCCATGGCCAGTTGGGCCGCTAGGAGACTATCGCCACCCAGTTCGAAGAAGTTCGCATGTGGAGCAAGTCCCTGCGAACCAATCACTTTGGCGTAGGCCTTGAGGACAATGCCGGTTGTATCGGACGGTTCTGATGTGATGGTTTCCCCGTTTGCCTTTGGCGTCAGCGGGTGAGCGGGGGTTGTCAGACTGCTTTGTGCAGCGCAAACCGGTGCCTTCAGGCGCAGCCAGTTTTCCACGCGACTTTCCAACGGCGTGAGGCTCAAGACGACTTGTTCCAAATTCGGGCGACCAAGGATCGCGTCAATGGCAGCGAGGCCTTCATCGGATGACAGCGCGAGACCCTGGCGGGTGTGGGCATAGGCTGCGACCTGCTCCTTGGTGTAATCGAAATCCCAATCATCGAAGTTCACCGATATTAGCGGTACTCCGGCTGTAACGGGCTGTTGGGCGACAGAGGCGTCCAGATAGCGGTTGGCGGTCATGTAGCCTGCCATCCCGAGCCCGCCAAGTATGGCTGCCAGCGAGGAAAACAGCATCACGAATTCCGGGCGTACGCCCGATTGTGCTTGCAGCACTTCGATTCCGGTGCGCAGATTTTCCAGCCCGGCAATTTTGGGCGCGCATTCCGCGGCGATCGAGGCATGCGTCGTTTGTTCGAGATAGCGAAGATCAGCGAGACCTGCGGCATGGAAAATCCCGCCGATGCCGCCGTGGGCCGTCGCTGTTGAGACTAATAGCTGGCGCACGTCGGATTCGATTGCAACGTCACAGCACTGGACTTCGATCAGGGCTGCAGCCTCGCCGAACTCTCCCAAAAGGTCGGCGCTCGATTTATCTGGCTTTCTCGAAACCATGATGACCCGGCATCCCAGCCCTGTCAGCCGGCGGGCAAGCGCTTTGCCGATGCGGCCAGAACCGCCCGTGATAATGTGAGGGCCACCTGCCGCCTTGAGGCGCGTGATACCGTTTTCCTGATCGCGGCGCGACATCGGCAGCGGTTCGAAGCGCTCGCCCCACAGGTGGCGGCCACGGATCGCCAACAACGGTTCGCGGCTTGGAGTTTGGGCGCAAACTTGCGAGGCGATGTGGTCAGCCACCGTGCTCAATTCACCCGATCGCGCGTCGGTCGTTAACGACACATCGATCAGTCGCGCCAACATGTCGGGATGTTCCTGGGAGGCGGTGATAATCGGGCCGACGAGGGCTGCCTGGCGGGGTAACGAGGTCTCGCTGGCGACCTTGAGCGCGCCACTTGTCAGGAGCCACATCTCGAGAGGCTTGCCGCGGGTTTCGCTGGCAAGGTTCGCCAAGCCTTCAGCAAGGCGGGCTGCATGCCCGGCAATGTCATGGGTACTCGATGGCGGGACATCCAGGAATGACAAATCGAGGATGCGCGCTGGCCCATCGTTGCGGGCGATACGGTCATTTGCGGCGGCGATGGCGCGCCGGTACGACCGGTTGGACTGGCCAGCACGCAGCATCGTCACTTTGGTGGCGGGTGTGGTGAGTTTATCTGCCAGGGTTTCGGCGAGGTCGGCGGCGAGGCCGTCTTCTGGTGACAACAAGATGTATTCGCCAATCCAGTTCGGTGACGGCGATTTTGGGCTCAACGGCGACCATGACGGCAGATAGAAGATGTCCTCCCACGGCTGGCGGGTCTGGGATTTTTCCGCAACGGCGGCGGCATGACCGGACTTGTCGAGATTGGCCTGGACGTGATTGGCCTCAACGTCATTGGCCTGGGCGTGATTGGCCTGGGCGCGATCTTCTGCCGGCCAGCACTTGATGCGCTGGAAAGGATATCCTGGCAATGCGACCCGCTTAAATTGCGCGTTTGGCCGGTGCTTTTCCCAGTCGAGCGAAATGCCTGCCTGCCAGAGGTCGGCAATCGTCTGAGCCAAGGCTTGAGGCTCGGCCTCGGCCATTTTGCGGGCGGAGCCCAGCGCGGTCAGGATCGCGGCCGGGCGGGCCCCATTCGCAGCCGTGATCGCCGAGCGCACGATTGCCGATTGCAGGGAATTGCCAGGCCCCGTCTCCAGCAGTACAGCCGGGGCCTTAGCGAGAAGGTTCGCGATGCCTGCAGAGAAGCGGACCGGGGACAGCATCTGCTTCACCCAGTATTGGGGGTCGTCCCACTGGTCTTCTGTCCAGAACTCGCCTGTCAGGTTTGAGATCAGCGGAATCTGCGGCGCCTGCATCGCGAGGCGGGAAGTTGCGTCGCGCAAAGTTTCGGCGGCCTTTTCCATCAGTGGAGAATGAAAGGCTGTTGTTACAGGTAGGCGGCGGTGGGGAGCATCATGTTCCCGGCACCAATTTTCGGCGCGTTCGATCGCCGCGGGGCCGCCCGAGACGACCGTGTCCGTGGGTGAGTTGTGAGCGGCCAATGATAGTCCGGGGATGGCTGCCAATAAGTCTGCCACTATGCCGCCGCCGCCCATGACCGCAAGCATGGCTCCTGGCGCGGACAATTCCGTCCCCTGGGCCCGCGCCGTGACGAGACGGGCGGCATCTTCCAATTGCAGCACTCCGGCCAACGTTGCGGCTGCGTATTCACCCAGGCTGTGCCCACATATCGCTGCGGGGCGGACACCCCAGTCCATCAAGGTTCGCCCCAGCGCGTAACCGACCGAAAAGATGCCCGATTGCAGGGCGATGGCAGTGACGGGGTCCGTTGAGGATGGCGCACCCAAAGTGGGAGGGGCAGCGACATAACCAGCGCGGCGGAAGGCTTCAAGGCAGTCGTCGTAGTGTTTGCGGAACGCCGGGCAAGCCGCATAGAGGCCTGCCCCCATGTCTTTGTATTGGGAGCCATGGCCGGGGATGACAAAGACGATGCGGCCCTGGCTTAACGCTTCGGCGGGCTCGGTCGGCAGGTTGCTGGCCTGGCACAACAGCGCCAGGGAGGCGTCCTGTCCGGTCGATGCTGGGACAGCTAGCCGGTAGGGCAGTTGCGAACGACCGCTTTGCAACGTGGCGGCAACATCTCCGAGCGGCGGGTGCGGGTTCTTGCGTAGCTGCTTGGCCAGCGTTGAAGCCATATCGCGCAGCGCTTCAGGCGATTTGGCCGAAAGCGGCAGTACGACGGGTTGCGGAGCAACGTTATCGGTCGGCTTTTCTGCAGGCTGGTTAGCACGAACCGGGGGTTCTTCTATGACGACGTGGCAGTTGGTGCCACCGATGCCGAAGCTCGATATGCCGGCGCGACGGGGGCTACTGGCGGCAGCGGGCCAGGATTCGCAAGCCCGCGGGATGCGAAATGGCGACCTGGCGAGATCAAGCTCAGGGTTTTCGCGTTCGAAATTCGCCATCGGCGGAATTACGCCTTCGCGAACTGCGAGGACGGCCTTGATGAATCCGGCTACACCGGCTGCGATGTTGGAGTGACCGATGTTCGGCTTGATCGAGCCCAGCGCACAAGTGCCGGTCTTCTCAACCTGCGTGGAAGGGTTGGTTTGATCGGACGCATCGGTTTGGCCCCTATGACGGCGGAACGCTTCGGTGAGGCCGCGCACCTCGATTGGGTCGCCAAGATGGGTTCCGGTCCCATGCGTTTCAACGTAGCCAATTTCACTCGATGAGATGCCGGCCATGTCAAGTGCGCGCGATATCACAGCCGACTGACCCGTGGCGCTGGGAGCCGAGTAGCCGGCCTTTGCCGCACCGTCGTTGTTAATGCCGTATCCCTTGATGACGGCCAGCACATCGTTGCCATCGGCCATCGCTTCATCTAACCGCCGGAGTGCAACCACCCCGACCCCGTCGCCCAGGATCGTACCGTCGGCTTTTGCGTCGAACGCCCGGCAAATACCGGTTTGCGTGCCGATATGGCCGTCGACGCTGATGAAGCCGCCTTGCGGGAAGGTGATCGAGGAAGCCCCGGCGAGCGCCATATCGCATTGACCATCGCGGAGCGCGGATGCGGCCTGGGCAATGGCGACAAGACCGGTCGAGCACGATGTTTGAACACTGATGGCAGGACCGGTCAGGTTCATAAGGTATGCGGTGCGGCTGGCCAGATAGTCCTTGTCGTTGCCCAATTCGGCCAGATGGAACCTGGTCGGATCGGCGGCATCAAGATACTCGTCAGCGCCCAGGTGATGGACCAGGTAGCTTGGCAGGTAGCAGCCCGCGAAGACGCCGATGTTGCCATTGGCATCGCCCGGCTTGTGGCCGGCGTTTTCCAAGGCATGCCAGCAGCACTCCAGGAACAGGCGCTGTTGCGGGTCCATCAGGATTGCTTCGGCGTGGCTTAATCCCCAGAACCGCGGATCGAACCCCGCCACGTCATCGAGGATGGCGCCGGCCTTGACATAGTCGGGATCGGACAACAGGGCATCGGGCACGCCGCGTTCGCGCAATTCCTCGTCGGTGAACCGGCGCACACTGGAGCGGCCGTCGAGAACGAGTTTCCATAGTTCGCCTAAGGATTTCGCACCTGGAAAGCGGCCCGACATGCCGATCACGGCGATATCGGTGGAAGCCCCCTTATTTCGGGCGGGCCGGGCGGCCGCTACCGCCGTATTTGATTCATGTGAAACACTGACACCAACCTTTGCTGACGGCATGGCGGTGTCTTGCTGCTGTTGGCGGCACCTTGCAACGTGGGTTGCATACCCCTCCAGCGTGGCGTGTTCGAAGACGTCGATGACGCTCAAGCTGACGCCGAAGTCGGCCTCGACCGCGCGCGTCATTTCAGCGGCCAGCAGCGAGTGCCCGCCCAAGTCGAAGAAGTTGTCGGAAGGCTCTATGGGCGGAGCGCCAAGGAGGCGCTGCCAGGTTGCCATGATGCGGACAGCAACGTCGCTTGAGGCAGGGAGTGTTCCACTGCATGGTGTCTGGCCAACGTCAGTGACTGCTGGTCGCCCGGCTGACTCAGGAAGGGCGTTGCGGTCGACCTTGCCGGTTTTGCCATCGATCGGGAGCGCTGCCAACGGGACGATGAAGCTGGGAATGGCGTATTGGGGAAGGCGCTGCTTGAGGTGGGCGCGCAGGTTGGAGACTGCGTCGGCGGTGGGCTTGCCTGATTGACCGGCAACGTAGGCTACCAAGTGGTCGGGCTGCCCGGTTTCTGGATCGTCGATTGCAATGACGACGGCAGCCGAGCATTGGGGATGTGAGCAAATCTCAGCTTCGATGGCGCTTAGGACAACCGTATAGCCGCGCAGCTTGACCATGAAGTCAGAGCGGCCCGAGATTTCGAGTTGTCCGTCGGCGCGGAGCCGTCCGACATCGCCGGTCTGATACATGCGGGGCGCTGGGGTACCAAGGCTGGGGGTGACGGCAAACGGATCGGGCCTGAACCGCGTCGCTGTCAAGTCGGGTTGATTAAGGTAGCCGCGCGCCAGGCTGTCACCGCCAACCCAGACTTCGCCGGCCTCGCCCTGGGGGACTGGTTCGCGGCTCCGACCGAGCACATAGATGCTGACGTTGCTCATCGGCGCACCGACCGGCAGATAGCGACCGTGCGCATCTGCGGCTGCGTTGGTCGCATCCAGCGTCGCAACATCGTGGCATTCGGAAATCGAATAGTCGTTGATCAGGGCGACGCCGGGCAGGGCGTTGGCGAACCGGCGCGCAAGTGAGGTTGTGACAACCTCTCCATTAAGGATGACGGTGCGCAGATCGGGTAGTTGCTTTGCGAGGGCCGCCCCGCCAGCACTGAGTATCTGGTCGAGTAGCGAGGGCGTGAACAGCACCCGCGTAATGGCATTGCTGCCCAGGTATTCGATCAACCGGCGCGGGTCGAAGATGGTGTCATCGGGAATGATGTAGGCGGGCTGCCCCTGCAAAAGCGGGCGCAAGACCTCCCAAACGAAGAACACGTTGCAGGCTTCTCGTTCGCTGCCGTGATAGGGCAGGTGCCGGTAGCGCCACCAATAGGAGTTCACGGCTCCGCGGTGTGGGCAGACGATCCCCTTGGGCTTTCCGGTGGTGCCTGATGTCATGACGCAATACGCCAGATTATCGGCTGTCGGCTGATCGGCTGTTTCCAGATCGCCAAGGCTGGCGCTGGCAAGCTCTGCGGCCCAATCGGCATGCATGACGATTGAACGGTTGGCGGCCTGCCACTTCTGGGGAAGGCGCGAAACGTTTTGCTGGCAGGTCACGACGGCAACCGGATCGGCCGCAGCCAGTATATCACCAATCGCTGCATCGGGTGTTGCAACGGGAATCGGCAGGTAGGCGCCGCCGGCTTTAAGGGCTGCAAGATAGGCGATGACGAATTCGGCGCTTGTGGCCATCAAAATGGCAACCAACCGGTCGGGTTTGCACCCCAAAGCAATTAGACGGCGCGCCAGCAGGTCGCTTTGCTGATCCAATTGGGCAAACGTCATCGCGCCACCTGCGCCGACAAGTGCGGTGTCATGTGGGGTCTTGGTCACCTGATCGCGGAAGTGCCGGTGCAGGCACTTGTCAGTTGGGAACGCTTCGCGCTTGCCGTGGACAATTGATTTGGGACGTGCGTTAAGGTCGCGATCCATTGAACTGGCGATAAGGTCCAGCAGTTCGTCGCGCGCGGTCTCGGTATAGAAATGACCGCCGGGGAAAATATGCTTTTCGAAGCTATCGGCAGCATGCTGGCTCCATCCATCCAGTGCGGATGGCGGCAACGTCGGGTCGCAAGCCCCTCCCAGGATTGTCATGGGGGACTGCAAGCGGGCGCCATTGGTGACGCGGTGTGTTTCGGCCAGCTTGAAATCGGCCCGCACGGCCTTGAGCATATGCTGGCGCAATTCTGCATCCATGTCCGAGGCCGGAGCGTCAAAAAGGGCGTCGTGGCCGAGGCCATCGAGGAATTGCAGAAGGTCGGCCTCCGAGCGGTCATGGAAGGTTTCGGCAATTGCTGCGACCTGGGGGCTTGCATAACTCGATAAGAAGACACGCATCGGTGGGGGCGCGCGTCTTGCCTGGAGTTCGAGTGCCAATTCGAATGCCGTCAATGCGCCCACGCTATGGCCGAAGATGGCGTAGGGCTTATCGATTATAGGCGCGAGCGCGTCGGCGATTGCAGCGCGCATGGCCGCCATCTGGGTGATCGCTGGCTCGCGAAAACGCGCACCACGCCCTGGCGGGGCGATGGCAATAACCTCGACCCGATCGGGCAGCACCCTGCCCCAGTCTCGATAGGCCTGTGCGCTGCCGCCGCCGTGAGGCAGACAGACCAAATGAGCCCGCGCCTGGCCGCGCCGAGCGCTCGCCTGGATCCACTTTGAGCCGCGATGCGACATTGCTTTCGATTTTCGTCCCTGGTTCCCTGCCGCAATCTAACCCAAAAGATCAATGGGGGTAGGCTGGCATTTGGTTGGGGGCTGTTGAAATCTGCCGAAACTGGCCCGGTGCGTCCGATGGCGCGTTGCGGTTGAGTTTTGGCGAGCTTTGGGTATATAAGGTTGCTCGCGGAATTAGAATTCCCGTGGTGGCAGCCACATCTCTAAAGCAATCACTCAGATACGGAACAAAGTTCGTCTTTGCAAGTTCACAAGAACTACTAAGACTTGAACTTCGCCCGCCACCACCTTTTACATCGCAACATCGCAACAATAAGCTACTTGCCCGGCTTATTACTTGCCTTGACTTACCAGGAATATTTGGAGGCCCAAATGTCGAGCAACTTAGCTACGAAGCCTGTGCAGGACTACGGTGAAGACCCGTTGGCGGTCCGTGAAACGGGCCATTACAAGAAGGAATACATCGAAACCTTCGTCGATAAGTGGGACGCCTTGATCGACTGGGACAAGCGCGCCAAGTCGGAAGGTGAGTTCTTTATCGAGAAACTGCGCGATCTGGGTGCCAAGAAGGTTCTGGATGTGGCAACTGGAACCGGCTTTCACTCGGTGATGCTTCAAAAGGCCGGCTTTGAGGTGACCAGCGTTGACGGCAGCATGGAGATGCTGACCAAGGCGTTTGCCAATGCAGGCGAGAAGGGGCAGATGCTGCGCACGATCCATTCCGACTGGCGCTGGCTGAACCGCCACGTGCACGACCTGTATGATGCCGTGATCTGCCTGGGGAATTCCTTCACTCATCTGCACAACGAAAACGACCGCCGCAAGTCGCTTGCCGAATTCTACGCGACCTTGCGGCATGACGGCGTGCTCATTCTGGATCAGCGCAACTATGATGCGCTGCTGGATAAGAAGGTGCAGCCATCGCACAACTACTACTATTGCGGCGAAGACGTTCGCGCCTACCCTGAACACATCGACGATACGCTTGCCCGGTTCTGCTACGAATTCCAGGACGGCGCGGAGTTCCACCTCAACATGTTCCCGCTGCGCAAAGCCTATGTGACGCGGCTGATGACCGAGGTCGGCTTCCAGAACGTCACGACCTATGGCGATTTCCAGGAAACATTCCGCGAGAGCGAGCCTGACTTCTTCGTCCACGTCGCCGAAAAAGCCTATGTCGAGAAGAAGGACGATGCATCTTGAGCCAGGAGTATTCCGACGTCGTGCGGACCGCGCGCGACTACTACAACAGCGAGGACGCAGACAACTTCTACCTGCACATCTGGGGTGGCGAAGATATCCACATTGGGCTCTATGAAAGCGAGCGCGAGGAGATTGCTACGGCCAGCCGCCGCACGGTGGAACGGCTTGCCGATCTGTTGCCGCCACTAGGCAAGGACGCCCACATTCTCGATATCGGCTCGGGATACGGTGGGGCGGCGCGTTATCTGGCCAAGCGCTTCGGCTGCAAGGTGACCGCGCTCAACCTGTCGGAGAAAGAGAACGCACGCAACCGGGAGCTCTCGGAAGCTGCTGGTCTGGGCGACCTTGTCAACGTCGTCGACGGCTCGTTTGAAGCCATTCCGGTGGCCGATGGCAGCGTCGATGCCGTCTGGTCGCAGGATGCCATCCTGCATTCTGGCAAGCGGGACGTGGTGATCGCGGAAGTTGCCCGGGCTCTCAAACCTGGCGGCCACTTCGTCTTCACCGACCCGATGGAAAGCGGCAACTGCGGCCGGGAGGATCTGGAGCCGGTTCTGGCACGCATTCACCTGGATACACTTGGATCACCGGCCTTCTATGAAAAGACGGCCAAGGGCCAGGGTCTGGAGTTCGTCGACTGGCAGGAAAAGACGCCACAGTTGATCCGGCACTATTCGCGCGTTGGCCAAGAACTGGCAGCCCAGCGCGCCGGTCTCAAGGGCAAGGTCAGCGAAGATTATATCGACCGGATGCTGGTCGGCCTGGGCAACTGGGTGAAGGCTGGCGAAAAGGGGTGCCTCGCCTGGGGCTTTCTGCACTTCAAGAAGCCGGAAGCTTGATCTTGGCGTCTCCGGGCGCGCTTCCAAAGACGATTGAGAAGGGGCCCCGCTTGGGGCCCTTTTTTGGTTGGTGAGCGGGTGACAACATTTATTCTGCAGCGCAAGTGCGCGCTCAGATGGCTCCCCATTCTTTTGTTCAGGATGTCTTGACGAACGTCCGTACTAGTCGTGAGAATGGCCGGCAGGCACTTACGCCCAACTGCGGTTTCAAGTTTAACTGAACCAAGAGAATTTTTTAGCTCAAATACTGCGGCCACGGCCACCCCCGGGGGGAAAGTCTTTATGGACAAGCAACATTGGATTTCGGGCCGCAAGACAGTCTGGGAAGATGCCTCAAAAAAATTTCGCATCGATGAAATCAAAGCCGAGAGCAGGACCGCCCCTCCAATAGACTGGATTTCCTATGAGCGGGGAGACTCGGTTGCTGCTCTCATTGTTAATACCGATACGGACAATGTGTTACTCGTCCGGCAGTTCCGACCGCCTATCGCTGAAATGGAAGGGTCAACCGAGGGCCTTACCGAGACGGTTGCAGGCATGATCCGACAAAACGAGGAACCGTTGCAGACTCTGCAGCGTGAGGTCGAGGAAGAGACGGGCTACGTCATTCCCTTCGATCCAAAAACAAGTCGCTTAAAAGATACCGAGCCCATCTGTACGTACTATAGCTCACCTGGCGGGTCATCGGAGCGGATATATCTCTACTATATTGAAGTCGACGGAAACACCCCAAAGAACTCTGGAGGCGGCAAACGCGAAGATGGAGAAGATATCCGGCTAGCGCCAATGCACATCGACAAGTTTAGAGCTGCTATAAGTCGCTGCGAATTCTCGGACGCGAAAATAATTATTGCCGGCCAATGGTTGATGAAGAGATGGGAGAACCGCGGTGCTAACGGTCGGATCAAACACGAATTTAATCTAATGCCGACTAATGAGAATTCGAAACCACGCATCATTGGTTACTATAGTACGGACATCGGCAACGTCAAAGATGTCGACATTTGGGTAAATTCGTCGAATGCGGAATGCCTTATGGATACGGCATATCACCCCAGCTTGTCTGCGCGTATCAGGACACTTGGCGGCAGGGTATCGGGTGATGTGTTGGCAGAAGATGTTATCCAGGACGCACTGACGCGTCGTCTTGGTATTGGAAAAATACTCGATATCGGAAATGTAATTGATACACAGTCGGGGTATTTGAAACGTCGTAATAATGTGCGCCGCCTGCTGCATGTCTCCAGTGTCAAAGCACGTATCGAGCCAGATGGCACAGCCCGTACGGTAACCAGCATTCCTGTTCTCGAGCAATGTGTAGTCAATGCACTGCAAAAGTGCGACCAGCTCAACAAACAGTGGTATCGATTGGCCGGATTGGTCCCGCCCTATCGATCCATCCTTCTGCCCTTGTTTGGAGGAGGGATAGATCGGGACCCTAGTGAATTTAAAACCAAGAGAATTTGCGAAACACTGATCCCCGCTGCCGTAGAACATTTTAAAAAACAGCCGGATTCTTTGATCGAACGAGTATATTTCTTGGCTTATCAACCGCTGGAAATTGAGAACTGCAACAGCGTCATGAGCCGCCTTGATCCGTTATCTCGCGTGCGGGCGGCAAGTTCGCCCGAGTCGATGAATTCCGGGGTCGCAACAAGCCAGCCTCAGACCAAGGTCGCCGCAAGAACATAGGATCGGCTGATGTTTCTTTTACAGAAGGCGACTGACTGGATAGGCATCCGCTTCGGCTTCCTGCAGCGCCTTCAGGGCTCTTTGCTGCTATCGCCCGTCATCCTGACTTGTATGCTGGTCTTTGCCTTGTTGGAAATCGGCCAGTTCAAAGAAATCCTCGTCTACGCTGTTGAGGCATCGAATGTGAATTGCGCCGTTCACGTATCCGCAGGGTTTGCTAGCCTAGCTCTGCTGTCAACGACGTTATTTTTTGGCTATCTGTCCGCTTGCGTCGTCTTACGAAAAGCTGGGATCGGCTACGGCAGCAGCCTTTCCTACAAGACGGAAGTCGAGTTACAACGTGATCGCCGGATTGTTTGGCTGCGAAATTTCTTCGCACTCGCCTGTGCGAGCGGCCCGTTGTTAGCCGTCGGCTTTGTCTTTCGCGAAACTGCATTTGCCATTGCCAATACTTCATTCAAGAACACTGGGTCCCATGTCGATTTGCAATCAATCGCTTGGCTCTCGCCGGACTTGTGTGCCCCTATTGATGCTGGCACCAACCTGGCCCAGCACCTTCTTCAACTTGGCAACCTTTGGGTCGTGCTCAGTCTGATTTTTTTGTTTTTTCTCTTTCTGTCCGCTCATTGTACTCTGGTTTGGGATGGAGGCTGGTGGCGATTCTGGACTTGGAGGTTACAGCCTTGCCAGACTCGGACGCGGCGCGGCGTGATCATTTCTGTGTTATCTCTGGCTATTCTGTTGGTCCCTCTGCCGCTTATGCAATGGGCGGCGACGGGCCATGACAGTGTATACGTCTGGCTCGGCCCTCTGGCGACTCTGGGGCTCGTATTGGCTGCCACAGCTTGGCTGTTGTTCGTTATCGGTGAAGGCTCGAAGAAGTCAGGGATACCTGTATTCCTGGTCCTCTCCATTTTGGTATTCGGCTTCGGACTTATTACTTGGACGCAGAGGGGGGCGGTCGTTGCCCGACTAACCGAACAAGAAAGTGCTGGAGCAGGAGAGCTAAATACTGTCTTTGCGAAGTGGCTCAAGGCCCGCAATAAAAAGTTGAAACAAGCGACCCAAGAGCCATTTCCTGTTTATATTGTCGCCGCGCCTGGGGGCGGGATCTATGCCGCGGCCTATGTAACCAGCGTTATGGCCCATTTGGAAGCAAGATGCCCTGGATTTACTCAGCACGTATTTGCTATCAGCGCTGTCTCTGGGGGCGCGATTGGCTCGACCATCGTGAATGCCGTATCGCATGGCGAATTGAGAAATACTCCCGTTAAATGTGGCAACATCTCGAAAAAGAGCAAAGCCACGCAGGCTGGTGTCAAAAAAATCATTTCCCAAGATCATCTATCGCCTACGCTGGGGACCACGGTTCCCGATGTCATCTGGAAACTAGGGCAAATCTTTTTCTATGAGGCCAAGTCCCTACTTGGGCTTGTTCCAAGTGCGCCCAAGATGACGGGCGGGCGGGCGGAAGCTTTGGAACGAAGTTTTTCACGGGCCCTAAAAATAGATGGTGGCAAACACTGCCTCGACCGGAAATGCGGTTACTTCGAGGAGGGCTTCAGCAAACATTTTGATGCCGAAAATGATCGGGCCCCTGCTCTGCTGCTTAATACGACATGGGCGGAAACAGGCGCGCGTATAACGTTCGCACCGTTTTCGCTTAATGGAGTTGGTGATGACACGTTGCTTGCTATGCAGGATTTGAAGGGTGCCAAAGAACCCAAGCTAATCGAAGCAGCTATCGCCAGTGCAAGGTTCCCGGCCGTCCTGCCTGCGAAAGTACTTTATCCAGAGGGCAAACTCTGGTGGAATTTTGTCGATGGAGGCTATGCAGATGCGTCGGGAACGACAACGGCGTTGGAATTGTACAATGAGTTATCAGGCAATAAAATTGAGTTGGAAAAACAGGCCGGCAGAAACTTCATCCTTAAGCTTATTATTATTACCGAGTCGGACGGTGATATTGGCTTTAGCAATGAAAACCTGACGCCTTCGGGCGCTGGTTTAATTCACGCTATTTCTCCGATCACGACCCTACTGACCATCCGGGAACAAATGGGACGGCGTGCGGTTGCACGCGCACTGAAGGAATTGAAGGAACTGAGGCTTGAAAAAGGGAATGTTGTGACGCCCTGCTGGAAAGTCGTGCGAATATCTCTCGACCCGCGCGAACTCGACCTCCCGCTGGGCTGGTTGCTATCCAAAAATACAGTCGAAGCCATTGATCAAATGATGGTGATGAAAAATGCGATGATGTTCCAGAATATTGAATCATCACTGGTGGACCCGGAGAAATCGTGTTCCGACGATGCTCCCACCACTAGGTAGAAGCGCGCTTTTTTGGTCCAATGGCCGTCCGAAGCTCCCCTGCTGCGATTGACTTTCTGCGGTAACTCAAATCTCTCCCGCGAACAGCCCCACTTGGGTCCCTTTTTCGTTTGGGGTCTTGAAAGGGCGTGGCTGCGCTGCGTATGTGTGGTCCAAGTTGCAATAATTACGAAGGAAATAGATGAGTTTTATAATGGTCGACATCGAGTCCGATGGTCCGATACCGGGCGACTACTCGATGGTTTGTTTCGGTGCCATCGTGGTGGAACCGGCGCTGGATAGAACTTTTTATGGGGAGCTGAAACCGATCAGCGACAAATGGCTTCCCAAAGCGCTGGCCGTCAGCGGCTTTGGTCGTGAGGACACGTTACAATTCAACGATCCGAAGGTCGTCATGGGTGAGTTCGCCGATTGGCTGCAGGCCAACGCTTGCGGCAAGCCGAAGTTCGTTTCAGATAACAATGGCTTCGATTGGCAGTTCATCAACTGGTACTTCCACCACTTTACCGGCGGCAATCCGTTCGGGTTCAGCTCGACCAATCTGGGGTCGCTATACAAGGGCATGGTTGGCGATACGCGCAAAAACTTCAAGCATTTGCGCAAGACGCGTCACACCCATCACCCCGTCGACGATGCACGCGGTAATGCTGAAGCGCTACTTCGAATGAAGGCTGATGGCTTGAGGATCAATCTGGTTTAAGGGGGGATTTGCCTCACGCGCTAAAAGCGCTCCGGCAGGGCGGGCTGCCGCTCATTTATTTGCCCGCCTTCGGCAGGACCGGGGTCGCCTTGCGACCCTATTCATCCGAGAGAATGGTAGGCGGGGAGAGGATCTAAGTTTCTACTTGTAGGAATACTAGCGCCTGTCCGGGAGCAAAGCGACCCGCCGCGTTGCGGCGCCCCCGTGGAGGGCCTTTGGCCCGTGAACGCAAAAATGGTAGGCGGGGAGAGGATCGAACTCTCGACCATTCGATTAAAAGTCGAATGCTCTACCACTGAGCTACCCGCCCACAAGGCCTTGGCGGCCATTGCGCACCGCGCTTTCCAGCACGGCGAAGCAGCCTTCTAACGCGGCCCGGCTGGGACTTCAAGGCACCTTGTCACTTTATCTCAGTCAATTGTGGGCTTAACTAACAGTTCGTTCTGGCCCCGCAGCATCCGCCTGCTGCCAGCCATTATTCAAAGGGCCAGATGACACAACAACAACCCAGCCTTGTTAACGCTGAGAAGTCGGCAGCGGATCTGGCGCGAGCGATTGTCTTGATGATCGTTGCGGTAACGCTATTCTCGGGCCTCGACACCACCGCCAAGTACCTATCGACGCGCCTTGATGTTCCGGTTGCACAGGTGGTGTGGTTTCGCTTCTTCATCCAATTCGTGCTTCTGGTTGTGGTGGTGCCGGCGCTCGGCATTCTTAGCGTGAGGCAGATGTTTTCGTGCAAGCGGCCGGGATGGCAGGCGCTGCGCTCGGTCCTGATGGCGCTGACGACGGCGTTCAACTTCCTGGCGCTACAGCATTTGCGGCTCGACCAGACGGTCACCATCATGTTCCTGGCGCCGCTGTTCGTGGCGCTGGCAGCCGGGCCGCTGTTGGGAGAATGGGTCGGCATGCGCCGCCTGGTGGCGATCCTGGTTGGGTTTGGCGGTATCCTCGTGGTGGTCAGGCCGGGTTTTGCGGCGATCCATCCAGCCATCCTTTATTCGTTTGCCGCCATGGCTGCCTATGTCGCGTTTGCGCTGGTCACCCGGCATATCGCGTCCGATGACCCGCCGCTTGTGACGCTGTTTATATCGATGTTTGCCGGGGTGTTATTGGGATTGCCGTTGGCAGCCGAAGTCTGGCAGTGGGACTTGCCCGTGCCCACCTGGGGGTTGTTGGGGCTCCTGGGCCTGCTGGGCGGGGCGGGGCACTACCTGTTCATTCTTGCCTACAGGCTGGCGCCGGCTGGCATTATAACGCCGTTCGTCTACGTGCAGATCCTCAGCATGACGGCGCTTGGCTATCTGGTGTTTGAAGACATACCCGATATCTGGACGGCGCTCGGTTCGGCAATCATTGTCGCCTCAGGGATCTATTTGTTCCACCGGGAAAGGATTGTGAAATCCGGCCACGCGTGATGTCGGGCAGAAGCGTATTGCCTGGCGAGGCTGCTGGGGTTGCGGCGGTGTTGAGCTGGGTCACAAGCGGACACCCCAGGACCTTGCGGAAGGCTGCCACCAGTTCGTCGAGAGTTGCAGCGGGCACATATTCGCCGCCGGACTGGTCAGCGATGCAGCGCGTTCCGAACCGCTTCAGGATACCGTAAGGATCGCGGATGGCGTAGTTGATGACGTGAATACGCAGCGCGCGCGCCTGACCCAGCATCTTGATGACGGTCTGGCAGGGCTGGCCGCCGCAGGTTTCCTGGCCATCCGTGAACAAGACCACGGTGGCTGGCTGCTCACGATAGTTCAGCACCTCGGCCGCCTTGACGATGGCATCGGTGAGCGGAGTGACGCCTGAGGGGACAAGGGCGTTGACTTCATCGATGATGTATCGGGCGGCGTTGGGCTTTGGCGTGAACACGAGATCGATATTGGCGCACTGGGCTATGGGGTCGGCGTTGCGGGGGCCGATCTGGGGGCCGTAGACGATAAGGCCGAGTTTGCGGTGGCGTTCGATCTGTGGGAGCACGATTTCGAGGGCTTCGCGGACCTGGTCGATGCGAGACACCCGGACACCGGTGCGCAGCATGCCCGACATCGAGCCTGATGCATCGAAAACGACCATTGCATCGTCAGTGCAGGTCGGGGCATCGGGCTCAGCGTTCTGGCTGCTGGCAGCACTCGCAGTCAGTGCAACGATCAGGATTGCCACGGCTTTCAGGATGATTGCTTTAAGGCAGGCGCCAGCGACCTGAGCTACTTTTGCCACCCGCGCTACTCCGGCGCTTTCTCAACCAGCGGCTTTTTGCTGGTGCGTTGGAGGTCCGCGCAGCCCGCCGTGGCTTCCTCCCAGGATTCGACATAGCAGGCGGTGATGCGGTCGGGGCCTAAGATACGGCCGTGGTTGTAGCCTTTGGAATCGGAGGCAACCCAACTGAAGGAAACGTTATCGGGATAGACGACGCCAAAGAATTTCTTGGTGCCCGCCGAATAGGTGAAATGTCCACGAAAGCGACGGTCGGTCTGCTCGGTGATGTGGATCGTCTTTTTCCAGGTGCGCAGGCCCTTCTTGTCGGAAATGGTGTGGTTTTCTCCCTGCCAGGTTCCGACCATGCTGGGGATTTCCCCGGCGTTCGCGGTTAGCGCAGTGCCTGCAAGGAGGGTCGCCGTTATGAGTGACACGTTGGAGGCGGTGGCAATTTTCGACATGAAGCGCTTTCCCGGCTAAGTGTTTGGTCGCGAGCCAACATGCAGAATACGGCGGGACCCGCCAACCCTTATTGTCGTTCTGGCACAATGCGAAATGACGAAGAGCCATTGAGCAACCCGCGCAAAAGGGTGACCACCCCAACTAATTGCATTCCCGGAAGTTCATGCCACGAAGCAAGTGAGCTATCGGGGACCTTGCCCCATCTCTGTGTTTTGTCGACTTACCAGATTGTGGGAAGACCCCGGATAAATGCTGGACGCATTTTCCGGGGACGCAGAATAGTGTGGGTGGTTTAGGTCAGTTCTGTTTTGCGTCATCCGGCTTCCACCACCTTCTTCAGTTTGGCCAGGCCCTTATCGTAATCGTCGCCGATCATCTGGGCCATATCCATACCTAACAGCAGCATCAATCCCCGCTCGAAAAAGCCCTGGTCGCCATCGAGGCTCCAGGTCACCTTGGTGCCCTCGCCTACCGGTTCGAAGCGGAATTCAACATCGGAGTTGCCTTCAAACGGCTTGATGAACTCCAGGTTCAATTTGATGTTTTGGTGAGGCGTGCTGTCGGTGATGGTCATCTTGCCTTCGCCCACTTCCTCATTGCCCGACCACTTGCCGCTCTGGCCAATGCCGGCTTCGGGGCCATCATAGATCATGGTCATATTCGGATCGCGCTTGGCCCACGGAGACCAGGCATCCCACTTCTTCAGGTTGTTGACGTGAGGGAAGACCACTTCGGGCGGCGCGGCGATGGTGGTTGAGCGGGCCACGGTGAACTGGGCGGGCAGCATTGCGACATAAGCTGCGAATGCAATCAGCAGCGCTACGGTTATGACGGAAATTCGTTTCAGCACGGGGCGTTCCTATCGTTTTGTGGCCATTGGCGGCAGGGATCGCTGCCGCTGGGATGGTCATGCCGGATGCACGGTGATGGTTATAAACCCGAACTGCGGCAAGAAACAAAAAAGCCGGCACGCACAGCGCGCCGACTGGAAATTGGATTGAGGACCGCCGATCCCGTGGAACCGTCCTGTCAACTCATCGGCTGAGTTGCTCTTTTACCTTTGCGGCCAGTTGCGGCAAGGAGAACGGTTTGGGCAGGAACGCGAATGTCTCTTCGCCCAGCGCCTGCTGGAAGGCCTCGTTGGGATATCCCGAAACGAAGATGATCTTGAGATCGGGATTGGTCTTGCGCAATTCCTTGAGCATGGTGGGCCCATCCATTCCAGGCATCACGACATCAGACACGACGATATCGACTTCGCCGTTGCATTCTTCCATGACTTCCAGCGCGTCCAGTCCGTCGGAGGCTTCGAGGACCTGATAGCCCTGACGGGTCAAGGCTCTTACCGCAAACGAGCGCACGACGTCTTCATCTTCGACGAGCAGGACGCGGCCGGTGCCGGTGAGGTCAACCTTCTGGCCGACTTCCTTTTCTTCAATCGCCGAGGCGATCGCAGCTTCATCCTTGGCATCGAGGTGGTAGCGGGGAAGATAGATGCGGAAGGCGGTGCCTTGGCCGACGGTGGAGTCTGGATAGATGAAGCCGCCGGTCTGTTTGACGATTCCGTAAACGGTGGCCAGGCCGAGGCCGGTGCCCTTGCCGGGGGCCTTGGTGGTGTAGAAGGGCTCGAAGATCTTGGCGAGGATTTCAGGCGGCATACCGGTGCCGGAATCTTCGATTTCGATCAGCACATATTCGCCCGGCTGCATGCCTTCCTTGGCCAGCTTCTGGGTTTCGCGCTCGGTGACGTTGCGCGTGCGGATCGACAACCGCCCGCCATCGGGCATGGCATCGCGAGCGTTGACGGCCAGGTTGATGATGGCTTGTTCGAGTTGAAGCTTATCTGTCTTGCAAAACCACAGGTCACGGCCCGAATGGATCTTCAGTTCGATGCGCTCGCCGATCGACCGTTTGAGAAGCGGGGCGAGATCGGTCATCACTTCGCCCAGCTGCAGCGGCTCGACGAGTAGCGTTTGCTGGCGGGCTAGCGCCAATAGCTTGCCAACCAGGCCGGCGGCGCGATTGGCCGATGACTTGATGTTGACGATATCGGAGTGGGCGGGGTCCCCAGGGCGGTGGGTCTGGAGGAGGAAATCGGAAAAACCGATGATCGCCGTCAGCATGTTGTTGAAGTCGTGGGCAACGAAACCTGCAAGCTTGCCGACTGCCTCCATCTTCTGGCTCTGGGCATAACGGGCTTCGAGCGCCTTTTGCTCGGTGACGTCGATGACATAGACGATGGCTGCTTCAGGCGCGTTGCGGGCGTGGGTGAGCGGGCTCATGTAGAGGCGGCGGGTGTATTCGTTCTTGGTGCCGACCGTAATCTCGACCGGCTGGATATTGCCCTGTCCGGCGGTAACACGCTCCAGGCCGGTTGCGATGGCGGTACGCGTATCGTCATCAACAGAACGGGTCAGGATGTCGAGAGCGGCTTTAGCCTTGGCGCCGGAGCCATCAACGATCATGCGCGAGAAGGCGGTGTTGGCGCTGACGACGCGGCCGTCGCGGCCGATAGTGGCAATGCCTAATGGGGCGGAGCGGAAGAAGCGCTGGAAGCGTTCGCTGGTCTGGGTGGGGTCTGCTTCCTCAAGGTCGTCGGTTTCGCGTTCCACGGCTGCCAGGATCAGACCGCCGGAGGTTCCAGGCGCCTGTTGCACGATGATGCGAACCGGAGACAGGCAGCCATCTTCGCGGATCAGGTCCAGTTCACAACTGGATGTGCCCTGATCGCTATTGCGGGCCATTCCTATCAGCAATTCAGCGCCGTCGGCAGTGACCAGGTCGGAGAGTTTCAACCCTCGCGCCATCGCGGCTGCCGAATCCTTAAGTCCGAGCCAATCGGCCAGCGTGTCGTTGAGATGGCTGATGGCGCCGTCGCCGTGCACGCGGGCCATGCCGACGGGAATAGAGTTGTATCCGGCGATGGTTTTGTTCAGGCCGGCTATGGCCTGTTGCTGGCTGACGCGCTCGGTT
Organism: Alphaproteobacteria bacterium; assembly: GCA_022600345.1. Taxonomy (GTDB): domain Bacteria; phylum Pseudomonadota; class Alphaproteobacteria; order Rhizobiales; family Hyphomicrobiaceae; genus Filomicrobium. Next base: position 18,759 of record JAHZKP010000042.1, on the reverse strand, counting down.
GTGCAATCGGCGATCCGCCACAAGACCAACGGTCCTGTTTGGGCGCCAGCGTCACTTGGCAGGTTGAACGGCGATACCGTGATACGTGCCCATTTGACCTGGCCTTGGTCGCCCAGGGCGTTGGTGGTGGGGCTGACGGGGATGACTTCGCTCAAGGTTTCGCCGGCTTCGGCGGCGCGCATCAGGCGGAACAGGGATTCAGCGATCACCGGTGTTGCGCCCAGGGCCGCCTCCAGATCGGAGACCTCCCGCAACTCTAGTCCGCCCAGCATTCTGGTGCCGGCGCCATTGGCCCAAACGAACGAACCATCCCGGCGCATGAGTTGCATGGCCTCGCTGCCAAGGTTCGTCACGTAGCTGGAAAAATCGCGATCGGGGATCCGGGCGCCAATGCGGATATGGCCGGCGGCAACGCCGAACAGGAAAAACACGCCAAGCATTGCCAGAAGGGCCAAAACGGTCAGCAACAGGGGCTGTGCTGCCCCGGATGCGACCAGCGAAATAAGTGCGACGCCTGCTGCCAGCACGGCGCAGGCAACTGCGATCAGCCCACGGGCTTCGTGGAACGAGACCATTGCTTCGCGTGTTGCCGCTTGAATGTTGCTTGCCCGGATTGCGCTCATGAGCGCGGACGCTACATGATTCTCGGGGCCGAAGGGTTTACCGGCCGTCATCCAAAAGAACTTTTTACTCATACTCTTACGCTGTCGCGCGCTGCCTGCCCTTTGGACTGGAAGCACTAGGTCCATAATTGAGGCCTGCGGTCGGACGCCATAAAAAGATGTGGATCTTTTGAGTGACGGGCCATGCAAGCCTCATCAACTTCTGGGCGTTCACAGTTAAGATGGGGTGAACCGCGGAGGGACGAGTGAATATATTTGTGTCGAATTGAATCGATACGTCTGATTAAGTCACGCAAATTAAACGGATTTCGCTTAATGTTCGTATCGAGTCGGCACCAAAGTATGCCTTCAGATCAGATCCAGCAATCTTATACGGAGCGCGGCGGGGGCTGCCGCGAAAATAACTAATGTGGGAAATCCTGTCGTTGGTGTTGATAATCGTATTCGTCGCTGCGGCGATTGTGGCTGGAGCCTTGTTGTGGCGCAGCTACGTCGATAACGGCGGTGGCGGAGCCGGCCTGTTCAAGCCCAAGAATGAAAAGCGGCTGGATGTCGTCGAGCAGGCAGCACTTGATGGGCGACGCAAGCTCGTACTGATCCGACGTGATGGCAAAGAGCACCTGATTATGACCGGCGGGCCGGTCGATGTTGTCATCGAAACGGGGATCGATACCGGAATAGAGAACCTGAAACGCTCACGGAGCAGCGGTGACGTGGTTGAAGCTCCGATATTCTCCCGGTCGGCAAGGAAAATGGGACAAGCCGCTGGCGACGCGTGATACGCGCTCTAATAGATGCGGCAGACGAGTCGGTTTCCGTCGGCCTGCTAGCCTGACAAGGCGTTTTCAACAGCGAACATGATCAACCGTGTGCGCGGCAGCGATTTGTCGCGTGCACTGAAACCCCTTATCGCCATATTAAAGTCCTTCTGTGGTCCGGTGATCCGGCATGGCGGCGCCCGCGATTTTCCTTGATGTCTCCAATTGTCGGGGGGCTTTTCATGGGCGGCCGCCTCTATCTTCCGCTCTCCTGCACTTTAGGACTATCGATGCTGCACTGGTCTTTTCTGACTGCGCAACGGACTTGGCTGCTTCTCTTTACGATGGTGGCACTTGTGGTGTCCGTCGTCTGGGTCGGGCACGTTTCAGCCCAGGACGCCAATAACGGCCGGCCGGCAGCAGGCGGTCAATCGACTGTCGGGCAATCGGTCGACGGGGCGACCCCTGACGTCGCCAAGGGGGAGAAACAGGGCCCGGCTGATGGCAGTGAGGAGGGGGCGGGGCGCTTCAACTGGCCATCTGCCTGGGCTCCAGATGTCAACAAGCGAGGAGCTGCGGGCAATCGGACGGGTACGAGCCGAACGGCGGATCCTGCAGCAGCACCCCTAGCGCCACCTGCGCCCGCAAAACCGCAGCTTGCTCGGCCACCCACGCCGGCGGTCGATACGGTGCAGGCAGCCCCTGTTGACGAAAAACCGGATGGCGCAGCGAATAATTCGGTTTCGGGAGACCAAGCTGAGCCCGAGCCGGTGGCGCCCCAACAGCCTGCGGCCGAGGAAGCCGTGCCGCCGATTGAGCTGAAAAAGCCGGTCCTGAAAGATATCCAGACAGCCAAAGGCCTTTCGACACGGCTGGATTCTGTTGAGAAGGCGATCGAAAGATTGCGGGAGCGCGATGAGGAACTGACGCAACGGCTGCCGACAATCGAGCTCATCTTGTCTGAAGGGTCGTCCGTCGGGGACCGACTAAAACAGGAACTGGGCTCCATCAAATCGTTGATCGAGCGGCTTGGGCCTGCCCCAGAGGAGGGCAAGACGGAGGCCGAAGGCGTTGCAACGGGCCGCAAACGGCTGGATGCTGCCTTGAAGGAAGTCGACGGGGCGATCAAGATCACGGAATTGACGCAGGTTCGGGGGCGTCAACTGATCACCCGCGTCCAGGAGTTGCGGCTGGAAAATTTCCGACGCGGCCTGTTTGCCCGTTCGCCGTCCCTTCTCACACCGGGAATTTGGTCGGAGGCTGTCACAGCGCTTCCCGCTGCGGGACGGCAAATCGAGACGATTTTCGCGGAGTGGTTCGCGCGGGCAATCGATTTTCCAGCTTATCTGGCGATGCTTGCCGGGCTGACGATGCTTGTGGGCTTTGGTTCTGAGCTGGCCTCCCGCAGGATCAGGCGGCTGATCCGGTCGCGGGCGGGCCAAGGCGAGACGCCATTTTCCCGGCGCGCCATGTTTGCCGGCCTCAATGCCCCACTAAGGATGCTGCCAAAAATCATCGCGGCCGTGATCGTTTACGCCGGGCTTGACGCCAAGGGACTGCTCTATTTGCAGGTCGGGGAGATTGCGGTAGCGGCGTTAAAGGCAATCGTTGTAATCGCAGCCGGACTGGCCTTCACGACGGCCTATCTGCAGCCGGCCCGCCACAACTGGCGGGTTGTTGATCTGGGCGATCCTGCGGCCTGGCAGGTGCGCAGATTGCTCAGGGCGGCAATCTGGATTTTCGGGATCGACCTGTTCGTTCGTTCCGTGATCGGCAGCCTGTATCTGCCCCTCAGCGTCAATATCGTGTGGACCGGGCTCGCTGCACTGGCGTTTGCAGGCGTTTTCATCCAGGTCATTCGCACAGACATCGCCACGCCTGCGGCGAGCACGCAGCGGCTGGCATTCCTCGCCGGGCGGCTGCACAAAGTGCCGCTGGTGGTCCTCACCGCAGCCATCCTGATCGCGGCTGTAACGGGCTATGTCGCGTTGGCTCACTTCCTGGCGACAGGATTGTTGAACATCGGCGGAGCCGTGTTCCTGCTGGTGATTTTCTATCTGGCCAATCGGGCTATCGCGCAGGAGTCGGTTGAAAACAGCGAGACTCTGGCTGGCGCTGAGTTGTTCATGCCCCTGGAGGTCCGCAAGCGCGTCGGCCGTGGGTTGTCGATCCTGCTCGACATTGTCTTGTTCCTGTTGGCCATTCCTTTCGTACTGCTGGCGGTGGGGTTTGCAGCAACGGAAATATCGACGCTGACGAACCGGGCGTTATTCGGTTTCGAAATCGGCGGCGTAGAGATTTCTCTGGCGCGGATCGGGCTGGCGCTAGCGCTGTTTGGGGGCATCATTTTTGCCTCGCGGATGGCGCAGCGGTGGCTTGGCGAAACCATCCTGCACCCCAGCCGTACCGAACAGGGGCTTGGCAATTCAATCCGCACCGGGGTCGGCTATCTGGGCTTCATAGTAGCCGCCCTGGTGGGGCTTTCGTATGCCGGTCTCGACATCACCAATCTGGCGATCGTGGCTGGTGCCTTGTCGGTTGGTATCGGTTTCGGACTGCAGTCGATCGTCAACAACTTCGTTTCCGGATTGATCCTGCTGGTTGAGCGACCGATCAATGTCGGGGACTGGATCAAGGTGGGCACCCTCGAAGGCCGGGTGAGAAAAATTTCGGTACGTTCGACGGAGCTTGAAACATTCGATCGAGCCAGTGTGATCATTCCCAATTCCGAGTTCATCAGCGGGACCGTCACCAACATGACGCTCAGAAACGCGTTGGGGCGGATTACCATTCCCATCGGGGTCAGCTACAATAGCGATCCCGAACAGGTTTCAGCTTTATTGCTGGAAAGCGCCAAGGAATGCGAGCTTGTGGCGCGCTATCCCGAACCGTTTGTCGTTTTCGAGGATTTCGGCGCCAGCTCGCTTGATTTCTCGTTGCGCATTTTCGTCGCGGACGTTGGGTCGTCGCTTTCGACCAAGACGGCGGTTCGCAAGTTGATCATCGCCAAGTTCCGCGAGGCGGGCATCGAGATTCCATTCCCGCAACAAGACCTGCACCTGCGCGATCTCGACTCCCTGAAGTCCGCGATGGGGCGGGCGATGGCGGAGCGGGCGGCATCTGCGGCGCAGGAATTCATGGCCCGGCAAGAAAATCCGGCTGGCGAAAAAGACAGCGCGGGCGGGGCGGCCGGGCCCAAGGGCGATGAGGGCGGCGCCAGCAGCGGTGGGCCGGCCACGAGTGGAGATCGCCAAGGGAATGGCGGTTAGATGTGAAACGTCGCGAGGTTGCTCTTGGGTCTGGCCGGGGGTCTGGTCCGGGCACAGACGGCGAATTGTTGGTCGTCTTCAGCGCGGTAATTGCGTCACGCTGACCAGCGTTTAATTCACGCGCCCGTTTCCAGACCTCGCCATGCCGCGCCGTAGCTGGCAAGCTTGTTGCCCAAAACGAGCAGGCTGGTCGTGGGGTTTGATATGTTGGCCATTGAGTGGGCCGTCGCGGTTACCAGGCGGGCTTTCGGGCGATGGGCCGGTCGGAGCAATTACAATCGGGCGGGCGGCAAACTGACTTGGGCGCGGGCTTTGCTGGTTTGCCTGGTGGTCGCCTGTCCGGTTACGTTTCACCAAGCCGTGGCCGGAGTAACGGTTGGTACGGCGGCCGAAACATCCAAAAACGGTGCACCTAACGGCGGTGGTTCCACGGCTGGCGATAAAAAGGACTTAGGGGCTCATTATACCATTGCGGTGCATCTGAGTTCCGATGGCACGCGCCGCGAACCCCAGGCCATTCGTGATTTCGTTCGTCACCGGGTTGCCGAGATCAATACGGCGGGCGGCGTTTTGGGTCGACGGCTCAAAGTGAAATTCTACGACGATCACGATAATGCAACCGAGACGATAGCCAACGTTCGCAACACACTGGCCGACCCCAGGCTGATCGCGGTCCTGGGATTGTGGAGTTCGTCGCGCGGCTCGCAGGTGGTCGATAGCATCGGCAAGGCCGGTGTCCCGTTCATTTCGGAAATGTCGGTTGAATCGCTATTCAAGCAATACCCCACCGTCTACTCGCTGGCGCATTCGGTTCGCGAAGAAGTCGATGTGTTTCTGGCGCTGGCGGCTAAGAAAAGGATCACACGCATCGCCTATGCGGGCTTTGCCAACGACCTTTTCACCAACAGTTACCTGTCGCATCTAATTGAAGCCAGGGACGGGCCGGGCATCGTTTCGACGTTCTGGGAAACCGATGCCACTGTTGTCGCCGACTATGACAGGGCGATCGACCGGCTTGTTGCCGAGCGGGCTGAAATGGTTGTGTTGGCGATGGGATCGAAGCTGGGCGCGAGGTTCCTTTCGCGGATGGCGAAGCGCGGTGTCCGGCTGCCCGTTTTCATCTCATACGGCAGTATCGCCAGCGCACTGAAAAGCGGTGAAGGGGCGGAGCGCTTCGGGGGTACGTTGTTTGAATTATCTACCGGGGGTGTGGCCAATCTTAACAACGAACGCACCAAACGACTGGCTCGCGAACTGGGAATCGAGCTTGGCGGTGCCGGGGCAGGCGAGGCGACTTCTGCGTTGGCGCTTGGAGCACGCGAATTGGGTTATGGCGCGCGATACGCCGATCTGGTCCAGTTGGTCGCGGAAGCGGCGGCGGGTGGGAATCTCACTAATGCCGGTGGTGGTCTGGCTGGTGGGGGGCTGGCCGGAGGGGCACAGGCATGGACGGGCGCGACCAATGACGACATACCTGCCGTTCGCGCGCGGATCACAAGCGGGCTGGGCCAACTTCGCGAGGGGCGGCGCTACTGGGAAGGGCGGGCACAATACTGGACTTTCAACGACGACCGCGCGACCTCCGAGCGCACGACACTGTTATGGCGGATTCCCGGACAGACCAAGCCGGTGCTGCATCCTGCTCAATTCATCCGCATCGATGGCCGGCTGAAAGACGTGCCGGTGCTATATCTGCATCTGGATATGGTGCGAATGTTTGAAGTGGATACCAACGAGCGCCGCTTTGATGCGGAATTCTATCTGACCCTTCGCTCGCACGCCAAGCTAGACATCTCGGCCATTGATTTCACCAATGCTTTCCGCAGCAATACGGCAGTGAAGTCGATACGATGGCGCGAAGTTGCAACCTATTACGACGATGTCGGCCAGGGGCTCGGCCCCCGGCGCATTTATCACGTTACCGGGCGGTTCGCATTCAAGCCGGACCTGTCGAAATATCCATTCGATGAGCAGTTGGTGACGATCTCGTTCCAGTCGTCGGGAACCGACAAGGCTTTCATTCTGCAGCCACCGGGTGAAGACGTGCGCCGGAAGTCGTTTGACGTTGAGGATTGGAAGCTGGTCAGTCATTACGTGGGGACGACCGACAGGATCATTACGTCGGTGCGCGGCCGGCAGCTCGAAGAGCACGTTATCCCGTATTACAATTTCAACTACACGTGGGTGATGCGCCGGGAGGTTATGGATTATCTGGTGCGGGTCGTCGTGCCTCTCGCCTTCATCCTTATCGTCGCCTATCTGGCGGCGTTCATTCCGCGACATGAGTTTAACGCCACGGTCGCGATCCAGGTGACCGCGCTGTTGTCGGCGATTGCGCTTTATTTCGCGCTGAACCAGCCGAACTCAGACGAAGTCACGCTGTCGGACAAGATTTTCGTATGTGCCTACGCGATCGTTTCGCTGATGATTGCTTTGTCAATTTTCGAGGTGCGTGAAACGCGTAATGAACGCGATAGCTCGAGAGGCCCTGAACTGACCATGCTTAGGGGCGCGCAGATCTATGCCGTCCCGGTTTTGACGCTGGCTGCGATCGGTTGGATCATTGCTTCGGCGGCGACCGATCGCTCTATCGCGGAGGGTATCCGGGAATTCGTGCGCTGGATCATGCTGGCGTTCTCAGACTTCGTGCGGCGTTGATTGGAGCTTGGTATCTGTCTGAGGGGAGCGAGTTCTATTGCCTGGCTTGGGCATGCAGGCTTGGCAGTTCGCGGGGCAGTGCTGCTGGCGAGCCGTTGAAAGCGGGGCGCAAAACGAATGCCGGGGCGGGCTGCATCTGGGCCCAATCGCGAGGCTTGATTGAAGCCTGGACCTGAGGCTGGGTCTGGACCCTCGGGGAAGCAGTATCCAGTTCCCGGCGCTGTTGGGAGTTCTCGACGCCAAATTCGTAAAATGGCGAACTGTCAATGTTGTCGAGCGATTGCTGGGCGAAGACGGGATAGGTGGTGGGGCGGTCTGGCCGGCCTCCGGCAATGACGATCAGCAAAACGCCAACCGATAACATTGCGACCGCGACGCCGGCGCGGCAGGACAACTGGCTGAACAGCACCTTCCTCGTCATTCTCGCTGCGCGCTCGTCGCTCATTTCGCGCTCCCTCCTCAAACCCTGGCTCCCGTCGGGGACCCATTGATTAAAGAGGATCGCGGAATAATCTTAAGAGTCGGTGAACAGGCGTGCCGGACTGGAACGATTTGGTCGCGGCTGTCGCATCGCGGTCGTCAATTCACGTCCAGCACCCAGTATGATCACAGGTGCTGGAACGAGTGCACAGCGTTCAGTCGGCGCGGTAGACGCGCTCGCGGCGTTCGTGACGCTCCTGGGCTTCCACCGAAAGGGTCGCGATGGGCCGGGCATCAAGCCGCTTCAGCCCAATCGGTTCGCCGGTTTCCTCGCAGTAACCGTAGCTGCCGTCATCTATCCTGGACAAGGCAGCATCGATCTTGGCGACCAGTTTGCGCTGGCGGTCGCGGGCGCGCAGTTCAAGTGCCCTGTCAGTCTCCGAAGTTGCGCGGTCGGCGAGATCAGCGTGTTGCTGGGACTGCTTGTTGAGTTCGGAAATCGTCTCGCGCGTCTCCTCGATAATGTCCTCCTTCCAACGACGCAGCTTCTCGCGGAAATAATTGCGCTGCCGCTCATTCATGAAGGGCTCGCTGTCAGTTGGCTTATAGCCAACTTCCAGTTCGATGGTTTCTGTTGTCGAAGTGCTTCCGGCTGACGCGCGCGGCTTACCGGTAGGGGTGCCGCCAACGGGCTTTCGTTTGCTCATAACTGCCTCCAGGTGGGGCCGCCGGGCTGGTTGATATGGCCGGCGTCGCTCCCAAGGGATTTGTGCTGGGTATGTCTTCGGCAAGGGGCGGTGTCAAGAAACTCCAGTCGTTACGGGAAACTCGTTAGTGGACACGGGGACGTTGCGTAGCGGCAAACTCAGGCGACGATGGGGCATTGCTGCTGACCGCCCACCGCGAACCTGGCGTAACATACTGAAATAAAGCCACTTTCTTTGTGACAGCTGGATGACACCTGCGAAAACAAGTTCTGCTACCAACAGGTACGGCTATTGCCGGCGAACCTGTCCATTTCCTGAGGTTTGAAGAAGCGGTTCCGACACAAATGCCCGTCAAGATTGTAATTCATGTTTTCGGCATACTTAAGCGTGCATTTAGATCTCGCTGCTATTGTTGTTTTCAAGCCGGACAGCAAGCCACCAGCTCACCGGTGACACCACTGAGGACATAGAACGATTGCAACGGAGGACTTGTTCCAACGACATCTTATTTCACTGACCAACTCTCTAAGGCAGCCGCTGTTTCTCTCGGCTGGATAGGGGTGCGGTATCATCTTTTGCTGCTCTGGCTCTCCCCCCACTCCCCGAAGCAGAGATGACCGTGGATGCAAAAACGTTGGCAGGCGATTTCCCACCCGATCGCCAGTCTGCTTTTGTCCAGCCCTCCTTAATTTCCAGCGCCACTCCCCTTCACCCAGGGAGTGGCGCTTTTTTTTGCGCATCCATCATGGCCGGGCGTCCACAGACAGTAATTGCAAGGACGGGCAACACGCCATAAGCAGGTTGATTGTCCAAGAGAAGATGATAGGACCGGCTGAACTGTTGTTATTCAAGCGAATGAGGCTCCATGAAATTCGAAGGCACGTCGCAATACATCGCAACCGAAGACCTGCGTGTGGCCGTCAATGCGGCAATCACGCTTGAGCGCCCGCTACTGGTGAAGGGCGAGCCGGGGACGGGCAAAAGCGTACTGGCGGTCGAGGTGGCCAAAGCACTTGGTGCACCGCTCATCGAATGGCATGTGAAATCGACGACCAAGGCGCAGCAGGGCCTTTACGAATACGACGCTGTGTCACGGCTCCGCGACAGTCAGCTAGGTGATGAACGGGTCAAGGATATTGGCAACTACATCAAGCGGGGGCGCCTGTGGGAAGCCTTCGTCATGGATCAGCGGCCGGTGTTGCTGATCGACGAAATCGACAAGGCGGATATCGAGTTTCCCAACGACCTTTTACAGGAACTCGACCGGATGGAATTCCACGTCTACGAGACCGGCGAGACGGTCAAGGCCGAAAAGCGGCCGATCGTCATCATCACCTCCAATAACGAAAAGGAGTTGCCCGACGCATTCTTGCGCCGGTGTTTCTTCCATTTCATCAAGTTTCCCGATGCTGAGACGATGCAGGACATCGTAGAAGTCCATTTTCCCGGCCTCAAGGGGCATCTGGTATCGGAATCGCTCAGGGTCTTTTACGAGCTGCGCGAGGTTCCGGGCCTGAAGAAACGTCCCTCGACGTCGGAATTGCTGGACTGGATCAAACTTCTGCTCAACGAGGATATTAGCGTTGAAGCGTTGCGCGAGAACGATCCGCGCAAGCTCATTCCGCCGCTGCATGGGGCGTTGTTGAAGAACGAGCAGGATGTGCAGTTATTCGAACGGCTGGCATTTCTGTCCCGGCGCCGGGAAGAGCAGCACTGAAGGAGGCGGGGGAGTTAGACTTCTCACGAAGCATGAAACACGGCGTTGAGGTGGATTGCCGGTGAAACTTCCGACATTGACTTCGGACCCTGGCGCGGCGCTCACCGAGTTGGGGATGGCGGTTAGCGATTACCTGACGCCGACGATCCGCCTTGGGGTCACTGGTTTGTCGCGCTCGGGAAAAACCGTGTTCATTACAGCGCTGGTGCGTTGCCTCACGGAAAGCCGGCCGCAGCCGCCATTTGCCAGCTTGTCGGCGGTGCCGGGCTGGCGGGGGTTTCTTGAGCCGCAGCCCGATGACGATGTTCCCCGGTTTTCCTACGAGGACCATCTGGCTGCACTGTCGGGCGATCCTGCGCAATGGCCTGAAAGTACGCGCACGATCAGCCAGTTACGGCTAACACTCGAATGGCCGCCCCAGGACTTCATCCGGGAAGCCATGGGGCTCAGCAACCGGCTTCATATCGACATCATCGACTATCCGGGCGAGTGGCTGATTGACCTGGGTTTATTGAACCAGACGTACGAGGAGTGGTCGAAGGAGACCTTGTTTGCCGCCAATGGCGACGGCCTGGCTGGGGCCGCGGAGCCGTTTTTATCGTTCCTCAAGACGGTCGATGGGTCGGCTGCGCAAGATGAACAGGTCGCCATCGAGGGGGCCAGACTTTATACCGAGTACATCACCAAAGCGCGGGCCGATTGCCCATCGCGAGCAGCTCTGGGACCGGGGCGGTTCCTGCTTCCCGGCGACCTGGAGGGTTCGCCGCAGCTCACCTTTTTTCCGTGCAATTGCGGACAGGCTGCCGGTGAGCCGGCGAAGGTTGCAAAACAAGGTACAGGGCCGACGATGGCGGCGTTGCTGGCTCGGCGCTTTGAAAAGTACAAGCAGAACATCGTCCAACCCTTTTTCGAAAAGCACTTCAGCAGGCTCGATCGCCAGATTGTTCTTGTTGATGTGCTGTCGGCGCTGAACGGCGGGGCGGAAGCGCTGGGCGACCTTGAGCAGGGGCTCGATGGCGTCATGGCGGCATTCCGGCCCGGCGCCAATAGCTGGCTGTCGTTCATTCTACCGCGCCGGATCGACAGGATCGTATTTGCCGCCACCAAGGCCGACCATATCCACAATACGTCGCACGACCGGTTGGAAGCTATCCTGGGCAAGGCGGTGGCAAGGGCGGGCGAACGGGCGAGCTCGGCTGGCGCGGACTTTCGGTGCATTGCGCTGGCAGCCCTCAGGGCCACCGAGGATGTCGACAAGGCGGCTGGTGATGAGACGTTCCACTGCATTCGCGGCGTTCCAAGGGCCGGCGAGCGCGTCAGCGGCAAGCGCTACGATGGCCAACAGGCGGGCGTCGTATTTCCCGGTGACCTGCCGCGAGATCCACTCGATGCGTTCGATGCGACAAAGGCCCGCCCCGAAGACTACAGCTTCGTGCGCTTCCAGCCACCGATAATGCCTGGGGCGAGCAGTCCGTGGGGCGGCCAGGACTGGCCGCATATCGGCATGGAAAAAGCTATCGCGTTCCTGTTTGAGGACTATCTGAAATGACTTCGCCGTCTGACAAGGGCCGCAAGCCCAGGGCTTTCGAGGCTGACGATCCGGCCATCAAGGTCTCGGAACCCAGTCGGGAAGAACCCATTGGCGGACCCGAAGGGGCTGGGGCTGGGGCTGGGGCTGGGGCTCGGACGGGCGAGGGTACTGGCGAGGAGGGCAAAACGGGCGTCGAAGGCGGTCTAGGAGACGCCGCTCACTCGGCTGCGGCTGTTCCGCCTGAACGCCGGCAGCGGTTTGGCTGGCTTGGCACGCTTGTTGCCGCCACTTTCGCGTTGGCCGCGCTGGCCTTTTCCTTGTGGTACGCGCACTTTGTTTCCACAGCCGTGCTGCGAGACGACTGGCTGGGCTGGGCGGCGCGCGGCCTTGCCACGATCATCGTAATTGCCATCGTGGTTCTGGTGTTGCGGGAACTGTTGGGGATCTGGCGCCTATCGCGGCTGGGCCGGTTGCGCAGCGATGCCAACAAGGCCATTAACCTGGACGATATCAGAATCGCCCGCAAAGCCGTGTCGCGACTGAAAGCCAACCTCAGCGGCCACCGCGATCTGCGTTGGGAACTCGACCGGTTCCGCGAGCAGGAGCGGCACAAGCGCGATGCCCGCTCGCTCTTGGGTCTGGCTGACCGCATTCTTCTTGAGCAGGCCGACAGCCGAGCCCAGGAGCTGATCTATCAGTCGGCCCGGCGTGTTGGGGTTGTGTCGGCAGTGGTGCCGATCGCCTTCGTGGTCGTCTTGTTCGTTTTATTCGAGAATTTGCGAATGGTGCGCCGGGTTGCCGGCAATTATGGTGGGCAACCGGGCTTTCTGGGTGGATTGCGTCTGTTTACGTGGATAATCGGGCATATCGCAGCTTCCGGTGTCATCGCTTTGACCGACGATCTTTGGGGGCAATTCTTCGGTCAGGACTTGCTACGCCGTGTCTCTGCACGACTTGGCGAGGGTGCTTTCAACGGCGCATTGACAGCACGCCTGGGCGTTGCAGCCATTTCCATCTGTCGACCGTTGCCGTTTGTTGAGGCTAGGCCGCCGCGGGCGCGGGACATCTTCTACCAGGCATTTCCGGACCTGCGCCCCGACATCCTGAAGAAGGTTTGGAAGAGTAAGGGCGAGTAGCAAGTCCGCCTCATGCAACCCAGGGGTGGTCATATCCAGCCACTTTTGCACCTTCGTACCAATTTCGAATCATGAATAAGTGGCGCTAACGCAACAAGGGAACCCTAATGCTTCACCTGGGTCGCGCCAGACGTTTCCAAACCAGACATTTCCTGCATAGATGCGCTTGGCTATCGGCGATTGGTTCACAAGCGTGCTGATTAGCCGGTAATGTATTGGTTGGGTTTGTGGGGCGTCGTTTGGTTATGAGTGCTCCTGGCCTAGTACCGTTGACGGGAGTAGGGGAATGAAGAAGAACACTATCAGCGCCCTGGCTGCTGCAGGCCTTTTGGCTGCAAGCTTTGGCGTCACGGGGGCATCTGCTGCCGACCTTGGTGGCGATTGCTGTGCAGATCTCGAAGAACGCGTTGCAGAACTTGAAGCCACGACGGCTCGCAAGGGCAACCGCAAAGTCAGCCTGACAATTTCGGGCTTCGTCGCCCAGCAGATCGTTGCCTGGGACGATGGCTTTGAAGATAACGTCTACATCACGGACACTGGCTCGGTTTCGATCGGTACGCACTTCGCGTTTTCCGGCAAAGCCAAGATCTCGTCAGACGTCTCAGCCGGCTTCATGATCAAACTGGAAGTCATCAACAATGACTCGCTTCTGGTCAGCCAGAACGCTGATGACGGAATCCTGAACCCAGGCGGCAACGCTCAGGCCCTGCTGACTGGCTCGACGGGTCCGATCGGACTTGAAAGCGCCTACTGGTACTTGAAGAGCAAAACCGCTGGTCGCGTCAGCGTTGGTCAGCAGTCTTCGGCTGCAGATAACCAGGCAATCCTGCCTGACGGTTCAGGCTCGCTGGTTCAGGCCAACTACGTTTTCTACGACGTGAACGCGTTCTTCACGCGCTCGAACAACACCTACAATGGCTTCGTCTGGGGTCATCTGGCCAACTGTAATACGCTGAATGCTTACGGCGGTGCAGCGGGTGACTGCGACGGTGTTCCTAGCAACGTTGTTCGCTATGACACGCCAACATTCGCAGGCTTCTCGGCTTCGGCCTCCTGGGGCGAAGATGATGTCTGGGCTGTTTCGGGTCGTTATGCTGGTGAATTCGGTGGCATCAAGATCGCTGGTGCAGTTGCTTACCACGAATCTTCCGACGAAACGGGTACAGGCATCGCCAACCCACAGGCAGCAGCAAATGGCGGCCTTGATGTCGGTCACTTCCAGGTTGGCGGTTATGCCGAGCATGTCGCGACCGGTCTGTTCGTCTACGGTGCCTACACGAAAGAGGACCATGGCGTAACGGCGGCACTACGGGGCCGTGGCCGGACCTCGCCTGAAGGTGAAACCTGGTACGCCAAGGCTGGTATCAAAGGCAAGTGGACGACCCTTGGTGGCACGACCCTTTACGGTGAGTACGGCCAGAAGAATGATGCCATGGCAGCATTCCTCTACGATGCTGGTGTCAACGACACGCTGGTTGATCACTACGGTGTTGGTATCGTTCAGAACATCGACGCTGCTGCCATGCAGATGTGGTTGTCCTGGCGCCACTACGAAGGTGATGTTTCCTGCGCCAACCAAGGCGGAGCAGCCACCTGTGCGGGCGTCGGCCTGAATGCTGGCAACAACAATCTTGAAGAGTTCGACCTCGTCAAGTTCGGTGCTCTGATCCCGTTCTAATCGAACGCTTCAGAACACAAGCCAACGAAACAAGAGCCACCTCGGGAAACCGGGGTGGCTTTTTTTATTGCTACGAACTTTATTGCTACGAAAACCGACCGGACGACGAATTTCGGATTCGAAAGGGTGCCTTGGCGCGCATCCACAGCTTCCTCACATCACAACCCGTTACAGTTCACACAAATCAGCAACTGACGCGATTTTGGTCATTTTCGCCGCCTGGCTGGATATTTCTGCATATTTTTTTTGCTGAAGCCCCTTTTTAAAGCAAGGGTTTGCCAAATGCAGACTTATTCGTCAGTTGCCGGGCTGCACAGCACGTTGCTGCTTTGACACACACTTAGCGGACTCGGCCCTGGGCGCTTCGGCGCAATTGTAGCGCACCGACGAATCAATCAATTTCCGTTTTGTGAGCGGCAAGCCTTTCCAGGGGTTTCAACTTCTGCCGCATCAGAACGTGTTCGGCATATCAGTATTGCATTGAGTATTTGCGTCCGCCAACGGGTAACCAAAGCAGACTAGGAGATAGTCAATGAACAAATACAGCCTGAGCGCCATGTTGGCAGCCGGCCTCTTGGCGGGATCTTTCGCCACGGGTGCCAACGCTGCTGACCTGGGCGGCGACTGCTGCGCCGACTTGGAAGAGCGCGTTGCAGAACTCGAAGCAACCACGGCCCGCAAGGGTAACCGCAAGGTTTCTCTGACGGTATCCGGCTTCGTTGCCCAGCAGGTCCTGATCTGGGACGACGGTCACGAAAGCAACGTTTACGTCACCGACACCGGTTCGGTTTCGATCGGTACGCACTTCGCGTTCTCTGGTAAGGCCCAGATCAACAGCGAGTGGGAAGCGGGCTTCCTGATCAAGATCGAAGCCATCAACAATGACTCGTTGCTGGTCAGCCAGAACGCTGACGATGGCATCCTGAACCCAGGCGGCAACGCCCAGGCTCTGTTGACCGGTTCGAGCGGTGCACTGGGTCTGGAAAGCGCCTACTGGTACTTGAAGAGCAAGCGCCTTGGTCGCGTCAGCGTCGGTCAGCAGTCATCTGCTGCAGACAACCAGGCAATCCTGCCCGACGGGTCGGGTTCGCTGGTTCAGGCCAACTACGTTCTTTACGACACCAACGCGTTCTTCACGCGCTCAAACAACACCTACAACGGCTTTGTTTGGGGTCACATCGCCAACTGTCAGACACTTGACGGTTACGGTGGCGCAAACGGTGACTGCGACGGTGTTCCAAGCAACGTCGTGCGTTATGACACTCCAACCATCGCTGGCTTCGGTGCTTCGGCATCTTGGGGTGAAGACGATGTGTGGGCCATTTCGGGTCGCTACGCTGGTGAGTTCAGCGGCGTCAAGATCGCTGGTGCCATCGCCTACCACCACTCGACCGATGAGAACGGTACCGGTCTGTCGGTTACTGGTGCTCAGGCATCCGCCAACGGTGGACTGGATGTCGGTCACCTGCAGTTGGGTGGTTACATCGAGCACGTTGCTTCGGGTGTGTTCTTCTATGGTGCCTACGCTCACGGCTTCAACGACGTTACCGCAGCAGCTCGCGGCAATGGCCTGAATACGCCTGAAAGCGACATGTTCTACCTGAAGGCTGGTCTGAAGCGCAAAGTCTTCGCTCTTGGTTCCACCACTTTCTACGGTGAGTATGGCCAGAAGGAAGATGCGATGTTCACGGCAATCTATAACGCTGGTGTCGACTCTTCGGAAATGCGCCACTACGGCGTTGGCGTCGTCCAGAACGTCGATGCTGCTGCAATGCAGTTGTGGTTGTCCTGGCGCCATAACGAGGGTGACGTAACCTGCAACAACGCTGTTGCTGGCGGTTGCGCGGGCCTTGGTCTGGTCAATGGCAACAACAACCTTGAAGGCTTCGACGTCGTCAAGATGGGTGGCCTGATCAACTTCTGATCCGGCATTGTGTTCCAACACCGTCTAAAGTTGTGTTGGGAGACGCTACTCTAAAATATCCTGGGAAGCCGGCCTTTTTGGCCGGCTTCTTTGTTTGTGGGGTGCGTTGCGGTTATATGGTCGCCAGCCCGCCTTCCTCACAAGGGATGCGGGCTGGAATCTCAGAAACTGCTCGGGGATAGATCTTGTTCGTCACTTTTTTCAACGAACTCAGGGCTGCCAAACTGCCGGTCAGCCTGCGTGAATACCTGACGCTACTGGATGCGCTTCAGTCAGGCGTGGCCGATGGCCGGGTCGAGGACTTCTATTATCTTTCGCGCTCGGCATTGGTGAAGGATGAGCGCTATCTAGACCGCTTCGACCAGGTGTTTGGGACTGTCTTCAAAGGCCTTGAAGGGCTGACTGAGGCTGGCGAGGCACAAGCCGAAATCCCTGAAGAATGGCTGCGGGCTGCCTCAGAGCTGCATCTGAGCAAAGAGGATATGGCCCGGATCGAAGAACTGGGCGGCTGGGAAGAAATCATGGAGACGCTGAAAAAGCGCCTGCAAGAACAAGAAGGTCGCCACCAGGGCGGTAGCAAGTGGATTGGCACCGGGGGCACGTCGCCTTTTGGGGCGTACGGATACAATCCGGCTGGCGTGCGCATCGGCCAGAGGGAAAGCCGGCATCGGCGAGCCATCAAGGTCTGGGACAAACGCGAATTCCGGGATTTCGATGACACGATCGAGGTGGGCACGCGAAACATGCGGGTGGCCTTGCGGAAGCTGCGGAAACTGACACGCGAGGGCGTGCCGGGCGAATTCGATCTAGACACGACGATCCGTGAAACAGCCAATCGCGGGTATCTGGATATTCACTTGCGGCCTGAGCGGCGCAATGCCGTCAAGGTGTTGATGTTCCTGGATGTTGGCGGATCGATGGATTGGCACATCAAGCAGGCCGAAGAGCTGTTCTCAGCGATGCGGACCGAGTTCAAGCATCTGGAATACTACTACTTCCACAATTGCCTTTATGAGTATGTCTGGAAGGATAACGCGCGGCGTTTTACCGAGAGGATTCCAACGCTCGACGTCCTCAATACCTACCCCACTGACTACAAGGTGATCTTCGTCGGAGACGCCTCGATGAGCCCGTACGAGATCATGATTCCTGGCGGCTCGGTCGAACACATGAATGCTGAACCTGGCACGGCGTGGATGCAGCGGGTGAGCGATCTTTATTCGAGTTGTATCTGGCTTAATCCGGTTCCTGAGAACCAGTGGGGCTGGACACAATCGGTTGAGATCATGCGTGAATTGATGGGCGGGCGGATGTTTCCGCTGACCATCGAAGGGCTGGACCGGGCGGTCGTGGAATTGAAGCGGTAAATCCAGGTGATGGTTTGGCGGTCGCTCCGTATCCAGCCAGGGCGATGGACGGGTTGTGGCAATTGGGCCATTTTGGCCGGGCGTCTGGGGGTTTTGACCGACTGTGCCGTGGAAAAGCCGTTGTTTTGAACGATTTGGGCTAACTGACGCGCCCCTGTACGTGTTGACCAGCGGCTGGGCGTCAGGCAATTCTCGAAAAAAACGAGTCGGGATTAGATTCTAGGACCCTGTCATGAAGTCTGCACGCGCTCTTTTTCGGTTCGCCATGATTGCATCTGCCGGCATTGTTTTGGCTGGCTGCTCGTCAGGCAACGGCCTGACCACGGGCTCCTTGTTTGGCGGTGGTGAAAGCAAGGCTGCCGCGCCGGTTCTGAAAGACAACAACACGCCCACGGGCCGGGCACTGCATGTCGGGCGGATCGCCGGCCGGGCGACCAAGTGCGGCTATAATTTCGATGCAGCAGCGCTTCGGGCCAACTATCTTGCGGCGGAAGCCGCCGGCGGGCTGCCTGTTGCCGACCTGGGCCGCGTGGAGCGCATTTATGATTCCGGTTATCGGGGCACGATCGCGGCCACGGCGAAGGACGATGGCTACTGCACGGCAAAGCGCACCAAGGTGATCAAGACGGCGCTCAACAAGGCTCTGGCTGGCGACTACTCACCACCGCCACCGGCCCGGCAGGCCGACACCGGCGTGTTAGGCGGAATCTTCGAACAAGATGTCGTCGCCGAAAAGGGTCCTGGGTTTGGAACCGGCGACTGGTGGGATGCCCAGCGCGATCAGAAGAGGTAATTGCGGCGTCTGATATGCGGCTCTGCTCCTAGGTGCCAGAGCCCTTTCCGACCAAATCGAACCATTATGACGAGGTGGATTTGTGACAAGATCAAGTGGACCGGCGCAGTGCGTAGCGGGGCTACGGACAAGACGGGCTGCGCAGAGATTGGCGCAGATCCACCCGTCCCTGCGGGCT
>JAHZKP010000041.1 GCA_022600345.1 Alphaproteobacteria bacterium | reverse complement strand
GCTGGGATCAGACAGCTTTTAGATGACTAATAAGAAAGCCGGAATTTGTCAGCTAAAGGACACCGGCATCGTGACCCTTCAAATACTCTCTCCCGACCATCAGGCCGCTGAGCCGAAAGACTCAATCGTACGATCGAACACACTGCACCCAACAGAAGAAGCCTATTCGGATTTGTTAGCGGCGTTCAACCATTTCAACGACGAGCTGTTCGATGGTGAACTTTCTCAGCCACTGATTACTCTGGCAAGAAAGCCAAAGATGCTCGGCGCGTTCTGCCCGAACCGCTTTCGCAATGCCAATGGCGAGATCGCGCACGAGATCATCCTCAATCCGCATTATCTCAAACAAAACAGCGACATCGACTCGCTGTCCACGCTGGTCCACGAGATGGTGCATCAGTGGCGCGAAGATTTTGGATTGAACCCGCCCAGCAAGAAATCAGGCGGCTATCACGATGCGGTTTGGGCCGACCGCATGGAAGTAGCTGGCTTGATGCCGTCCGATACCGGTGCGCCGGGTGGCAAACGCATTGGCCCCAAAGTCAGCCACTACATTATTCCAGGCGGTGCCTTCGAACAGGCGGCCACGGCCCTTATCGAACGGGGCTACAAAATTCGCTGGGCCGACAGGTTGGCACCTGAAGCAAAAGCGGCGGGTATCCCTCCCGCCGAAGAAGCGGGGTCGGCGCCATCACAGCCCAAGAAACCCAAGGACCGCATCAAATTCACTTGTGCCGCGTGCGGTCTCAATGCCTGGGCAAAGCCTTCAGCGCTGATGAAGTGCTGCCCCTGTGATGAGCCGCTTCTGTCGGGCGAGATGGAAATCGAAGGAGGTGCAGCATGAGTGGCCGCATCACCCCACGCTTCGAACGCTCGGTTCCCAAAGCCCCGAAACCGATGGAACGGATCAAGCCGGTTCGGCTACCGCCTAAACCCAAATTCAATCTCAAAGATTATGCACTGCCCTGCTTTGCCGTGGCAACGGGCGCTATGGTCGGCCTATCCGCACCGCAACTGATTGACCCCGTTGGCTGGTCGGGCTGGCTCAAGATCGTGGTCTTTACCGGCGGCGCGACACTTGTTTCCTATATCGTCAACCGCCATGCAGTCGATGACGGCGCTGATTTGGCTGCGCGCGGATTTTTGTGGGCGGGGTTTGTCAGCGTCAGTTCCATCCTGATTGTTGGCGGCGGACTATTTGCATCGACCTATGCCGGCTTGACGATCAAGCCTGTCGACGATCTGAGATTGCAGCGGCACGGGCTGGCACTGGCAGCTTATGTAGAATCTGTGCATGCGGGATCGAGCGGGCCGTCTGCGATGCTGCCAGTCATTTCCGCCACTGTCACAGACATTGACCGAAACGTCGCTTGCGAAATTGCCGAGGGTTGCCTGTCAGGCCGAGGTCGCAGCGGTCGTGGGCCAGTGACGCGTGCGTTGGAGCCTGTGGCAAGCCGAGCACGCGAAATCGCGGCGCAGGTTCAGGGACGCAAAACCAAACGGGGCGGCGCTCTCGGCACTTTGAATGATAGTCTCACTCGCTATTCAAGCGTTGCTGGGGATGGCAGCTTGGCACGGAAAGACAAGCGCCAGCAGCTGAGCCGCATTGATTCACAAATCAAGCAATGGGCGGTCAGTCTTCGTGGGTCGGTGCCAGTTTCTCTCCTATCTTCTTACGCGAAGGAACTCAAATCCGGCATCCGGATACCGGGCCGAAGCGCTGCGACAGATACCATCAATAGTTTACTGGCCCGTCACGGTGAGGCCGTTGAGCGGGCAGTGTCTTCGCTGAAACGGCAAGCGATTGTTGCTCCCGAATTTCCAAACAAGGCCGGTGTGTCCTCGACCTTCTCCTATCTCGGACATTTCATTCCAATTGCCGCACTGACGGCGGTGATTGAATTGGTGATGCCGCTGACGCTGTGGGTCTACGTGCTGCTCGGCCATATCTGGCGCAATTATCGAGACGATCCCGATAGCACGCCACCATCAGCTCCCCCGCCTTTTGCCAGCCATGGAGGTCATCGTGTCCATTGAAACGAACTTGTTTAATTCCGGCGGCGGGATCGTCGTTGCTGGTCTCATCTATGCTGGCGTTTCCATGTATGGCACTGGGCCCGTCATTTTGGAGCGGATGGTTCACAAATCCGGCTGGATCGAGCAATGCGAGCGCTCCGTCAAATCCGACATTCAAACCAGTCGCCCGCAGGCTGTTCCCACACCGCAGATCGGCTGCGATGACGTCTTTGGCCTGATGGGTCCAGATATGGGTCACCTTGTAAAATCCATGGGCGGCGCAGCGGCTTGCCAGATGCTTGATGCAAAGAACGCGGCCAACAGGCAACTCGAACAGTGGAAAGAAAAACGGCTGGCCGCTGCCACATCTCGTGCGCGCTCAAGATGCGACTGCGCAGTTTCCTATGTCGGTGAAACCAAGCGCGGTTCGGTCGGGCTTTTCGCCGGGTCCGCGCGTCTTATCCGGCCAACTGTCATCCGCAATCTCGATGGAGCACTGCAAAGCGCATTGAACACACCGGAGTGTGTGGCGATCACCAAGTCCGGAGGTGCGTCATGATCCTCGGCCATGTCACCGTGACAGACGGCGCGGTCAACACGCACCGCGATTCTTATCTCTTGCAAAACCTTACCGTCGTCAGCGTGCGTCGCCCGTTCTTCGCCGGCGCGATCTTATTTTCAATCGGCGCGCTGGCATTTGCAGCGGCGTTTTCGGACTTGCTCCATCTGTACGAAATCGCTTGCCTCGTAGGCTTTGCGATTCTGAGTCTTCTGGCCGGACATACCATTGCGCAATTGAAACTCATCTCACGCGAAACCAAAGGCACGGAATTGGCCGGTGCCGTCTGGGGACAATATCGCAGCCTGCAAAATGTTCGACGCGAGATCGTCGCCAGCTTGCGCGCGCTCCC
This sequence comes from Alphaproteobacteria bacterium, assembly GCA_022600345.1. Classification (GTDB taxonomy): domain Bacteria; phylum Pseudomonadota; class Alphaproteobacteria; order Rhizobiales; family Hyphomicrobiaceae; genus Filomicrobium. The sequence goes on along the minus strand of JAHZKP010000041.1, from coordinate 3,194 downwards.
TGATAGCAAATTCGGAGGGCGCGTAAAATGAATGGCTTAACACGCTCTTTTGGCATGATCGCCTCCATCAACGCGCAGCTTTTGGGCGCTGCCTTGAATGCCGCTATTGCCTGGGTGAGCTGGCCGACGGCAGCTAAATGGTGGGGCTTTGGCGTCATCAGCATCCTGTGCGGCGCAGCGGCCATTTCAATGTTGGTTGCTGCCATCAAAAGCATGATCACACTGTACTTACGCGACCGCACCCTTGCCGAATATCAGGCACAAGCTAAGGCACAAAAGAATGCCGAGATGGCCTCTAATGACGCCCTTAAAAATGCAGGGGTGATCGATGGCTAGCAACAATTGGTTCAAGTCCAAACAAAACTCTGGCAAGCCAGCTCGAAGGCTGCTCGGCCTCACCATGGACGGCCGTCCGATCCATGAGCCGAAGCCATGCCATTCACTTCTTTTGTCTGCGGCTGGTGGTGGCAAAACGACCTGCGGCGCAGTGCCATGGCTGCAATCCCTGATTGCCGATCCGAACCGCACTGTCATCGTCACCGACGTCAAGGATGGCGAGATCGCCGCGCAGTGCGCAAAAATGTGCGCTGCCTACGGTCGCAAAGTCGCGATCATCGACGACTTCAAGATGTTTGGTATCGACCACCCTCTACGGATAGGCCTCAACCCGTATGGCGGAATCATTGCCGCCCATGAAGCGAAAAAGGGCGAGTTGGTTTTTGCCACCGACAATGCCAATAACGCCATCATCGAAGAACCGCCGCGCGATCAGCGCAACGCCTATTGGCGCGACGAGCCACGAACGTTGGCTGAATATTGCCAGCTCTCGATCCTGAATCACGGGCGGCTCGACACTTATCCCGGCGCTGTCTGGAGCTTGCTGTCCGATCCTGAAGTTTTTAACGCGGCGGTCCGGATTGATCGTGAAAGCGATGATCGGGCGCTTAAAGCCCTCGCCCACCATGCCGAAGAAATGCAGAAGAACGCCGAACATTTCTCACAGCATCGCGGCGCAATCCTCAAAGCCTTACGGATCTTCTCTGCGGGCAGTCCACTTCATATTGCCGGCGCCGATGCCGACAAGACGCACCTCGATCTGCTGCAGGAAAACTATGTAGTCTTCATCGTTGGGCCGCAGCGCCACATGGATAGGCTTGGACCGTACTTCGCGCTTCACCTGCAGTCCTTCATGGAGGCACTGCTTGGCACCAAGGGGCTGACGGTAGATTTCATCCTGGATGAATTCACCAACGCGCCGCTGAAAGAGTTGGTGGCGCGGCTCACTACCATGCGCGCCTATGGCGGCAACGTGCATATGGTGGCGCAATCGCGCTCGGAGATTGAGCGCAAATATGGTGACAAGGAGACGCTCACCATCGAAGAAAACGCTGTCATCAAGCAGTGGTTCGGGTTTTCCTCTTTTACGGAAGCCGAACGTGTGTCGAAGGCCATCGGCGAAGCCCTTCATATCAGCCACAGCATGGGCTTGCAGTCCGACCGCGCGGAGTTCAGCGGCAACATTGCCAAGGTGCGCGAGCGGCTTTTTACCGCCGAAGAATTAATGCGACTGCCGAATGACGAGCAGATCATCCACATCAAAGATGTCGGGTTTATTCACGCCAAGAAGATCCGGCAAAACCAGATCGCCCCTTATTGCTCCGATCTGGATGACAACCCGCTTGAGGGCGCGCGCTTACCGCCGCAGCCGGTCGTGACGTTGCCGGCCCCGCCCAAACAGGATGGGGAGGGCATGGCATGAGTGTGCGCTTTTTCCGGCTCAGCTATCTGCTGTGGCTCGTCGTGCCGGTCGGAATCTACTTGGTTGTCGCCATCTATGGCTGGCCGCATCTCAGATGGTCGTATTCCTGGAGAGATGACGGTCAGGGCTACGAGCCATTCGCGAAACGTTTCTACGTCCGCTGTACCTATCTGGGGCCGACGCAGGCCTTCACTCTCAATCATCCTGAAAACGGCCACTGCCCGCTCATCCGCTTCGCTAAGACGCAAGGTGGCATGGCCACATCCGAATAAAGGAACCTAGCTATGAGTGACACAACGCAGGGCGGTCTCGATATTGCCAAGAAACTTCGCAGCACGTTTCATCTTGCAGGCTTGCGGATGCTGGCCGAAATGGGACTCAAGGGCAAAGACCAAAGCGATGCACTGTCAGCCATCCTACATTTCGATCAGCTGCGCAGCAAAGAAGAAAAGACCTACCGCGCCCATTATGACGACCGTGTCAACGACGCCATCAAGCGTCTGCTTAACGAGGCGGGACAAAAAGACCGCTTCTTCCAACCTGGCTGGGCGCAGCAGGACAAGTTCGACAAGAGCGGCTTGCGCATGCGCGCTGAACGCCAGGTGCGCTTTACGCACAAAGCAGTGCTGTCGCTTTTTGACCGACAGGAAACGCGCACTCTCGAAGAGATCAGCAAGCGTTCCGAGGATCGCGCCCCGGATGACATTTCACCCGTTCGCCCCAGAGACGAAGTCTCCCGCGAGAACGGCAATCCTATCCATGCGAAGTCGCGATCCCGTCCGCGTTCGCGCGACTGAACTGCCCACTAACCGAAGGAGCCCACCTATGACCACCGATACAAGATATGCCAATCCCGCGCTCGCCAATGGCCAGGCCAACTTAGCCCAGAACGGCGCAACCCCTGGCGCGCAAGATGAAACAGAACAAGCTCGCCTACTTAAGGCGCGGGAGAGTTTTTCCGGTCGGCTTCTGACCGATCCGCAATTCGACGAAGCGATTGCAGTGACAAAAATTCTGGAGCGCGAGATCTACCGAACCGGTGCCTTCAAGGACAAGCTCAAGGACTATGCCTATGCCATGGCCCGTTCGGAAAACATGGATGCCCGCAAAGTGGAAGGCACGATCCGCGATTTGTTCAAGGAACGCACCGGCCAGACGATGAACCAGCTGCGCGAAGGCTTGAAGGCGCGCGAAGACGCACCGAAAGAAAATGCCCGTGACTTGGCCTTGAGCGCTGCCCATGAAGTCGAAGTCAGAATGGCGAACGGCGACAAGATTACTTTCAACCGCGCCGTTTCCGAGCAGGCTGAAAACCTCGCTGACCATTTCGGCGTTACCGACGCTCATGCAAAAAACTTGATGATGGACTCATTCAAGGAAGGGCAAGGAAGTCATGACGACGGAAATGGAATCAGCTGGCGCGAATGGGGGCAGC
>JAHZKP010000040.1 GCA_022600345.1 Alphaproteobacteria bacterium | reverse complement strand
GAAATTCGACCAGCAGCCCACTGAGCACCATTGAATTTTGCCATTTCTCGTCGAGCAGAACGTGGTCAAGCACGAAGACCGCACCTCAGCTCGATCTGACAGCCATCAACTAAAGGCCGAAAAAGCAATTTCAACAGCCTGCTAGACCATTTTGAGACGCCAGCCGTCAACCATCGATACGTCGGCAGATTAAACGCCCTAAATGGACTTGCCCGCAAGACGAAATGGCGCTGGCTGAGGACTGCATCGCGCGCCCCGACAGTCAAGCCCGGCAAACACCACGCGGCGACCAATTCAAAAAAATTGGAAAATTTTTAGAACCAATTCCAATCGGGCTGCGACCAACTTTGTGAGACCGCAGGGCGCAACGCTCGTTAGTTGAAAGTAAACAGCGAAGCATGCCCCAACGACCTCACAACCATGGCCACATGACCAACAACCAATTCGAGGATCAAAAAATGTTCCAGACAATTTCGAAGTCCCAAAGCACCATCTCAGCCCTGGCGCTGGGCTTATGTATGGCCTCTCTGCGACGGGCCTGAGCGCTGCGCCATTCGCGGCAGGGCACAAGGCTGAGAACTCAGACCTCGTTTTGATTACCAAGAAACCAAGATATGGCGGCGGATGGCGCAATGTCGGTGCACCTAGGTTCTTCGAGAACTGCTGGTGGCAGATGCAAAAGCGAAAAGGCCGGGGCGGTTTTGAAAGCCGATGGACCAAGAAGTCATGCCCTGACCTCCGCCGCCGTACGACCCGCATGAAGAGCCAGAACCTGAAGCGCCACTTCAGTCGCTGAACAAATCCATTGTACTAAGCTTGTGTTTCCTCCCATCGTCGGGGCCATGTTGAATGACATTGGCCCCTTCGGTGTCTCCTGTTCCGGCGAAGGTTGTTCTTTCAGGGATCATCCGATCATCTTGGGCCACGTCCACCAAGCGCAACCGCTCGAAGGGCCTCACTTGCCCGCTGCGGCTCCCGCCCCGCCAACGGTCAGTGCCGCATTGGCAAGGCCCACGCCAAAAGTGGCATCGCGGCCTGGTGCCCCAAGGTCGCGCGCCGCTCGCGACAGATCCTGAGCCACATCGCGCGGCGATCTTTGCGGTTCTTTTTCCAACAAGAGCGCGACAATTCCCGACACCAACGCCCCGGCAAATGACGTGCCTTGCACGAAATCGACTCCCCCGCCGGCAGTGGGCACCAGTACGTCGACGCCGGGCGCTGCGATAAACACATAGCTCCCCGCATTTGCACGGGAATAGACGCTATCCTTGATATCGGTCGCCGTGACCGCCAGGACGGCAGGGTCGGCTGCCGGATAGGCGGCAGAAGCTTTGGGTCCATTATTGCCGGCCGCGGCGATAAGAACGGCACCGCTTTTTGCGGCAGCCGACAGTGCTTTGGAGAAAACGGCATTGCGCGGACCTGCAAAGCTCATGTTGACGATGCGCGCTTTTTTTCCAATAGCCCAATCGAGCGAATCAACGAGATGCGAGGCAGTGCCGCTGGATTTAGCGCGTCCGAAGTCATCGAACGCCCGTGCGATGAGAAGGCGCGCTTTCGGCGCGACACCTCGAACCGAACGCCGGCCTGCGATCAAACCGGCAATCGACGTACCATGCGACCTGTCCGTGATTGTTTTCCCTGGAAATGCATCGAATGTCGCAGCGACAGCGCCTTTCAATGCCGGATGCTTTCGATCAACGGCAGTGTCAATCACAGCAACCCGGACCGATTTGCCGGTGAGCGATTTCGAGATTGCCGGTAGCGAAAGCTTTTCAGGGACAAACCGCGAGCTCTCCAGTTCGTCGGCCTGCGCCTCAAAAATGTGTTGCGGCGCAACCGTGCCGACCCGGTCGTCATTTGCCAACTCAACAACGACCTGGGAAACGCTGCGTCCATCGGGAATGATAAATCGGACAAGAAAGGCATTGAGCAAGGCGGAGCGGCGCCGGCTGAGAACACCTAGGCCCGCGGCGTCAGCTATCTGGGTAATGTTGTCGCCGTCACCAGGTATCGAAGCGATCACCTCGTCTTTGACAAATGGTTCCTCGGTCAAGTCGCGCAACTCTGCGTTCCGAACCGGTGCATCGGAATCGATTCGCGCCAGCCGGCTTTTACCCGCACCCGTTCGCCGGCAGACGCCCTGATGATTGGCTTGCACAGCGCGCAGGATTTGCGCCATTTCAGATGGCACGTCCCCCCGGCCCACGGACGGGCGGGAGGCATTGGGCGCCGACACACAAGTTTGCGCCCGGGCCACTTCCCCAGCGAACGTCACAACAAAGGCCGAAGCCAGCCCCAAAACGGCCAGCGTGGGCAGCCGGACCCTATTCGTTCTGCGCAACATTATTTCTTGCCATTGGATTTTTCGATGACCAGCTTCACGATGCCTCGTTTGGCTCGCAACGCATCAAGTCTCGTTTCGATCGACCCCGATGCGCCGCCCTCAGCTAAGCGCACGACGTAGTTGCCATTGCCCTTGGGTCCATCTGTGATCACCGCCCCGGCGTCACTTAAAACCGCGCTGACCGCCGCCATGTCGGCATCGTCGGCAAACCGAATGAGATAAAGCTTGCCGCTTTCGACCGGCCCTCCCGATGAAACTTCATAAGGCGCATCAGTCCCGCCGAAGGGCAGAGGCACATTTTGGATGGCGACCACCAGTGCCAAAGCCGCTACAGCCCCCCACGACATCGACGGGGGCGCTTCCCTGATCCAACCCATTATTCGATCGAAAAGGTTCAGGCCGGGTGGCGACCGGCGCGCAACTCGCGGCTCGGCGGCAACATCTTCCATGAGCCGTGCCAAGCCCCCCGAAGGCACCTTGATGCGTTCGTTCGCAGCGATGACTTGCGCCTGTTCTTCGAGGGCCCTTTGGAGCGCTTCTGATCCGCGCGGATCGCTCTCCAGCCATCGCGCAACCATTCTCGCTTCGCCCTCGTCGAGAGTCCCGGCCACATAAAAAGGCAGTAGGCCAGCGATTGTTTCATCCATTTGCTTCGTCATGGCGAAGTCCTCACTGTTTGTCATGGCCACCCCCGGTCGATGCCGGCATTGCTCATCATGCCGGCAAGCTTTTTGCGTGCATGGAACACCCTGGTCTTCACCGTATTGGCCGGAATGGCCAGAACTTCAGCGACCTGGGAAATGGACATTTCCTGATAGTAGACGAGGTCGATCACCGTCCTGTGCTCCAACGACAATCTTGCGATGACCGTGGCCAACGCATCGGCCTTGTCAGTCTTCTGCAGCCTCACCTCTGAATCGTCGGCCTCATCGGGAATACGCCGAGCGTAGTCTTCATCCAGTTGCCCATCGCGACGCTTGCGCAGGGCTGAAAGGGCCTTGTTGCGCGCCATCGCCATCAGCCATGTCGTAACGCTTGAACGGTCTTCGAAACGTCCGGCCTGTCGCCAGACATCCAAAAACACATCGTTTGTCACCTCCTCGGCCATAGAGGCATCCCTCACCTGACGGTCGACAAATCGAAAAACGCGCGTGTGGTGCCGCGAAAACAGCAATTGCAGCGCAATCTTTTCGCCGTTGGCAATGCGTTTCACCAACTGGCGGTCGTCGGATTTGCGCGCTCTGGAATTCATCGCCAATCGAAATCCTGTTCCACAGTATTGGTCGCCGCCGGATCGCAATCGGTTCAAAGAGAATGGTCCGCAAAAGACATTCTACACTGCGAACCATCTCCGGCGACCGCTTTTTGCGGCGTTGGTGCATTCGCCCGATTGCACCGACGCCCGAAAAAATGAACCGGATTCAGACTTCCAGCGACCAATGGAACAAGAACGGGCCGTTGAGCCCTGAACACGCGTCGATGGAGGCCTTAATGCAGAATGTTGAGCGCAACATTGCCACAGCCCGGAAGTTGGTCGATTCAGCGGACAATTGCCCGGCAGCCACCTCGCGCGCGGGCGGGGCCGTACCCATTAGCCTTGTCAAGTTAACTTCCCGCATTCTCCCAAACCCGTGCTACGTTATCGCAAATTCATTGTTGTCTGCCGGCCCCGCGAAACGCGGGCGGCAATACGACCTAATGACATTTCAAGGCAAGACGCGACTGCTGTGGGAACCAATTTTCGGGCCGCTTGGAGTTGACGGAATGCAACCCGCTGACCGCAACGCAATTAAGGCAAACCGGGTGGCCATTTACACGCCCCCTATGAAGCGCGCCTTTACCTCGAATCTGCTTGCCGCGTTAGTGGTTGCCGCCACATTCTTCCACCCAGCGACACCAAACGCCCAAGAAACCCCGACACCAGCCGAAAGCGCCAGAACAGGTGCGGCCGCAATCGCACCAGGCAGTATTGCCGTTACCGGGTTCTCCGGCACGACATTCCCAGCCCGTGGGCTGCCTCCCCGCGTCAATCCTATCGATGAGACATTCATCAACCGCAGCGGCGCGTCGCTGCGGATCTTTAACATTCGACATGCCGGTGACGCCCCTCGGGGGCAACTCGTCAACACCCCACCACCCCTCATCATCGATGCCGCGAAAATCGGCCAGGTTTTCGGCCTCGCTTTCGACGATGGCGAGAATAGCGATGGCACATCGCGACCCGCAAATCTTTATGCCGCAGCGACAAGTCTCCACGGCCTCCAGATCGTCATTCCTGATGCCGATGGTGATGGCCGGCCCGAGCGCATTACCCAAGGTGAACCGGGTGCCCAATTCATGGACGGCCAGCATGGTGATGAGCTGTCGGGTGGCCCGGGAAGCATCTATCGCATCGACGGTGCAACCGGCGATGTCAGCCTGTTTGCCAACGTCACCCTGGACGGAGAGGCCAATTCCGGAGCCGGGCTGGGCAACATCGCTTACGATCCAGGAAGCCGCCAGCTATTCGCGTCCGACCTGGATACCGGAATGATCCATCGTTTCGACCTTGAAGGAAATGATCTGGGGCACTTCGATCACGGCGTCACCGGGCGGCAGAATGCGGACCTTGACCCAATTGCGCACGACAGTTCCGACCGCCTCGACATCACCAGCGCCGACTACAACAGCGAAGATCCCGGCACCTGGGGCTTTGCCGCCCCAGCCCGGCGCATTCATGGGCTCGCGGTGAAAGAAGGACGGCTCTATTACGCGGTCTTCGCAGGCCTCCAGGTCTGGTCAGTCGGCATTGAGCGGGACGGAAGCTTCCGTTCAGATGCCCGAAAGGAATTCGACGTTTCATCTGACACCGATTTCCCGGTCACCGACATGGTTTTTGGGAACAATGGTGTGCTGTTCCTGGCCCAACGCGGCCACGTCAAGAACGCCTACGACTACGCTCAATTCGCTGAAGCTGGAAAGGCGCAAGTCTTGCGCTACAAGCGCCGCCCGTCGACAGGATGGAAGCAAGTTCCTGATGAATATGCCGTCGGATTCCTACCCGATCACAAAAGTGGCCTCGGTGGCATCGACGTTGGTTACGGTTACAACAAGCGGGGCCGACGCGACGCGTCCGCTTGTAACGTCCTGCTGGGAAAGACGGGCGAACAACTCCGATACAACCCGGACCTGGAAGAGGCGCTCGCCAAGGGCGGCCCATTCCATGTGCACGGCTTCCAGTTGACTGAGATGCCACTGGTGCGCCCTGAAAACACCCCGCCCTGGCAGAGCTATTACGTGGATTTCGACGGCTCCTTTAAAGATCCAGAAGCGCGCGGTCACGTCGGCGACATCGAGATGTGGAGCCCATGCCCGGGACGCCCAGAACGCCCAGAACGACTTGAGCGCACCGGCCGCGCGTCCCGCCCCGACATCGCAATCGATGACCCCGCTGGTGAATGCCGGGGCGACGATTGCCCGCCAATTCCACCACCGACCGATACACCGCCTCCTGGCGCACCGCCTCCCAGCGAACCGCCCCCTCCTGGAACTCCTCCGCCTCCTCCAGGCGCACCTCCGCCACCGGGAACACCCCCTCCAGGCCCGGTGTGCGTGGGTGAGGACTGCGATGAGCCGCCGGTATGCGAAGCGGGTGCATGTCCCGATACGCCGCCTCCAGGTGAGGGCGACGGGCCGCAGCTTGAAGTTTCAAAACAGCTCATCTCAGATGAGGGCAGCCTTTGCCAGGCTATTGAGGACGGGTTTGCCCAATGCACCTACGACATCATCATCACCAACACCGGAACTTCGCCTTATGCAGGTGATGTCAATCTAAGTGACGAATTTCCCAACGGCGCCGTGCATTCCTTCGAGCATGGCCCAGCCCCGCCCTGGACGTGCGTTGAGGACGGTGGCCGCCAGCGCTTCGACTGCCAGCGCAGTTACGCCGGCTCCCCCCTGCCGCCGATGGCCCAGGATACCTTGACGATCGTTGCCATCGTCCCAATGGAGGGCTACCCAAACCCGAATGTCGAAAACTGCGTCGACCTTGCCCAGGACGATGATGCAAACCCCGCCTGCGCGACCGGACAGTTACCAACACCTGATCCTGGCACCGACCCCGTACCCGAACCGACAGAGGAAGGCGGACTGCAACTCGACAAGTCCTGTGCCCCACCCTCTGGCGGCGAGGTGACATGCACAATCACGCTGACCAATTCCGGCCCCACACCCCATAGCGGCTTGTTGTTCGTCAACGACGTGACACAGCTAATCAGCGGTGCCACCAGCACGCCCTTGCAGATCGACACCGTTACACCCGACGCACCAACAGCCGATTGGGATTGCAACATCGGCGGCGCCGGCAACGTGTCCTGCATCATCGACGGCGCGACAGTTCTTCCCGGTTCGCCGCGTTCATTCGACGTGACATTCAAACTGGGCCCTGGCGAAAGTTTCGAGAACTGTGTCGAGGGACTGACACCGACCGGTAGCGGCGTGCATACGTTTGACGACATGTGCGTTGGCAGCGGCACCGATCCAGCCGATCCACCCGAAGACCCTCCCGCTCCTGGCGACCCTGGCTTCCCGCCAGTAGATCCACCCGGTGACGGCAGCGATCCAGCCGATCCACCCGAGGACCCTCCCGCTCCTGGCGACCCTGGCTTCCCGCCGGCAGATCCGCCCGGTGACGGCAGCGATCCCGCCGATCCACCCGAAGATCCCCCCGCTCCTGGCGATCCTGGCTTCCCGCCAGCAGATCCCACCGCTGGCGGCCCCGACCTTGAAATCAAGAAAGAGGTGGTCGGATTCCGAGCACCCGGTCCATTGGGCGGCATCCTCCTGGGCCGTCCCGGTTTCAAGATCACAGTCGCAAATGTCGGCGATGCCCAGCCAACCGGCCCCATTGTCATCGAAGACGAATTCGATGCGACACCGGTCTCCGTGCGCTTCGAACCAGCCGACCGATGGAATTGCACCCGCGACGCGGCAAACATGAAGAAGTTCCGCTGCGAATTCACCGGAGACCCGACAGATCCAAACATCGTCTTGTTCGTCTATCCCGATAGCTATTTCCCCGGCACGATAACGGATGGAAAAATACGTAACTGCGCGTCCCTGATCGATGTGGCTGGCGACACAAACTCTGCCAACAACGGCCCAAGTTGCGATGAAGGCGCACTGGCGGCCCCCGAACAAGCCGACTTGTCGATCGCCAAGACCTGCGAGCCACCCGTCGGCGGCCGCTGGGTGCCCTGCGAAATCACGGTGACCAACAACGGCAACCATAGGCCCGACGGCGACGTTGTTGTCGATGACGTCTCGACGATATTGGGCGGCGGTGCTGCTCAGATCATGCGCGTCGATCAAGAAGAGACGTACTGGCGCTGCGGCCCCGTTCCCACAGAACGGCTGTCGTGTCGGGTCCATGGACAGCACCTGGGCCCTGGCCAATCCCGCTCATTCGTGGTGCAGGTCTGGGCTGAGAACGAAGGCTTCCAGAATTGTGCCAACGTTACCTACCGTCCGGACTCAGGTAACGTCGCCGAAGAGCAGAAATCGGTTTGCGCCGAAGGCGGCGGCGACGGCACCATCGCTTATAAGAGCGGCCCCGGGCCGGACTTTGACAAGCTTCGCGTCACCAAGACCGGACCGGCCCGGTGTGGACCGGCAAGCGAATGCTCATTCGATGTCACCATCCAGCATTCCGGCGGCGGCAATTTCCGCGGTCGCGCTGCCATTGTCGATGGAATAACAGCCCGTGACGGTTCAGTGCTCGAAGGCGCACGTATCGTGTCAATCGAGCCTCCGCTGGGCTGTGAGGTGGAGCCAACGCGCTTGCCGTTCGGCTGCATTGCCAATCTGCAATTGGGCCCTCGCGAAGCTGTCACCCATCGCGTAACGGTGCGGATGCCGGAAGCCTCAAACAGAACTGGTCCTGGTCCCCTGCGCAACTGCGCAATGGTCAACATGCCAGAAGTGCTCAACACCGATGTCGACGCGTTAGTGGGCAATCCCGATGGCGATCGTACAACCATGGCCTCGCTGCGAACGGGTTGCCACGAATTCAATTCGCACGAGGATACATCGGAGCAATGCAGCAGTGGCATGGCTTTGAACAGCCAGGGCCTGTGCGAATGTCCGCAGGGCACCGAATGGAACGGCCGGCGTTGTTATGGCGAGCCTGCCGACCCGCCAGGCCAAAGTGAGAGCCCGCTGATTGAAGAGCCCGCAAACGTCGCCTGCCCTGCCGGCTGGGACCGCTTCAACCAGTTCCGCGGCAAGCCGCGCGGCTACTATCTAAAGAACGTCAGGTCGCACGGTAAAACCATCATCTGCGGCCAGCCTCGCTGCAAAAAGGGTTGGCAAGTCTATCGCAACCATTCCTCCATTCCCGGTGGTTGGACGCGCCGCAAGATCGGGCGGTCGAAAAGCAAGTACCGGTTCTGGTGCGCTCGCCCACAAGGAGGATCAGTTGTTCCTGGTTCCAACAGCGGTACCAATGGCGGCGGCGGCGTAGCGGTCCCGGCTGCACCCGCACCTAACAACGGCGGTGGCATTGTGGTTCCCGTCGCACCGGGTAACAACAACGGCGGCGGCGTAGCGGTCCCGGCTGCACCCGGACCTAACAACAACGGTGGAGGCATCGTGGTTCCCGTCGCACCGGGCAACAACAACGGTGGAGGCATCGTGGTTCCCGTCGCGCCGGGTAACAACAACGGCGGTGGCATCGTGGTTCCCGTCGCGCCGGGTAACAACAACGGCGGCGGCGTAGCGGTCCCGGCTGCACCCGCGCCTAATAACGGTGGAGGCATCGTGGTTCCCGCCCTGCCTGGCAACAATAACGGCGGTGGCAGGTTCAATCCTTCAAATTCCATTGAACCGGGTCAGGTCAATGTCCCAGGAGCCAACAGAAACCAGGGTGGCGCCAACAATGGCGGCGGAGCAACGAGCATAGGCTGCCGCGGCGGCACGCCGGTGCGCCGTGCCCGAACAGGCAGGTGGACTTGCAAATGCGGTGCTGGAAAACGGCCGGTCCGTACCGCAAAAAACCGTTTCGAGTGCCGCCCCTCGCGAGCAGGCACTCAAGGCTCCAACGGAAACCTGGGTAGTGGTGGTCTGTGCAAGAAGCCGCGCTCCGTCAACAAGAAGGGCGTCTGCACTTGCGGTCCGGGCAAGAAGTGGATCGGCAAGACCTGTTGGAAAGTGGGTGGAACAAACCGGTCGGCCAACACTGAAGATGCTGGTCAACGACGCCCGTGCCCGAAGCCGCGGTTCCGCAACAATAAGGGCCGCTGCACCTGTGGCAGGAATAGGAAGTGGAACGGCAAGACTTGTGTGCGTCAGCGACCACCCGGCGGCAACACACGCACGCAACCTGGCACAAGCGGACCCCGTCCCACATGTAAAGGCGGATCGCTGAAGAAGCAGTCTGAGTTTGGATGGATTTGCCAATGCCCGAAGGGTGCAAAACGCGTCGCAATTGGTCGCTCTGGCGGGGCCCGCTGCATACGCGGCAGCAATAACACCAGTACCACTGCCCAACCCCCACGCGACTGCCGCAAACTTGGCAAGATCGGCAAATGGCCCAAGTGCCGCAATCGCCCGAAGAAGACCTGCGCGCAGATCGGCAAGGTCGGCAAATGGCCCAAGTGCCGCAATCGCCCGAAGAAGACCTGCGCGCAGATCGGCAAGATCGGCAAATGGCCCAAGTGCCGCAATCGTCCGATCAAGACCTGCGCGCAGATCGGCAAGATCGGTAAATGGCCCAAGTGCCGCAATCGCCCGAAGAAGACCTGCGCGCAAATTGGCAAGATCGGCAAATGGCCCAAGTGCCGTAATCGCCCGAAGAAGACCTGCGCGCAGATCGGTAAGATCGGCAAATGGCCCAAGTGCCGCAACCGCCCGAAGAAGACCTGCAGGCAGATCGGTAAGATCGGCAGATGGCCCAAGTGCCGCAACAAGCCAAAGAAAAGCTGCAGGCAGTTTGGAAAGGTCGGAGCATGGCCGAACTGTAAGTCACGCAAGAAAGCCGTCAGAAAGAAATTTCCAAAATTCAACAAAGGCGGGAACAAAAACCGAAAAAGGAAAAACTTAGGCCGCAGGAAAAATTGAGGTGAAGGTGCATGGACCGAGACGATCTTGGATGGGCGCGGTCGAGCCCGATCTATTCACCAGCTCGCCGCCACGAAGGCAGATCTTGCAAAAGGCCCGAGCAGCCTCCGCGAACTGCAAACCGGAACCGACCCGGTTTGCGCTCGGACAACCGCAGATAATCTTCGATTATCATTCGCGTTTGTTCGGTCAACTCGAACCTTATCGGTCGGCCGGACTGCTTCTGCCGAATTGCTACGCGGTCTTGGGCGCAGCCGCTGGGCGCCAAATCGTCGACCCGGATAGCAACGACATCGCAGCCACGTAGCTTGCCGTCGATCGCGAGGTGGACGAGCGCAAGTTCCCTGTCTTGTCGTCAATCTGCAGCATTGTTCTGCTAATCCGAACGTGGCGTGGCCGCCACACCTTCAAAATGACCCATCCTGCCACAAGACGCTGGCGGAACTTGCCTCTCAAGCGTCCGTCGGGTTAGCCTTCCACCGCGTCAGGAGGAGACATCACTCTGCGATGAAGGCAAGAAATCGCGGCCGCCGCATTAGGCGCCGACCTGCTTTCGCCTTAGCAGGCTGTTGAAGAACTCAGTGAGGTCGCGATGCGAGACGAAATTGACTGCCGGCAAGACGCGTCCGGTGCAGTCGTGGTGGACCCCACGGCAAACCGGCGCAACGCAGTCCGGCAGTCAATTTCGCCGCATCCCCTTGGGACACCGCACTTTTTCGCCTCGGCGGCGTCGCGGCACTGGCCCGATATACCATATCGCGCTGCGCGCCGCTTCTGGCCGAATGCGAAAAAGTGACAGGTGTCGCGAGCCACATGAGTTCTTCAACAGCCTGCTAGAGGACGGATTTCTTTAGTTATTGGTATTATGACGCAGGGGCGTAAGCGGAGGGCAAATTGCATTGCAGTAATTGCGGTACATATCCGCACCCTGATGATCGCCATTGCGGCGCTTGTGGAGCGGTTTTGGGCACCGAGGCTGCCTCGGGAGGTAATCAATTTTCTGAATACCAGCGGGGGCAACTTACCGCGAGGAATTTTCCAGCGGCACTGAACGATATTACTCCGATTGATATTCTTCAGGTGGCATCGCTTGGAGTCCTCCTTGGTTTGATCTCTTTGAACCTGATCGAAGGAGCGTTCAGCCTTCCGATATGGCAGACTATCGTTGCCAGCCTAGCCCTGATCGGTGGAATAGGCGCCTTGTTTGTTCGTTATGGCCTGCCCAGGCTTCTGCACTGGGGTCTCCATTGCGCCATCTTCGTCTCTGGCGGCATTATTCTGGTAAGCTTGGTTGGCGGTCTCAGCGAAAAAGCCTCTGTCGAAGGGGCCGCGCGTATCTGGCTGATATTTGCTGGCTGTTACGCGCTTATTTACCTCGTGGCTCCGCGCATTGTGCGGCACGTCATGGGGAATGAATATCAAACCCAGCATCTCAGAGATATCGCAAGCGCCGCTCAAGAGGAGCGCATTCGTAGCCAAGCCGAGCTTGTCATGTTGCCAAGCCATTCCTGGTACCTGTTGGCAACCTGGGTGACGGGCCTAACCATGGTGGGCAGTTGTATTACGACCGCCATTGGTCTCCACAGCGAGATCGTCGATCCTAACGATCACTGGCTGCTCCGGTTCGGTATGCCGGTCGGGCTTTCAGCATTGGCTTCACTGATAATCTGGGCCGGGTGGAACTTCGTGTTCCTGCGAATGCGGCTTGCCCAATGGACGATTTCCCGGCTGTGCTTTTTCTCCGTCGGACTGTTCTTGCTGGTCCCGCTGACGCTGGCAATCTCAACCATTTTCGGGATCATCGGCGTTGGCGGTACGGCCGGATTGAAAGCCCATGCAAGCGATTATTGGCGCGTGCTTGATGCGAACTATCAGCGAGCCGCGGGGCAAAAACAGCTAGAAGCGAGCACGCTAAAGAGCGCACTGGAGGGTAAGACCAAGGCCCTTTCAATACGTAGGGATCAGGAATTCAATGCTGGATCGGGCTGTGGAGGCTCCGGGGAGGGGCCCCTTTACAACTTTTACGCAGAGCAAATTGGCCGGATTGACGAGATCTCCAAGAATGTTAGCCAGTTCAATGCTCTCAAGGCCAAAGCGCCTTCCGATCTACGGTGTAACGGCAAGCAGCCTGAGACAAACCTCGCGCTCGAATTACCTTGTTTGAAGCAGTTCATCGATAAGCCGGACGACTTAACTTTCCAGAATGCCGAGATCTCAATTTACCGTCGGTTTGCAGAAATACGATTGAAGGTCATCAACCTCGATCAGTCTTCAAACATGCCACAAGTGAATGCGCTTTACGCGGATTTGGAGAAAGCCCAAACCAGTTCTTATTCGGTTTGGCGACACTGTGGAACGCAGAGACGATCTGAGCTTGTTGTCGAAATCGCCAATTTCAGAAAGCAGTTGGCAGGGGCGCGAACCGGGATCATCGCGGCGCTCAATGCCAACTCAAACGTTGCGGTTCCCCGACCTACCTTGAACTCCTTTCCCTTCGCGAACTTGGCAGCGGAATTCTTCGTGCCTGCAGTTGCAATGAATGCTGCGGCACAGACACCAGGAAGTCCACCTCAACCACGGCCAAACGCTCCAGTTGAAGGCCCGGTGCAAGCCGGCAGCCAAGCCGATGTAGTTGCCGCTAACCCCGTCAACACAACCGGGCAAAAAGGTGATGCAGCGCTAAGTGGTGGCGTGGTGCTGGTGCAGAAGGCAGAGATACCTGAGTTTAGTCCGCTACGACCGTTTTGGGCGGTCGTGAGCTACTACGATCAGTTGCCCGGTTATATTTTCCTTCAGCTTGCATTGGATTTCAGCCCAGCCATCCTCGGCCTCGCCTTTGCGCTGCTTGCACCCTTTCCAACAGGGAAGACAAGGCTCGGGGCCTGGACGGATCGGCAGTTTGAAAAAACTGCTAGTTGGATCAGCGAGAAATTTGAAGGAAAGCCTGACCCGGCGCCAGACACCAAAAGCGAAGACACTATAACTGACACAGGGCCGCCTGTGGACGGGGCAAAGACGACATGACCCCATAGGATAAGATCGATCGGCTTTTTTTGAGGATTGCCTTTCAGCGATGCAAGCTCAGGAAGTTATTGCTCAATACTGCACGGGATGCGGCGCGCCGATCGTAAAAGACCGGCAGCAGGAATTTTGTACCCAGTGCGGGCAGTATTTGCGCAAGGTCGCAGGAACCCGGCCAACGGGTTCGGCGCAAATTCGCCAGGCCGCTTCCAGCTCCATCCCTCCAGACGAATTGGATCCGGCCGGAACTCATGCGCGGCCTGCTAATCAAGGAAAGTCGGGCAAATATGACGCCTTCATCTCCTACAAACACGGTGACGACAGGGTCGTAGCCGCCGGTGTGCAGAGCGTTCTGCAAACTCTCGGCAAGCCCTGGTGGCGGCGACGGACGTTGAGGGTATTTCGGGATGACACGACACTGGTGCCAACTCACCAGTTTTGGCCAACGATTGAAACCGCACTGGGGGCATCGGAGAGCTTCGTTCTAATCGCTTCGCGAGAGTCGGCCCAGTCACCCTGGGTCGACAAGGAGGCAGCTTTTTGGTTGGCAAACAAACCACTGGGCAAGCTGTTCCTGGTTCTCACCGATGGCGACCTTTCCTGGGACCAATCCGCAAATGACTTTCAGTGGTCCGGGGCCTCGCCTCTGCCGCCGTCGCTTCGTGGCGCCTTCGAACATGAGCCGTTCTGGGTTGATTTGCGCGAGTATCGCGGCTCGCCGGAACAGATCAGCCGGAAGGACCGCGAGTTCGTCCGCAGAGTTGCAGGTATCGCAGCAGCAATTCAGGGTCGAGCAAAGGAAGACCTTCTGTCAGAAGAATTACAGCAGCAGCAGCAAAACATGGCTTGGGCTTGGAGTGCTGTTGGCGCATTGGCGCTTCTGGCCAGTGCTGCTGTTTGGTGGGCATTTGCTGCAGCCGAAGCGCAGCGGGTAGCTGAGAAAGAACTTTCCAACGCGCTTCTCGCGCAATCTCAATTCTTATCCGAGCGCGCCAACAACTTCACGGATAACGGTCAAACGGCTGAGGCGATTAACCTGGCGCTGGCGGCATTGCCCAATCCGGGTTCAGAAGACGAAACGCTACGCACGCGGCCTTACCTGCCAGCAGCGCGATTGGCGTTGCAGCGAGCGCTCGATAAGAACCGGGATCGCTTCTACCTCTCGGCACACCAGGACCGCGTGACGTCGATTGATTTTAACCGCGATGAAAGTCTGCTTGTTTCGGGTTCACACGATGGAACGGCTGCCACGTGGAACGTGCGGACTGGCAAGCTGGTTGCCCGAATGCCGAACCTTGGTCCGATTGACGATGTCGCTTTCCATGGTGATGGCCGAAGGGTCTTGGTGCGCGCAGGCGCAACGGTCGCGGTTTGGTCCGGCGCCGATGACGAAAAACCGGAAATCTATAGCCACGATTCAACACTGGTGGCTGCCCAGTACTTGAACTCCGGGAGCGGTTTTTACTCCATTGGAAAAGACGGCGGCGTTGGCATCTGGGACTTGGAAAGGCGGCAGCGAGTGGCCAGATTCAAGGCACCCGACGAATCCCAGGTTGCGGTTTCGCCAGATGGAAAGTTGGTTGCGTATGGTCTGCCCGGTGGCATCGTCAAGGTGCATGAAGTTGCTCGTGGGTCTTTGCTGAAAGATTATTTCCGACCGGCAAAGGAAACCGCCAAGTTGCGCAATTTCGCGTTGGGGCTTTCCGATGTCGTTGAACAGCAGCCCGAAACACCCATGCCGCAGGACCCCGAAGAAGCTGCCGCTGAGGCACAGAGAGATGCCTCAGTCGGGCTGGCCTTTTCTCCCGATGGGAGAAAGCTAGCCGCCGCTTTCACTAAATGGGAGCAGGATTATTCCGAAAACTGTTGCGGTTTCGTTAAAATATGGACTTTGCATGGCGATGAAATACCCAAAAGCATTGCGCCGCTCTCATCGTCCGGCTTTGGGATGGACGGCGCTAGAATTCAGTTTTCGCCCGATGGAAAATCGCTGCTGGGCACCGCGACGTATGTTGTTGAAGGTGGGGGGACCGGACAGGAATTCACTCAATGGGATGCCAGTACTGGGAAGATCATCCGCCGTCTTGGTGGAGCGCAGTATATAAATGGCACGGTCGATGGTATCGCTCGCAGTAGTAGTGGCAATGGCAGCGGCTGGGCAAACAAGTCTTTTTTTTTTTACGTGATATTCTTGCTACCGATTACTTTCCCGAATTTCACCCGGTTGCCTCGACCGAGCAAGGCACAGACATTCTTGTTGCCACCGAAACTGAAGCGGTACTTGCCTATTCCCAGAAATCCCTTGCGGGCGATGAGGCGATAAAGCAATCTGAAGCGGCAATCTTTTCCTCCGTCAACAGTATTTCCTCCTCGACGCTCTCTCCTTTTGGGCGCCGGATCGCGTTCGGGTTTGTCGACGGCAGTGTTCTGATTCGTCACAGAATTGCAGTCAGCGATGTCGAAGACCTGCCATGGGGCAACACCGGAGGAAAAGTCTTGGCGCTATCGAAGAACGGCCGTTTCGTTGCGAATGCTACCCAGGCGGAGGCCCTGGCGATCTGGGACGTGATAAGCAACGAAAGAGTTGCGTCGTTTGACATCAAAAGTAGCGCATTGTTCGTTGTTGTTTTCAACGACACAGCCCAGTGGATTGCAGTTGTGACCAAGACCGGCGCAGTCAGTGTATGGGACTTATCGTCCAAGCAGCTACTTGGCGAGAAGGTATTTGCAGCCGATGAACGTGGAAATGTTTACATTGATTTTGTGTCGCCCGAAATACTGCACATATGGGGGCTCGAAGGTGATTCCCAAAATGACGAGAGATATTGGAATATCAAAACCGGAGAGATGAAGAAGGCCTATGATGATGGCACGGAATTCTCTTCAGAGCGTCACTTCAAGGCAATGATCGGTGACCGCGCTGTTGAATTCGTCAGTGTGGAGGATGGATTTTCGGAAAAGGATCTTGCAACAGGCGAGGTGCTTCGCACTTTGCAGACTGGTTCGGAATACGTAGACACCGTTGTCTACGATTCAAAACGCAACCGTGTTTATATTAGCTTTTCAAAGGAGGCACTCGTCTACAACTACGCTGACTTCAGTCTCATCAGAAGAATTCCTTTCCCCTCGGAAGGAAGCCGAATCAGCAAGCTATCGAAAGGTGGAGATTGGATTGTCATTTCTGAGGTGGGGCGCGAAACAGCTCTCGCGACACCCCACCGTTGGCGCATTGTCAATGCGGATACATGGAAGGATGTCATCACGCTTGAGCCGGATATTCACGAGTCGGAAATTTCCCTGTCGCCTTCAGGCAGGTTTGCACTAACGGCTGGTGGAAATAATGACGACGAAGGTGAGCAGTTGAATACGCCAACGCTCTCGGTTTGGGATCTTCGAACCGGAAAGGAAATGCGGCGCTTTGAAAGCGATACGAATTTGTATCACCCGTTTTTTTCCGAAGACGAACGATATATCTATGCGTTTAGTACGCCTGACGGGGCAGCCACTCTGCCAGATTGGATTTGGCGCCATTTCGCAAAACGTGACGATCTAATGAAGCACGCTATGCAGTTTGCACCGCGCTGCCTCACGCAAGACGAGCGTAACAGGCATGGCCTATCTGAGAAGAGTTTCGCTTGGTGTCAGCGCTACGGAAAATGGACAGGAGAAAAGCCTGTGAGGAAAGACAGATAGTCGAAAGGCCTTACTGTTCGAATACTCTTTGGAGCATGTTCAGCAAAAGTGTGAGCGGTGTCTTGTCGACGGCGAGCCCCTGCAAACCTGTTCCAACATGGGGCAAATCAAGAGCTTGGAGCGTGGCATCGATTCCATCCAACTCAGACAGACTCTAGCTACCTCAACCACCAATGCTTATGGTAGGCGGCCCCGGCTCCCTCGTCCATGCAATCGCGGACGAATTCATGCTTGTCCACCTTTAGCTTCAAATAGACATCCTGGAGTTCCGGATAAGGATTGTAGGATTTGCCAGTCCAAAGTTCGCCGATAAGACCTCGCGTTTCTTCACATCCGTGCCAGGCGAGAGTGCGCAAAACGGCGGGATAGTCACTAAGCAACTCGCAATTGAACGACTTCGTATCGAGGCCCGCCTTGATACTCTTGATGATTGGCCATTGCGGTTCATTCCACCCCAAGCGCAGGATCCGGTCAAAAACCGTTCGGGCTGTCTGTTGTTGATCAGTCGATAGGGCGTCGTAATTGGCAATGATCGCTTGAATAAGGGGGTGGATGGAATGGTGATGTTTGATTTTTTCGCCGAGCCCAATCATGAGCAGGTGGCCTTGGAGAGCTTCGGGCAAATGTGCAAGTTTTGGGACAAGTCTGCGGGTTAGAACATAGGTAACATGCTCTATTTGCGTTTCAGCCAGCTCGCCAAGCGCATCAACGACACGATCATCCAAGAGCTCAAGGTTCTCGGCGAGAAAAGCCAGGCTGGCGTCCAGGATGAGGTTATCTGGAATATGCCGCCGTGCGCGTTCCAAGTACTGCTCATCAGTAAGATCCAGGATTTCTTTGAATTTGATGACCTGTCTTGAAAGCACCAGTTCGCCATGCGCTGGTGATGTGGTTTCATGTGCCGTGGGGCTGCGGAACACCTCCAGCAAGCATGCTTGGATCAGCCGCCGCCCTTCAGCATCATTTGCAAGCTTGGCGAGGATCTCTGGCTTGAGGTCACTTGAGATGAGGTGGTGGACCGAAAAGCAGATCTCAGGTGGTCCGCCTTCTTGGTAACTTAAGCGTCGCGAAAAATACTTCTTCCGCAACTCCGAGCGCATGACCAGGTCCTCATTCAGCGCGATGACCTCATCGAAAAGAAGGGGCGATGATCGTGTAATGCCCCCGTACGCCTTCAGAGTTGCTTCAAATAAGGCTCTCTTGTCGTGGTGATCGATTGCTGGTTCGTCGAGAAGCGAAATGATGAACAGGCACAGCCGATCCTCGACCGGTAAATCAATAAACGTCTGCACGGACAATCCTCGAATAAAAATTATTTGGGCATCTCGGTACCCGAACTAAGCGGCGATTTTGCGAGCACGTTGCATGGAAGCCGGTGAGTGTCTGTCTGAACCGACCAACTCCGAGGCCATTCCGGTGGTGTTCCTAGAGCCCTTTCCGACCAAATCGAACCATTATGACGAGGTGGATTTGTGACAAGATCAAGTGGACCGGCGCAGTGCGTAGCGGGGCTACGGACAAGACGGGCTGCGCAGAGATTGGCGCAGATCCACCCGTCCCGTCCAATCGTAGATTGGCTCCGCCAATACGGGCTTCCAAGCGGCGGCCGCCCAGAGAGTCAGGCGATTTATCCGATCAACCAGATCGAATTGCATCACCTTCCT
>JAHZKP010000039.1 GCA_022600345.1 Alphaproteobacteria bacterium | reverse complement strand
TTCATTCGGTCCTCCGGAGAATCACTGACGTTGCGCAACATCAGCGTTCCCGGTCCTGACCGAATGGACAATCTCCAATGGAGAAAGCGAACAACCTTCTGGAAATACACAACTAGAGCACTTTCCGACCAAATCGAACCATTCTGCCGAGGCGGATTAGTGACAAGATCAAGTGGACCGGCACAGTACGTAGCGGGGCTACGGACAAGACGGGCTGCGTAGAGATTGGCGCAAATCCGCCCGGCCCTTCGGGTTTCCAAGCGGCGGCCGCCCAGTGCGTCGAGCGGCTCGGCCGATCACCCAGATCGACCCGCGCCACTCTCCTGCTGGATCGACTCGCCGCTTGAGAAACAGAATTGAATCGATTTGGTCGGAAAGTGCTCTAACCCGCCCCTTACGTCCTTTCTCCCGCACGGGAAAGGCGGAGGCTGGAACGAGGCCGAAAACCAAAACGCGCTCCAACAATGAAGCCGTCACACCGGCGAAGGCCGGTGCCCAGGACACGCCACAAGGGTCCTGCTACCCGCGCAATTTGCCCCCCCAACCGGCAACGCACACCTCAGCCTTCACACCACTTCCACTTCAATCCGGCCAACCCCTTCGACCTCACCAACCATCCGGTCGCCCCGCACAACCGGTCCGACGCCAGCAGGTGTCCCGGTAAAAATCAAATCTCCCGGCCGCAATTCGAAAAACCGTGACAACTCGCTGATCTGCTCACCAACCGACCAGATCATTTGCGATAGGTCCCCCGATTGCCTCGTTTCGCCATTGACGCTCAATCTGACCGCCCCTCTTTCAGGATGCCCCACTTGCGCGACCGGTAGCAGCGCCGAACATGGTGCCGCCCCCGAAAACGACTTTCCGATATCCCATGGCCGCCCTAGCTTCTTGGCGGCCCCTTGCAGATCACGCCGCGTCATATCCAAACCGACGCCATAGCCAAAAACCTTGCCCAAGGCGTCCGAAACCGAAACACCTGTCCCCCCATCGCCCAACGCCACCACCATTTCGATCTCGAAATGCAGCTCGCTGGTTTCAGCAGGATAGTGCAAAGCCCCGCTGGTCAAGATGTCGCTGGCAGCCTTCTGAAAGAAGAACGGCGGTTCGCGGTCGGGGTCATGACCCATCTCGCGGGCATGCTCGGCATAATTGCGTCCGATACAGTAGATCCGGTGCACAGGGAACATCGAAGCAGTCCCAAGAACCGGCACAACAGGAACCGCTTCCGGCCTGAAAACATACTCCATGACGATCTCCGCAAACGCCCGCGAAATGCCAGGCCCATTCAACGATTGTCGGGCGTCAACGCGTCACCCGTGCGCGAACGCCTCACTAGTAGATGTATCTTCGATGTGTTAGCAGGCAATCAAGATTTTCTTCGACGCCTTCGATCCAACGACCGACGCACCGCTCCCCGGCCGCGAACACATGTAGTGCGCCGATATCGATAGAGCGCCGAAACCAACCAAAGCACCCGAGAAAACCTTATGGAAACCCGCAACATCGCAATTATCGCCCACGTCGACCACGGCAAGACCACCCTTGTCGACGAGTTGCTGAAACAGTCCGGCGCTTTTCGAGACAATCAGCGCGTCGACGAACGGGCAATGGATTCCAATGATATCGAACGCGAGCGCGGCATCACCATCCTTGCCAAGTGCACAAGCATCATCTGGAAAGGCACCCGCATCAATATCGTCGACACGCCAGGGCACGCCGATTTCGGCGGCGAAGTCGAACGCATTCTCAATATGGTCGATGGTTGCATCGTGCTGGTCGACGCTTCCGAAGGCCCGTTGCCGCAAACCAAATTCGTCGTCTCAAAGGCGCTTGCACAAGGCATGCGGCCAATCGTTGCCATCAACAAGATCGACCGCCCCGATGAGCGCCATGACGACGTCCTGAACGAAATCTTCGACCTGTTCGCCAATTGCGGGGCGGACGATGAACAACTCGACTTCCCCATCCTTTATGGGTCCGGCCGCAGCGGCTGGATGGCAACCAACCCTGAAGGCCCTCAAGAAAACCTCAACCCGATGTTCGACCTGGTCTTGCAGCACGTTCCCACTCCGACCGTGCACGAAGGCGAATTCCGTATGCTGGCAACGACGTTGGAAGCCGATCCATTCCTTGGGCGCATCCTCACCGGCCGCATCACATCGGGCTCGGTTAAGCCCAACATGTCGGTCAAGGCGCTCAGCCGCGATGGCGAGGTTATTGAGAACTTCCGCGTTTCCAAGGTGCTGGCCTTCCGCGGCCTGGAGCGAACCTCCGTCGACATCTGCGAAGCCGGCGACATCGTAGCACTTGCCGGTATGAGCGAAGCAACCGTCGCCGACACCCTTTGCGACCCCTCGGTTGACGAACCCATCCCCGCCCAGCCGATTGACCCGCCAACCTTGTCGATGACTTTCCGCATCAACGACGGACCGTTCTCCGGCCTTGAAGGCGACAAGGTGCAAAGCCGTGTCATCCGCGATCGGCTCCTGCGCGAGGCCGAACGAAACATCGCCATCCGCATTGAAGAATCAGATGAAAGCGACGCATTTCTGGTCTCCGGACGTGGCGAACTCCAACTCGCCATCCTGATCGAAAACATGCGCCGCGAAGGCTTCGAATTGACCGTTTCCAGGCCGCGCGTCGTCTACAAGAAGGACGAAGCCACCGGCCAGCGCCTTGAGCCGATCGAAGAAGTCATCGTCGACGTCGACGACGAACACTCCGGTGTGGTGGTCAAGAAACTATCCGAGCGCCGTGGCGACATGATCGAAATGAACCCGTCAGGCGGCGGCCGCACACGGCTGGTCTTCTACGTGCCAACGCGCGGCCTGCTGGGCTACCAGTCCGAGCTTCTCACCGACACGCGCGGAACCGCCGTCATGAACCGCCTGTTCCACGAATACGCACCTTACAAGGGCGAGATCCCAGGCCGCCGGACAGGTGTTCTGATCGCCAAGAGCACGGGCAACGCAACAGCCTACTCGCTGTTCCACCTGCTCGATCGCGGACCCCAGATGATCAAGAACGGAACCAAGGTCTACGAAGGCATGATCGTGGGTCAGCACACGCGCGAAAACGACCTGATCGTCAATGTCGTCGAAGCCAAGAAGCTGAACAACATTCGCGCTTCCGGCAAGGACGAAGCTCTGACCCTGCCACCGCCGATGAACCTCTCGCTGGAAGCTTCGCTAAGTTACATCGAGGACGATGAGCTGGTGGAAATCACGCCAGAAAACATCCGCATGCGCAAACGCTGGCTCGACCCCAACGAGCGCAAGAAGCAGGAACGCAAACGCGAAGCAGAATCCAAGGTGGCTTGATTAGTCGGCGCCGGGTTTGCGGATCTGATACCCCAGCGCCAGCACAGCCTTGATCGTTTCCATGGCCGTACCGCGATCGAGATCCTTATCGGCCTCCGACAACTCCGCGTAGGGCACGAGATTGGGATGCGTTTGGAGCAGGTCATCGCGCGTTGTGCCGTAGGTCCAGCCTTGCGAAACGCGCAGCGCCGCCCAATTCTCATGAGCATTCTCGGCCAGTTTTTCGGTCAACTGCACAAGTTCATCGTCCATCACGACACCGCTGGTGTCGATTGGGTGCGGGTTGTAGTCCGACATTCAACCATTCCTTTTTCGACCGTTCCGGTTCGACTTTGCGAGACCGCAAAAAACACCGTTGTTGACGGTAACCGCTCGAGCTTTGACTTCAGACCCAAACCAACCTAAGCGAAAACCATCACCTTCGCACACGATCCGGCATACGAAGCGCAACAGCACGTTGGGATCCGATGACAGACATCGTCAATCGTTGGCCGGATGGCATGACGCCCACCGACGAATACGAGGCCGCTCTTGATTTCATCGAGAACGAAACCGGCCACTTATTCGTCACCGGTCGCGCCGGCACTGGTAAATCGACGCTTCTGCGCGCCATAAGGGACATGCTGCCCGGCGAAAAAGTCGTGCTCGCACCAACCGGGCTTGCCGGCGTCAACATCGGCGGCCAGACCATTCACTCGTTCTTCGGCCTCCCCCCGCGCCTGATCCGCCCCGAGAACATCAAGCGCAGCCGCAACGGCCGCGCCATGCGCCGGCTCGAATTCATCATCATCGATGAGGTCTCGATGGTCCGCTCGGATCTGATGTGGGCAATCGACCAATCCCTCAGGCTGAACCGAGGCCGCGCCCGCGAGCCCTTCGGCGGCTGCCGGCTCATCTTGTTCGGCGATCTCCACCAGCTTCCCCCCGTCGTCCAGGAAGCCGAAGTCGCCGAACACCTCGAATCAACCCATGGCGGCCCGTTCTTCTTCTCCGTCTCCTCACTTAACGAGGACGCCGGCACCGCACTCGTCGAACTCAACCAGGTCTTCCGCCAGTCCGATGAAACGCTGATCGGCGTCCTCAACCGGATTAGAGAGGGCGACGCCGATGAAGATGATCTGGAAGCCTTAAACCAGCGTGTTTCGCCAATTAGAACGCTCAGCGAAGGCGACCCCTACGTCATCCTGACCCCGACCAATGCCGCCGCTCACCGCATCAACATCGCCTACCTTGAAGCTATTCACTCAGAAGCGCGCGCTTACGAAGCCGGAATGACCGGCGACTTCAACCAGAGCGCCCAGCCCACCGATTCAACGCTCGTCCTGAAAGCCGGCGCCAAGGTCATCATGCTGCGCAACGATCCCGACAAGCGCTGGGTCAACGGCACCATCGCCCGCATCTCCCGCCTGACTGAAGACCGCGTTTGGATCGACCTGGACGGCAAGGAATACGAAATCGAACAGGTCGCCTGGGAACAACGCCGCTTTGCCTATGACAAGGCCACCGAAAAGGTCGTCGAAACGGTCGCCGGCACGTTTACGCAGTTCCCGATTCGGCTGGCCTGGGCGCTGACGATTCACAAATCACAGGGCCTGACCCTGGAGCGCGCCTATATTGATCTTGGCCGCGGTACATTTGCCCACGGACAGGCCTATGTCGCTTTGTCGCGGTGCAGAACAATGGAAGGACTGGCACTCGCCCGCCCCCTTCGCCCCCACGACATTCTCTTCGACCGCTCGGCACTTGGCTATCGCGATCGCTTTCATGCAATTTAAAGCATCAACCTACTGTAATGACTTATATTTCTAGAACAGCCAAAAATAGCTTTGGCCGATTTTTGTTGCACCGCCACCAAATTTTCGGAGCCTTCGACTGCCGCAGCGCACCAGCCGCAAAGCCCCGCCAAACCGCGACAAAATAGCCCATTCGGCTCAAATCCAGTGCAAATTCGAAAAAACATATTGCAGCGCACAATGGCTCGCACTATATTGCTGTTCATCGGAATTGCAGCGCAACAATTCGCTCTGGATGAGCATAGATCCGGCGCCGCATCCCGACCCGGATCTGCCACTCGGCTACCGTGAATTTTGACGCAACAACGACCTACATCAACCAGGAGATTGACTATGAACAACCAGTTCACCCAGCAAGCCGAAGATATGTTCTCCGCTGCAAAAGAAGCTCGCATCCCTGAAAACTTCCAGGCATTCGCCGAAGAAGGTGTCACCAAGTCTCGCGAAACTTTTGCGAAGATGAGCGACGCCGCTCAGGACAGCGCCAAAGCTGCTGAAGAAGTGTTCCTGACCGCCCAGGCTGGCGCCAAGGCACTCGGCGAGAAGATCGTTCACAACACATCCGTCAACGCTCAGGCCGCATTCGACGCCGCAGAATCGATTGCTCGCGCGAAAACGCTTCCTGAAGCTGCTCGCCTGCAGGCCAACTTCCTTCAGCAGCAGATCGCTGTTGCGACCGCTCAGACGAAAGAAATCGTTGACCTGTCGACGAAAGTTGCTCGTCAGACGTTCGAGACGATGAACTCGGCTTCGACGAAGAACTTCGAGCAGTTCAAGAACTAAACTGTTTTCAGAGTGCATATTGGAAATTGCCGTCACTCTTTGCGGGGGTATTGGAGAGCGGCACATCTCCCATCGACTTGCACTCTAAAGCAACTCTTCCTGATACCTGCCCTTCGGGAAGGGTGAACGGTGCGGGCTCCACGCCCGCGCCGTTTTTCGTTATTTTCGTCCCGCCAGATATCAACCCGATTGACCAATTCTGGCTTGGTGCTACGCTCTAGGAATGCTCAAGGGACACCAACACCTAACCGTGCGTTCCGCGACCACGTCGGATGCTTCAGCCCTGGTCGATATATTCCAGGCCTCGTGGCGCTCTGCCTACACCGGCATTATTCCCCACCGCAGCCTGACCGCCACATTGGACCGCCGCAATCAACGCTGGTGGACTTCGGCTCTACGCAATTCCGAGTCTTATCTTATCCTTGAATTTCGCGGCCAACCGGCCGGCTACGCCAATTTCGGCAATGCCCGCAAATCGGGTTATTATGAAGGCGAAATATTCGAACTCTATCTCGCCCCGCTGTATCAGGGGCTCGGATTCGGCGAACATCTATTTGAAGCCTGCCGGGCTAATCTTGATGAACTTTCAAAACGCGGCCTGATCGTCTGGGTGCTAAAAGACAATCACCCCGCCCGTGAATTCTACGCCCATCGCGGCGGCCGCCCCAGGCAGCGCCGGATCGACCTGTCGACCGGCACGCCTCTGGAAAAACTGGCCTATGTCTGGAGCAAGGGGAACCAGACGTCACGCTCGTGATTGCACAGCCAGATTCTGCGCTGGCTTCTGCCCGTGGTGCGATACAGCCGGGCAAACCTCTCACCCTTGGTCATTCGATCTTCCACAACGGCACGCGCCATGGCCTCCCGGCGGTTCGGTCTCAGGAATGCATTGTTGTGGACGTTCATTCGTTACTGCGCAAAATCACTCAAGGGTTGCAACATCAGCCGCCCCGGCTTGACACGTAACAACCTGTTGCGACTTGTCATTCAGTCCGTGTTCGCCATTCAGTTTCAGGGCTGCTGAAGCCCCCGATCCACACAGCTTCCACAATGTTTCCCGGCCACCATCGGCGCGCTGGACGCCAACACGCGAATCACGACAACTTCGCAGCCAGATCGCGAGCTCGCTTGTTCATTGTTTCGTATTTCAGCCGCGACGCAGTTCCCGTGTTCTTGAGTAATGAGCCACCGGTCAGTTGACCGATAGGCCCAAGAGCACCGCGTCAATACTCTGCTGACTTCGAAATAGGACGTCTTGTTCATGGCCATCGATGCCCTTGTAAAGCCCTTGCTTCCGCTCGCAATTTTCCGCGGCTTAAAGCCCTTGCAAATCACCGAGATTGCACGTCGCGCCGAGCGCGTGATCTATCGACCAGGCGACGTGATTATCGAAGAGGACAAGACTGGCGATGCCGCCGTTTTGATCGTCTCTGGTGATGCGGTGCGTGTTTCAGGCCCAGATTACACAGGCGCGCCGGAGCCTGTGCGTGAGGGCTCACTTGTCGGTGAGATGGCAATGTTAGTTGAAACGGTTCACTCATCCACCATCCTGGCGCGCGGCAATGTAAAAGCCCTGCGGTTGAACCGTTCGGAAATGCTGGCCCAGATGACTGAGGATCAGAGTTTGGCAGAACACTTCGTGGCGCGAATTACAGGTCGCCTGCAGAGCCTCGCCAACGATCTGCGCGCCATCGATGGCGCTCTGGCAAAAAGCGGAACCGAAAATCACTTGCACTGAGCCAGCTTTTGCTTGCGCGGTTCAGATATTGAAGCGCGTCCGGCCGGGTTGGAATGGGCATGGTCGGAACCGCTGAGGTAAGCTGCAAAACGTCGCCCTGTAATAAAGGCGATATTGACGCCTGCGGCCTCCACACTGCAAAATGGTTAAATCCCGTGCACAACACCGGAAAAGGGGACGCCCAGCCTCGGGGGGAGAGACTGGGCGTCGGCGCTCTCGCGCATGATGTCGGGAGGCAATCCGACATCTCAGGCTGCGTCTTCGGTTAGACGGGGGGCACTACCGATTTGAAAGTGACGCGCCTGACTGACTGTCAATGTAGTCAGTTGTTCCAAACGGTCAATAGTCCCCCCCCCTCTACTTCACGAAGTTGTGAACAGAGTCCTAATCTTTATCCCATGATAAGAGATTGCCACGCGGCATATGTGTCACACCGGCAGCGATTCGCAGTGCACGTGTTGCTTTACTGTGGGAAAGGGTTCCCAGGTGCCTTGATCACGAACTTGCTGGCATCGATTTCCGCGTCTTTCTCGACTCTCCCAACCTCCACACGGGTATCCAGCCCCTGAGCATCGGTTGTAATCCATTCCTTCAATTGTAATTCCGGCTGTTTGGCCAGAACGAGGCGGATCTTTCCAGGCGTGTCCGGGCTCTTGTCGCGGATTGCCAACAAAACGCGCTCATCGTTCTCTTGAACTTCCGAAATCACCGCATCGCGCATCAGATCGACGTTCTCACGCAGCAGGACCCGGAAAGGCGTCTGATCGAGCGCAACCCGGTCTTCGTCGTTGAGGTCGTGATCCTGGATCGCCAGATAGGTGCCATCCGAGATAATGACCTGCCGGGAGGGCCGCGAATAGTCGAAGCGGAACATGCCCGGGCGCTTCATCATGAACTTGCCCTTCATGACTTCGCCGTCGGCTCCGGTCTGTACGAACCGGCCTTGCAGGGTTTTCATCGTATTGAAATAGCCGCTGACACTCTGAACCAGCTTTGTCTGATTGGCATCCAGCGAAACGGCCGTGGAACCATCGGCAGACACCGCCGCACTCCACCCCGATCCAACAGGATTGCCCGACGGTGACTTGGCCTCTTCCGCCATCGCCCCGCTCACCAGTGCCCCGGACACCAGTGCAATGCCAGCCAGGCACCCCGAAGCTGCAATAATCGTCGTTAACCCAGCGGTCTTCTTCATGGATACAATTCCCCCCCAATATCCCCATCCAACTTCGAAATGCCAGCCTTACCCCGATACTGACGCTGACATATATACCCGCCTTGTTGGCAAACAATACGTCGAGATCTGGGCGAGTGCCATAATGCCCCAATGAAGCATACCGATAGTTTGCAGCGCGACGACGAGGCTGGCCGCGCGTGCATACTCAAAATCAGCGGTAACGCCAAACAAGGATGAATATCAACAGCCTGCTATAGCAGAACTTGAGGAAATGCGCTCAGTACTCGTCGGAAAACTGCATTTGTTAAAAAATCAGTGCTGCAAGCCGTCTGGCGCCGGAGCAGCCGCCATCAATGTCTCGGCCTCATCGCCGGCCTCATCGATCTTCGCCAATAAGCTGGGGGCATACCGGGAATTGCCGTTATTCCGCAGGCAACCCGTCACTGCTTCGACGTCCGCTTCGTCCGTTAACACCGTATGGATGCGTGTGCCTTGAGCCCGTTCAGTCGTCAGCACCATATCGCCGAAATCCAGTAACTGCTCGGCCCCCTGATCGCCCACCAGACGGCGTGAATCGATTTTCGACCTCAGCTTGAAGGCAATCGTGCTCTTGAAGGCCTCCAATAGGCGATCGGTCAGGCACAGCTTCGTCGTCGTCTTGGTGCCGGCGACCAGATAGATTCCGACTGTCCGGCCCTTCTGGGCAATTCGCAAAATTGCCTCTTCGACGTTCGGACCCGCACCGTCCATCAGCCAGGCCAGTTCGTCGATTGCCACAACGATGTGCGGCAACGCATCGAACTCCATTTGCTCGTGTTCGTAGATCGGCTGGCCGGTCTTGGCGTCAAATCCGGTCTGCACCGTCCGGGCGATCATTTCGCCGCGCTTGCGGGCATTGCGCACCCGGTTATTGAAAACGTCGAGCGTGCGCGCCGACAGCTTCGCCATACGCTTGGCCCGCTCATCCATTTCGGTAACCAGCCACTCCAAGGCTGCCACGGCCTTATCCTGTTCGCTGATCACAGGACACAGCAGATGGGCGATGCGGTTGAATTCACCCAGTTCAAGAAGTTTGGGGTCCATCAACACGAACCGGCAGTCATCAGGCCCAAAGCGGTACAGCAACGACAGCAGCATTGATTTGATGATCGTCGACTTACCCGAACTTTCCTTTCCCGCGATGAGAATGTTGGAGAGCGCACCCAGATCCGCAACGATGGGTTGACCACCCAGCGCCCGCCCCAGTGCGACCGGCAGACTGCCGCCGAACGACCTGTAGGATTCCGAACTGAGGATTTCTCTCAAGCCAATTGGTTCACGATGCACGTTGGGAAGTTCGATACCGATCTCCAACGTTCCCGCGATCGCTGCAACGCGCGCTGACCCAGCGCTCATTGCCCGTGCGATATCATCGGCCAACCCGACCACCCGCGAACCATTCGTCCCCGGTTCCGGCGTCACGTGAAAAACCGTCACAACCGGACCGGGGCGAATCTCCGTAATTTCTCCCTTGATCCCGAACTGCTCCAGAACGTCCTGCAGGAGCCGGGCTGTTCCACGTAGAACGGCCTGGGTCATTTCAGGGCCCGGCCGCGCCGGGGGAGCGGACTTCAACAAGTTAAGCGACGGGCGCTGATAGCCCGCAGCCGACCGCAGCGGCATCCTTAAGCCGTGCGTTTGCTGCAGCGTGGCGCTCGACGGCATCCGCTGGATAACACGTCCAGCCTCGTCTCCCCCGCCTATCGAGGACCGATCGACTATGCTGGTTTCAAGCGGTGGCGCGACATTCGCCAGCCCGGCTTCGGGCGCCGGCCCGGCCTCGGGCGCCGGCGCGGCCTCGGGCGCCGGCGCGGCTTCGGACACTAATCCTGACTTAGGCGCCGGCCCGGCCTCTGGCGGCAACCCGGATTCCGCTGACAGAATGCCCTCCGGTGCAGCCTTGTTTGGCGTGGCTATGCCAAGCGCTCGAGCGCCAGGCTGCACAGCCGGCCCCTCGGCTAATGAATTTTCCCGATCTTCGCACGGCTCGATGATAGCTGATGGCCGACCAATAGATGACCGTCCGTCGGCCGCGATCAGGCCATCCCCACCACCTGGCTCCATCTGCTCACGACGCGTCTCTTCGACCGGGCTCTGCCGCCTGAACGCATCGCTGCGCAATCCGCTTCCCCGCAGCATCCCAGCCAATAGTCCCGTAGGCCGCTCAGCCTGGCCGGCAGGCGCAAAACGCCGCGCGATATTCAAGGAATCGATCTCGGTTGCGCTATCGAAGTCTTCGCCGCGATGACGGTTATCCAGATCATCGGGATCGAAAGCCAACACGAACGATGGCGCATGTGCCGACGGTGCCTGTCCGCCCGACCCATATGAAGGCGACGGATCTTCTGCTTCTGGGCGCAGCGGCGTTGGGGCAATTTCCGGGGCTTCCGGCCGCCGCTCGGTCTCGGCGGCTTCGTATTGACCAGCCGCCTCCCGATCCAGAATTTGATCCCGCCGGCTATTCTCCGGGCCTTGCTCTGGAGCTGCCACTCGCCTTTCATGGTCGAAAAGCTTGCCGTCACGTGTTTCGCCTGACCCATTCGCTACCGGGGCCCGTGGCCGCAACAGCGGCGGACCATCGTCGTCGCTTCTGCGCGGGCGGGGCCTGGGATGAAACGGCTCGCTTACCTGTGGTCGGTTGCTTCGATGCACCCCTGCAGAACCATCGCCTGACACCGTCTGCGGCATCAATCTCCCGCCACCGCCGGCCCGGCTTAATTGCTGTTGCTGTTCGTCTGGCTCCAGGCGCCCTTGGCCCATCTCCCGCAGCAAACCACCGGCCTCAAACCGCTGGCCGTCCGACCTGCTATCGCGATTGAGCCGTTCGCCGCGACTTCTACTATCGCGCTCTCGTTCAAGACCGACGGCGCGTTCGTAACCCGGTTCGGTTTCCCGCAATGGCCGGTCGTCGCGCTGGGAGACCTGCGAGCGCGGCAATGCCCGCTTCTGACGCAGCCCCTTCGCCCAGCTCCGCATGGTTGCTGCTTCAATACCGATGGAAAACAGCCCCGCAAAGATACCCACGACAGCAAGTACCAGACCTGCTGCAACATACGAGTAGTCGGAAACCACATGCTCAACAGCCCATACGCCGACCGCAGTCACACCGTCGCCAACAACACCGCCAAAACCGTGATTGAGCGGCCATTGGCTCACAGTCGGCAATGAAGACATCGCTCCTGATAGCGCCAATACCGAAACCGAATAGGTCAGGAACTTCCAACGCCGGGATGCCAGTTTGCCGGTCATCGCCAGGTCCATGCCCCAGAACATCGGCGCAAACAGCAATGCCGCCGAAGCAAGCCCCAGCGTTTGCAGCATCAAGTCGGAAACAACGGCGCCCGGATATCCAAACAGGTTACCGGCAGCCTCGCGCGTGAAATGGGTCAGGCTGGGATCGTTGACCGACCAGGTCACAAGCGACGCCCAGGAAACCGTCAGCACGCTTAGCAGCGCAAACCCCAGCCCACGGCCCATAAAACGGCGCAGCACGTCCTCCACTGCGCGCGGCAGCAGGCGATAGCCATCTTCTTTTTGGTACTCGTGCAACATGGAAACGCTGGTTACTGAACAGTGACTTACACGAGAACGGAAACAATCCGCTCAAGCGCCGTCCTGATCGTCGCGGGATCCGCCACCAGCGCCACGCGAATGAAGTTTTCACCCGGATTAACGCCGCCAGCATCCTCCTGAGCCAGGAAGGCACCAGGTAACACTTTGACACCCGCGCCTTTCCATAGGGTTACCGTAGTGTCGACGCCTCCCCCGAAATGAGCCACATCGAGCCACAAAAAGAACCCGCCATCGGGCCGCCGGTAACCATAACGGCTCCCTAACACGGCATCGCACACGTCGAATTTTTCCCGATATGCCAAACGGTTAGAGGTAACATGCTCCTCTTGGGCCCAGATCGCCGCCGACGCAATCTGAGTGGGGCCGGGCATTTGCGGACCAATCAGGTTGCGGATACCCGTTAATTTTTTCAAGAACCGGGCATCTCCGGCCATGAAGCCCGATCTCAAGCCCGGCACGTTGGAGCGCTTGGACAGGGAATTGAAAACGACAATGTTTTCAAACCGCCGCTCGGTCCCAGCAGCCACCTGCAATCCACCCACAGGCGGCTCGCCGGAATAGATTTCCGAATAGCACTCATCGAAAAACACGAAAAAGCCGTAGCGCCTGGCCAATTCCAAAGCCCGCAGTATGTAGTCGGCCGATGCTGTTGCACCTTGCGGATTGGTTGGCGAACCGAAGTAGAACGCCGCTGTCCGCGCCAACAACTCTTCATCGGCTTCCAGCGCATCAAGATCGGGCAGGTGCCCCGTTGCTTCCGTCGCATTCAGGTAGACAGGCTCAGCATTCGTCGCCAGGGCCGCGCCGATGTAGGCGGCATAATACGGATTGCACATCAAGATTGCCGGCCTTTCACAGCCTGCCAGATGCTTGGCGCCAACCGCCTGCAGCGCTGCAAAGAACAATCCCTCGCGAGACCCGTTGCACGGCAAAATCTCACTCATGGGGTCAACATCCACGCCCGCCCCATAGCGCCGCTTCATCCAATCGGCGATGGCACCGCGCAACTCCGGGTAGCCGATAATTGGCGGATACTTGGCAAACAGCGTTTCAGCTTCTGCGATTGCATCGGCCACAAACGAGGGCATCGTCTCACGCGGCTCACCCAGCGTCAGATCGATCACCGGCTCGATGCCGGGCGTATGCGGCGCAAGAAGTTCTCGCGCCCGCTGAAACGGATAGGGAATATCGCCGGCAGCGAGTTTAGAAAGACCGTTTGTCATGAGAATGCGGCTCTAACAGATGGGACTGGTGTTCTTGACCGACGCTTCGTTACCTTCGATCAGGGTCGCAACGCCAGGCCGCACACCATACCCGAGATTGACGCATGGCGTTAGTAGCCTCAGCCTCCCTGTCGACTGGCCCCAGCTTCGCAGGCCAGCCTACCAATTTTGATGAGTTCCGGTCGATACTCAAAGTGCATGGTATCGTAATGATACCAACGCCCCCCCCAAATGAAACCAATTTTCTCGAAAGCCTCGACTATTTCCATTGGAATCCTATTCTGAAAAACTTTCACATTACCAGGCTTTCCACCACTCCAACGCCAGTAATCCGAGTTAGCCGTCGAAATATCAATCGCAATTCCGAAGCTGTGAGCACTCAGCCGTTTTGTTCCAGCAATAGGACGCCAAACGAACGATCCAGCGTTTGGTAGAAGATACTTCTTCAACCGGGTCGGGGCTGATTTCAAATCCCGAACAAAACCTTCCACCCGCTGATCAACACTCATTATTTTTGAAACATGTACTCGTTCGCCAAACCAATCGACAGATCCAATCCTCTTGGCAACCTCCCCTTTCGATGACCCATAGACCGACCTCAGGAAGCCTTGGTGTCTAATACGTCCAGGGTCAAAGTTAACAGAAGGCTTTGCGTTAGCTCCGATACACGTTGCCAGAGGATAAACTTGTGACAACATATCCTCAATGTCCGGATTCGACATTTTCTCTGAATGGCTTTTTTCTCGGCCATCATCAATGACCAGCTTGCTGCCATCCTTCATTACAAGAAGATTCCCCTCCTGGTTCATTATATGATCTGAATAAACCTCTTTTAGAATCTCGAGCCGCGCCGCAGTTGAAATTTCACCGGAATTAACTACCTCGGGGAAAAGAACACAGACCGAAGCAGCTACACATAACGTTACCCGCAACCACGCCAGAAATTTCCTGGAAATGGGAAAGGAGACATTCTTAACAAGAGCCTTTGCAACCATTTCGGCACTCCGCCTTTAGCAATGTATTTACCCGATCGCGTTGGCTTTTCGACATCACGCGCGTAACTTCTTTCCGGGTCCGATGGCAACCATTGTTACCGAAATATTGGATCGCCCGGTCTGTCTTGAAGCAATATTTCAGTCGATGAAAAACCCTATTCCGCGCCACCCAGAGCCTGTCGCACTTCGACATTGAAGATAGCTTCGGTTTTCTAGGCCTGCGTTCCACATTTCTAATCTCGGATAATCGTGAATCCGCCAATGCAGCAAATTCCGTACCTTCTGCCCGACCGTAGAAATCTTTAAGAATGCGCTGATCCGTCGAATCATAAATGCGATACCACTCCTCCCTTAATTCAGCCTGTCTCCGCTGCTTGGCTACTTCTAAAGCCCGCTCACGCTCCAATCTCTCCCGCTCAGCCTTCAACAACGCCTTCTTCTTCCTCTCCAATTCAGCCTTGGCTATTTCCAATTCAGCTCGCTCCCGCGCAGCTCGTTCAGAAGCTTCCTTGGCTCGTACACGAGCTTGTTCGGCCCGCGCGAATGCCGCCTGGGCCTCTTTGACCTTCGCATGCTCCTGCTGTCGAACTTTCATGTCGGCCGCAGTTCCCTCCAGCTCCGCCATTTCCGAAGCGGCCTTCGCTTCCTCAAATTTCGCCTCTGCAGCATCAACCCGTTTACGTAGCTCTTTCTGCGCTGCCACCTGGCGCTCTGAGGATGCCCTCTGAAATTGAAGAATTTCGCTTATAGTCTGTTTTTCCGAGAGCTTACTATCGAAATAGAAATACAACCCACCGGCAATTATTGCCATGCTTGCAACTAAGGCCGCTACGGACTGACTTGTTGATGAAAAAACAAGCGATTTATTTTTGCGTTTTATGCCCCTTCCTTCAACAATTTGAACGAGTTTGTCTAAATCAGAACTAAAGCTCTCATATTGCAGAACATGCTTTTGCCAATCGACAACGCCTCTTATATTTTCCGGTAATAGCTTAGAATCCGGGAGACTTGCACCCTCGACCAAAACGGGAATGATAATTGTACTCTGCACCAGCGCACGCGATATTTCTTCAATAACAAAGTCACGCTCACCGTCGGATTGCTTTTCCCTCAACAATTCCATCCAGTTAGGGCCAATAATTACTAATAGCACTCTGGACTTTTGCAGCGCATCTTCTATTTGCTTTGGATACTCTGCACCGACTTTCAGGCCAGCCACGTCCATGAAAACCTGTTGCTTGCCGAATACTTTCGTCAATCCATCATGAATTCGGCCAGCCGTCATTTTCACATCGCGACGCCGATAACTTATGAAAATATTTTTCTGCATACTAGAATTAGATTCCCTCCCTAAAGCCCAATAAAATTGGCATTTACAACGCCTTGCGCCAAACACCAGTACAGTGGTAAGAGGCTAACAACATAAAATATACTCGACAAGTATTGGCGCCAAAAAATCCCTCAACCAACACACCCAACAAAAAGGGGCAGCGATCGTGGTGAGGCTCCAACCATGCCATGGTAGCACCAGTTTCAAAGTCTGGCGCGCCCCGTCGTTACCGATCCTTCTACAGGCAGCCACGAGGCTGAGGCTTCCTAACGCCCCGTCGCAGCAACACGACCGCCAAGCTCACTTCGCACCCGCAGGCTCACTTGCCCCGAAAATCGGTCTGCAGAACCAGAATTTCTCTAAGCTCTCCCGCCGCTGCTGGAAGCAGCTATCGTCGGGCCTTTCGTAAGTCGTGCCATCATCGCGTGTGTGCCGGACAGCCGGGCACTTCCACGTCAGAACCGAATGACAAGCGCTTTTCAGATCCTTCCTTTGCTGGGCAAGACAAGCCTTATTCAACACCTCGTAAATCGTGCCGTCTTCCCTCCTGCCAAAGTCAAGTGGGCAATGGCGCACGGCCACTGGTATGGCCGGTCGCTCGCTGCCTATCAAAGGTATGCGCTCTCGCTCACCGTCTATGACTGTTCTCTCAATACCTGCCATATTGCTGGTCGTGAAATCAAAGCCGGAGAACGCAGGCTCGGTATTGGCAGCCGGCGTTTTGCGAACCGGCAAAGGCGGGACCGCGTCCTTGCAGGCAGTCGCCGCAAGCGCGATGCAGGCGGCGGTGCATCGGTTTCGGGCTTCCCCAGCCTGACTGTTGCAGACCTCCGAACATTGAGAACCACAGGAAAATCCGAATACAGGCAATGCCTTTACCGGCACAAAGAACGTGGCCAGGAGCAGCACTATGAGCACGCCCGCATTACGAGGAAGCAGCATGAAACCATCAATCTGAAAGCAATCACCAATAAACGATCTGCCCTGAGGTTAACTTGGTTTTCTGGTGGATGCGATAGGATTTCATGATGACCACGAAGGACACAGTCTAATCGGTCTTACTTTGCTTCCTGCGCTTCGGCTTATGTCTGCTTGCAAGATCCGCCAACATCCCCCGCACTTCAGCCGGTAGGCGCTCGTTGCCATCTTCAAGCTTCTCGCGCCATTTGGGCCCTGCCTCCCATGCAGTGTGCCAGGCATTTGCAAGTTCTCTTGGAACGATCAGTGCTCGGATGTTGCACCCCTTTTTGGAATAGGGGTACAACTCAGCCGGATCATGGAAATTAACCACCTCCCCCAACAGACAAAAAGGGCAGCCACAGCAGTGACCGCCCCTCCTATTTTCTCAGGCCCTCAGTGGGGTCCGCACAGGATCAAACCCGGCCCATGCGCACATCTTCTTCCGGATTGGCAGAGATCTTGTGGATCGCCAGGTCGGCGCCGCGGCGCTGGTCTTCATCGCTCATGCGCAGACCGCCGCCCGCTAGATCGGCAACCGTGTAGATCACGAGGCCGGCAACAAGCCCGTAGGCCGAACCCAGAAGCGACCCAACAAGCTGGCTGCCAAACGAAACGCCGCCAATACCGCCGAGCGCTTCAAGACCGAAGATCCCGCAGGCAATACCGCCCCACAGGCCGCACAGCCCGTGCAATGGCCAAACACCCAGAACGTCATCGATCTTCCACTTGTTCTGAGCCATCTGGAACATCTGCACGAAGATGACACCGGCAATGATGCCCGTGACCAGCGACCCAACCGGATGCATCACGTCTGAACCCGCACATACTGCGACCAGTCCTGCCAGCGCGCCGTTGTGCACAAAGCCGGGGTCGTTCCGGCCGACGACCAGCGCAGCCAGAATTCCACCAGCCATCGCCATCAACGAGTTCATCGCAACGAGGCCCGAAACACCAGACAGGCTCTGTGCACTCATGACGTTGAAGCCAAACCAACCCACGCACAGCATCCAGGAACCCATGGCAAGCCAGGGGATCGACGATGGCGGAATACCCTGAATGCCGCCCTTGTCGTAGCGCCCCGCACGCGCACCAAGCTTCATGACAGCGCCCAGCGCCACCCATCCACCGAACGCGTGAACCACAATCGAGCCTGCGAAGTCATGGAAGTCAGCCCCAAGCATGCCTTTGAACAGACCCGCCTGCATGCCGAAGTTGGAATTCCACACCGTTCCTTCGATCAGCGGATAACCGATGCCGACGATCAGCGCTGTTGCCAGACACTGCGGCCAGAACCGCGCCCGCT
The DNA here is from genome assembly GCA_022600345.1 of Alphaproteobacteria bacterium. Classification (GTDB taxonomy): domain Bacteria; phylum Pseudomonadota; class Alphaproteobacteria; order Rhizobiales; family Hyphomicrobiaceae; genus Filomicrobium. The sequence continues at coordinate 69,914 of JAHZKP010000039.1, read as the reverse complement.
CTGCAATGCCGCCCGACACAATCGCCGGGATCGCCGCAGCAAAGGTGCAAAGGAAGAAGAACTTAACAAGCGAGATCCCCTGCGGCCCGAACACTTCCCCGCCACCAGCACCCGTCAAAGCCGATGCGCTGACAAGGAACGTCACTCCGTAAGCGACCCAGTAACCGATAAAGAAGTACGTCACTGTCGAGATGGCGAAATCAACGAGGATCTTCACCAAGGCGTTGACCTGGTTCTTGTGGCGAACCGTTCCGACCTCGAGGAATGCGAATCCGCCGTGCATGGCAAAAACGAGAATCGCACCCACCAATAAAAAGAATACGTCCGAACCCTGTTGTAGCTGCTCCATTCAGTCCCCCAATGCGCAGTTTATGGCTTTTCCAAAAGGCCACAAGGGCCTCGAAAAAATCGGCGATCGACTGCCCGCACAACGAGCAGTTGCCTAGAAAAGCGGCTATCTGTGAATGCTCTATTACGCATAGGATCGGGATGTGCAAAGCGGCTAATGCGGAAAACTTGGGTGCAATTTCAAATTGCCTGAAAATTAAGCTCTTTGCCCAATAGGTTTGCCCGAATTGTTGGCAAAGTGGGCGTCAAACAGGGCTCGATTGCGCAACGAAAAAGCGACCCGGACGGAACCGGATCGCTTCTTTCGAATTGCAGGGTCGAGCGGCACAGCGCCGTTAGCGCACCCGCCGGGGGTTCTTGTAGAGATCCGATTCCTGATGCTCCAGATCCGGCTCCAGCCTGCCCGCGATGACATCTTTCCAAAGCCGCCAGATATGCCAACGGGCGCCGCGATTGAAGATCACCATCGATGCAAACAGCTTCAGCGTCGTCAAGAGCTTCTTGTCGGCGTGCTCTTTCAGCAGCCCGCATTTCCACTTGCCAGCAATCGACGTGATCTGCCCGTCGATATAGCCAATCTTCTTGTTGTTCTGGTCATACAGCGTGTAGTCGCCGCCCACATTGATGAAGGCGCGCTGCAAACGGTAGAACTCCGGCTTACCGTCCTTCATCAGGAAGAACGAGAAGTGCTCGGGCATCAGCGGCCACTTGAACGCAGAGCGCTCAAGATAGATCATGAAATCATCGTCATCGGTGTTGATCGAATAGGCGGTCACCGGAAGCCCGCGTGAACCCATGGTCAGTTGCAGACTTCGCCCAATCATCAGGTCCATCGTCGCCCGCCAACCCATGCTCTTGGTGAACAGCTTGAACACCAGCCGGCGATCCATACCCTTGTTCTTCTTCCACGGTGTCTTGCGGTAACCGATCAGTCCGGTCCGCTCTCCGTTCTCGATCACGTCGGCATAGATATCCATGTCCTGGGTAAACTGGCGCGATCTGGCGCGGTTGCGCGAGCGCTTGAATACGCCGAACTCTGTCGGGTTGAGATCCGTCAGCCAGACATCAATGACGAATTTGTGCCATTCCTTGTCGGAGGTCGAAGCCCGCGACCAGCGCCGCGAAACTTTAGGCTCGCCGCCATCCGTCTCTTCACCGGCCTTTTTGCGCTGCATAACCTCTGCGCGCACTTCACGCGCAGCATCAGCTGCTGCTGCATTAGCTTCTGCCAGGGTCGCGCTCGTAGCTGCCATGCCCGCTTCCAATCTTCATTTCGGACGCCTGCACTAACGCGAATCACTGATTGGAAACGTTAACATCTTATAAACAGCTTACGAACAGCCCACTCCCCCAGTATTCCCCAACTTATCGGCAGAACAGTTATTACTAATCCCGTTCCCCGAATATCGCCGAACCGACTCGGACATGGGTCGCGCCAAGCTGAACGGCCGTCTCGAAATCCCCAGACATCCCCATGCTGAGGCCCGATAACCCCAACTCATTCGCCAGCTTGGCCAAAAACGCAAAGTGGATCGCCGGCTCCTCATCGACCGGCGGGATGCACATCAGCCCCGAAATCTCCAACCCCAACTTATCGCGGCACAACGCCAGCAGGCCTGCCACGTCACCAGGAAACATCCCGGCCTTTTGCTCCTCTTCCCCCGTGTTGACCTGGATGAAGAGTTGCGGCCGCTTTCCCTGACGCTCCATCTCCTTGGCCAAAGCCCGCGCGATCTTTGGCCGGTCCACTGTATGAATAACGTCGAACAACTCGACTGCTTCGCGCGCCTTGTTGGATTGAAGCGGCCCGATCAAATGCAAGGTCACGTCGGGATATTCCTGCCTCAGCCCAGGCCATTTTCCAAACGCTTCCTGAACGCGGTTTTCACCGAAATGCCGATGCCCCGCCTCCAAGACCGGCCGGATATCTTCCGCCACAAACGTCTTGGAAACAGCAATCAATGTGACATCGCGAACATCCCGTCCGACACCTGAAGCAGCCGCAGCCAACTTCTCCTTCGTCGCAGCGAGAGTATGCACTGAATCGGTGATCATTGGCCTATGCCCTGTTTTCATTGAGCTTGGGGTAAGGCGCGAATTCGTTGCCGTCCGAAGCGAGCAATTCCATGTACTTGCGATGCACGAAAATCTTATCCCGGCCAACTTTTTCCTCTTCAAGAACGCCGGCTTCAGCCAACTCCTTTAAATAAGTAGAGGCCGCCTGACGCTTTGCGATTCCGCTTGCGACAAGATGCGAAATCCGCGTGTAGGGCAATGCAAAAATCAACTGGATCAATTCATGTGAATGGATCTTCGGCAACTTATGCTGGACGTAATCGGAAGTATCATCAATGAGTAGTCGGATGGCCCTGATTCGTTGATTTGTCCAACCAGCCGTTTCTTCAACAGCCTTGAGCATGTATAGGACCCACGCCTCCCAGGCGCCGCCTTTTGTCACCGCTTCCAGCAATCGATAATAGTCACCCTTTGTCCGCAAGATATGTCGGCTAAGATAAAGCGTCGGGATATCCAAAAGACCTGCCTCGATGAGCACTAAGACATTGAGAATCCGGCCTGTCCTACCGTTGCCGTCTGTGAATGGGTGGATTGCCTCGAACTGGTAGTGCAGGACCGCCATGCGCACGAGTGGATCAAGATCGTCCTCACGATGAACGAACTGCTCCCAGTTAGCCATGAGATCGCGCAACCGCTCTTCTCCCTCAGGGGGCGTGTAAATGACTTCCCCAGTGTGTGCATTTCGCAGAGTTGTCCCAGGCGTGGTCCTAAGATCCATGTCAACGCCTTTTATCTCGCTGACAATTTCGAGTGTAGCTCTCGTGGACAGCGGACGTTCCTTCAAGGACCCAACTCCATTGTAGAGCGCCGCACGATACCGGAGCGCCTCTTTCGTATTTGGGTCGCTGTCTGCACTGGGATGGCTTGCTTCTCGAAACAGTGCATCGTTGGTTGTGACGATGTTTTCTATTTCTGAGCTGTCTTTGGCCTCAAGAAGCGGAATCGTATTTATCAGCACATCTTCATTGGGGATAAGCTGACCTGCAAGACGCAGTTCAGCCAAGGCCGTCCTTGCGCCCACACAGGCCTTAAGGACACGCTTGGTCTCAAGCTCGACCTCTGGGGGCAGATCGGGAAGTGCGTTGTATGGCTGACTGGGATCAAAGGGCATCTATCGTAGCCAATATGTCGATTTAAACAAATTCCATCGACATACATAGTCCAACATGCTAGCGCCGTCGCCACTTCGGCTGCAATATGTCGCTAAAATGGGGTTTTTCACACACGTTTTCGGCATTGTGTCGACGCAAACGACATATCCCGACAAATGTGTCGACAAAAGCAAAAAATATCGACATATATCAGCAAGCGGGTCCAAGGCATCAACAATTCAATCAGGATGCGCCCAAACCATATCATTCTGTCGACACATGCTGGCCTGGGAAACCTCACGCTTGACCCTGGCTTGCCTTTGCGGTCATCTCCCGCGCGACATCAGCGATTAAAGCCGAAAAGCACAAACTCGGGCTTACCCGATGTCTGGCAAGCCCCTCCAACACAACCTCGGAAAGTGTTGGGTAAACTCACTCCAACACGACTTTGGGAAGTGTTGGGTAAACTCGCTCCAACACGACTTTAGGAAGTGTTGGGCAAATAACAAAGAACCTATCCATGGCAGCCGAACGCTACAACGCACCCGTTTCTGAAAAGCACTGGCAAAAGGTGTGGCAGGAAGCCGACCTGTTCGCAGCCAGCGAAGATGCCGATCGCCCCAAGGCCTACATCCTCGAGATGTTCCCATACCCTTCAGGGCGCATCCATGTCGGCCACTCGCGCAACTATACGATGGGCGATGTGCTGGCCCGCTACAAACGCGCCAAGGGATTTAACGTCCTCCACCCGATGGGCTGGGACGCATTCGGCATGCCTGCTGAAAATGCCGCCATGGAGCGCAAGGTCCACCCCGGCGCCTGGACGAACCAGAACATCGGCGCCATGCGCGACCAACTCCAGTCCATGGGCTTTGCCATCGATTGGGAGCGCGAGTTCGCCACTTGCGACGTCGATTACTACAAACACCAGCAGAAGCTGTTCCTCGACATGCTGGGCACCGATCTGGTTTATCGCAAATCGTCAAAGGTCAACTGGGACCCCGTCGATAACACGGTGCTTGCCAACGAACAGGTTATCGACGGCTGCGGCTGGCGCTCAGGCGCTCCCGTCGAACAGCGCGAACTGACGCAATGGTTCTTCCGCATCACCAAATACGCCGACGAATTGCTCGAGGCACTCGATGGCCTCGACCAGTGGCCCGAAAAGGTCCGCATCATGCAGGCCAACTGGATCGGCAAGTCGGAAGGTGCCACCATTCGCTGGGCGCTCGATGAAGACTCCACACCAAATGCCGTCAAAGCCACGAAAATCGATGAAATCGAGGTCTTCACGACCCGGCCCGACACCCTGTTTGGCGCATCCTTCCTGGCGATTGCCGCCGACCACCCAATCGCCCGCGCAGCAGCCGAGAAGAACGCCGATCTGGCTGAATTCTGCGAGGAATGCCGCAGCCTGGGGACTTCAGTCGCCGACCTGGAAAGCGCGGAGAAAAAAGGCTTCGACACCGGCATTCGCGTGCACCACCCGCTAGATCCCACATGGCTGTTGCCCGTCTGGGTCGCTAACTTTGTCCTCATGGACTACGGCACCGGCGCCATTTTCGGCTGCCCCTCAGGCGACCAGCGCGATCTCGACTTCGCCCGCGCCTACGATTTACCCGTAACACCTGTCATCCTGCCCAAGGGCGAGGACACCGCCACCTTCGAAATCGGCGACCAGGCGGCTGACGGCGATGGCACCATGATCAACTCGCAGTTCCTAAACGGGCTCGACCCCAAGGCTGCCTTCAATGAAGTCGTCTCGCGGCTGGAAAAGATGGAGCTTGGCGGCCAACCCGTCGCCACCCGCAAAACCAACTTCCGCCTCCGCGACTGGGGCGTTTCCCGCCAGCGCTACTGGGGCTGCCCAATCCCCATCATCCATTGCGATGATTGCGGCGTTGTTCCGGTTCCAGATGCCGATCTGCCGGTTGAACTCCCCTCGGACGCAACCTTCGATAAGCCCGGCAACCCGCTCGATCATCACCCCACATGGTCCAAGGTCGACTGCCCGAAGTGCGGCAAGCCCGCACGCCGCGAAACCGACACCATGGACACCTTCGTCGACTCGTCCTGGTACTATGTCCGCTTCACAGCACCCCACGCCGACAAGCCTGTAGACGCCAAAGCCGCCGGCTACTGGCTGCCCGTCGACCAGTACATCGGCGGCGTCGAGCACGCCATTTTGCACCTGCTTTATTCGCGCTTCTTCTTCCGCGCCATGTCGGATTCGGGACATGCACCCAACTCAGGGGCCTCCAACGCCAAGGACGGCAGGAAAAAGAAGCAAAAAGCCTCCGCAGAAAAGCTCCGTGAACCCTTCGCCGCCCTGTTTACCCAGGGCATGGTCACCCACGAAACCTACAAGTCATCTGACGGCGCGTGGCTGCCGCCTGAGGATGTAACCCTGGAAGGCGATGGCAAATCGCGGTCCGCCAAACAGACAAGTACCGGCGAACCGGTCACAATCGGCCCAATCGAGAAGATGTCGAAATCAAAGAAGAACGTCATCGACCTGGATGAATTCATCGGCAATTACGGTGCCGACACCGCCCGCTGGTTTGTCCTTTCCGACAGCCCGCCCGAGCGCGATGTCATCTATACCGACGTCGGCGTCGAAGGCGCACGGCGCTACGTTCAGCGAATCTGGCGGCTGATCGGCGAATTGGAGCAAAAAGCCGCACCCAGGGACACACCAAAACCCACCGAATTCGGCCCTGAAGCGACCGAACTGCGCCGCGCCGTCCACAAAACGCTCCACAACGTCGGCCGCAACATCGAAGGACTACGGTTCAACGTCGCCGTCGCCTCGTTATACGAATTGGCTAATGTACTGGCGTCAGCGGTGCAAAAGTCCGGAAACGGCCACGATTGGGCCATGCGCGAAGCCGCCGAACTGACTGTCCAGATGTTCGCACCCATGATGCCGCATCTTGCTGAAGAGTGCTGGTCGCGGCTCGGTTACAACACCCTCATAACCAATCAGCCTTGGCCACAGGCCGAAGCCGCCTTGCTCGTTGACGATGAGATCACCATTGCCGTACAGGTGAATGGTAAGCGTCGTGACGAACTCAAGATCGCCCGGGATGCCTCCAAGGAAGAGGTGGAAGCGGCCGCCCTTGCTCTTGAAACGATTCATCGCGCTATGGAGGGACGACAACCTAAAAAAGTCATCGTCGTCCCGCAAAGGATTGTAAATGTCGTCGTTTGAGCAGCAAAAGGGCATCGTCCCCACCCGCCGTCAGGTCACCCACCGCCGTTTCGCGCATGGCCCCGCGACTGCATTGTCTGCTTGCCTCGCCATTCTTCTGATTGCTCCGATTTTGACGGCCTGTGGCAACGGCTTCCGGCCGGTTCACGCCGACTTCGCTGGCATGACGCCTGCATCTGAGAAACTCAAGAAAATCAAGATTTCGCCAATTCCCGGCCGGGTTGGCCAGCAGATCCGCAATGAGTTGATTTTCAAGGCGAATGGTGGCGCCCAACCCTTACCGCCGGAATACAAGCTTGAGATCGCCATCCGCGAGAAGGTCACCTCGACCCTGGTCGCGCGCACCGGCGATGCCAGGAGCCAAGTCTACAGCCTGGATGCCAAATTCAAGTTGACACGCGTCTCCGACAAATCCGTCATTTTGTCGGGAACCAGCTACGCCCGCGCCGGCTTCGAACGCTTTGACTCGATCTACTCAAACGTCCGCGCCCGCCACGATGCTGAGAACCGGGCCGCCAAAACCATTGCCACCGACCTGAAGGCACGCCTCGCCGCCATCGCCGCCTTGCCCTCTTGAGCCAAATCGGCTGAACCACAATGGTCGCGATAAAAAATCATGAAGCCGCCCGATTTCTGAAAACCGCGAACGCCAACATCTCTGCAATTCTCACCTATGGCCCGGACGCCGGAATGGTGTCCGAACGCGCCCGAGCGGCAGCAAAATGCTGGGCCAATCTGGAAGATCCACCCTCCGAAATCGTCCGCATCGACGATGCCGACCTGGAGCAGAACCCCGACCGGCTTTCAATCGAACTCATGACGGTGCCCATGTTCGGCGGCCGCAAAGTCATTCTGGCAACCACAGGCCGCCGCCTCAACGCCAAACTGCTCAAGGACATCGTCGCTCCCGGCCCGCTTCCCGGCATCCTGGTCGTCGAAGGCGGCAACCTCAAACCAACAGACTCCCTGCGCAGCGTTTTCGAAAAAGCCAAGCACGCCGCCGCCATCGCCTGTTACCCCGACGAAGGCCGCGACCTGACAGCCCTCGTCGACGATGAGGTCAAGGCCGCCGGGTTGAAAATCGCACCTGAAGCCCGCGAATATCTGGTCGCCCATCTGGGGGCCGACCGCGCACTATCGCGTGGCGAAATCGCCAAGCTGGTCTTGTACTGCACAGGCCGCCCGCGCATCGAACTGGCAGACGTCGAGGCCATTATCTCTGATGCGTCCGAACTCAATATCGACCGGATCGTCAACGCCGCATCGGGTGGCGATACAGCAACCGCCGTCCGCGAGCTCTCCCGCGCCCTGCTTGCCGGCGAGAGCGCACAGATGATCATCCTGTCCTTGCAGCGCCACTTCATGCGTTTGCATAGGATCCAGGCTGAAGTCTCAGCCGGCCGCCAGGTCGCAGACGCCTTGAAAAGCATCCGCCCACCGATTCATTTCAAACAGAAGAATGCCGTGACAGCCCAGATCCGCAAGTGGTCCTTACCAGACCTCAACCGGGCGCATCAGGAAATCGGTATTGCCGCCAGGAATGCCCGGCGAACCGGCGCCCGCGACGATCTCATCACCGAACGGTTGATTCTCGCCCTGTCGCGCCTTGCGCGCTAACTCCGTGAGTTTCGGCAGCAACGACCCGCCACCCAATAGCCATATTTCGTCGCCTGCCGCCAACGCCGGTTTACCGAGTATTGGGCCAATGAAAAAAACCACTCGCTTGCCCTCAAGCCAGCGATCCCTATAGTGCCGCCAAATCTCAAAATCATGAACAACAGAATTGAGCCCGGCGCACCACACTCTGCCAGCCCGGCAAACAGGAGACGGCATGAACGACACCCGCTACGACGTGATTGGAATCGGCAACGCAATCGTCGACATTATCGGCCGATGCGATGAAGACTTCCTGGCCAAGCACGACGCCCCCAAGGGCCATATGCGCCTCGTCGATGCCGACACCATCAGCCAGATTTATGCCGACATGGGCCCGGCAGTCGAAATCTCGGGCGGTTCGGCTGCCAATACGCTCGTCGGCGTGTCTTCGTTTGGCGGCAAGGGCGCGTTTATTGGCAAGGTCGCCGGCGATGACTTCGGCAAGGTGTTCGCCCACGATATCCGCGCGGCGGGCGTCGACTTCAATTCCAAGGCCGTCGATGGCAAGGACCCGACCTCGCGCTGCCTGGTGCTTGTCACACCCGATGGCGAACGCACCATGAGCACATATCTTGGCATCTCCACCGACATTGATGACGGCGAGGTTGATCCCGACGCCATCAAGGCTGCCAAGATCGTCTACCTGGAAGGCTACCTGTTCGACCGCCCAGACGCCAAGGCAGCTTTCCGCCAAGCTGTCTCGATCGCCAAGGGCGCTGGCCGCAAAGTCGCGCTCACCTTGTCGGATGGCTTCTGCGTCGACCGCCACCGTGGCGAGTTCGTCGAGCTGATCCGCGATGGCATCGACATCCTGTTTGCCAACGAAGACGAGATCAAATCGCTTTACGAAACCGACGACTTCGAAGCAGCCGCCACCCGCGCGCTGGCCGATACCGAACTGGCGGCCCTGACCCGCAGCGCCAAGGGCTCGGTTATCATCTCAAAAGGCGAGCGCATTGAGGTGCCCGTCGATCCCGTCTCCGAACTGGTCGACACAACGGGTGCCGGCGATCTCTACGCCGCCGGCTTCCTTTATGGCATTTCCAACGGCCATGACCTGCAAACCGCAGGCCGCCTGGGTAGCATCGCCGCCTCCGAAGTCATCAGCCATATGGGGGCCCGCCCGGAGGTCGCTCTAGCCGAACTGGCAAAAACAAAAGGCGTCACCGGCTGAACGTGCTCCTTCCGGGGCACTTGCGTGATGAGCAACACAGATGAGCAAACCGCTTGAACCGCGCGACCGGCTGATTGTCGCCCTTGATGTGCCATCCGTCGACGATGCCAGAACCCTCGTCGCCCAGTTGGGTGACGAGGTCACGTTCTATAAGGTCGGGCTCGAATTAATCCTTAGCGGCACTGGCGCCAACAACGGCCTCAGCCTCGTCGGCGAACTGATCGAAAGCGGCAACAAGGTCTTCCTCGACGCCAAGATCCTCGACATCTCCAACACCGTTGAGCGCTCGGTGGCCCGCGTCGCCGAATTGGGCGCATCCTTCCTGACCGTTCACGGCCACGACCTGAAGACCATGACGGCAGCCGTTGCCGGCGCTAAAGGCAGTGACCTGCAATTGCTTGCTGTCACCGTACTGACCAGCCTCGATGCTGCCGATATCAAACAGCAGGGCATCTCAAGCCAAATCGCAACCACGCCTGCCGATCTGGTGTTGTACCGCGCCAAAATGGCCAGGCAGGCGGGCTTTGCCGGTGTTATATCTTCCGGGCAGGAGGCTGCAGCCATCCGGGCTGCAACCGGTCCCGGCTTCCGCATTGTAACGCCCGGCATCCGCCTTCCCGGTGGAGATGCTGGCGACCAACAGCGCGTCATGACACCCCAACGGGCAATCGCCTCAGGGGCCGACTACATCGTCGTTGGCCGCCCCATCAATCAGGCGAGCGATCCAAGAGCTGCGGCAGCCACCTTCACACGCCAGATCGCAGAAGCCTGAAATTCGAAATTCCCATCGCCAGAAAACCGAAGGACCACCTCAATGCCCAAGGGATACGTTATCGCCCACGCCGTCGTCACCGACCCGGAAGCCTGGGGCCGCTATGCTGCCAAGACGCAAGTCGCGCTGGATAAGTTTGGCGGCACGCCGATTGTGCGTGGTGGCAAACACGAAGTCATCGAAGGCAACGGCGTAGCGCGCAACGTCGTCCTCGAATTCCCCAGCTATGAAGCAGCACTTGGTTACGCCAAATCGCCAGAGTACGCCGAAGCCAAAGCCCTTCGCCAAGGCGCAGGCACCATCGACATCGTCGTTGTCGAAGGCGTTTAACAGGCGCTACTTAAGGCCGCAAAAGTGCCCCACACACCAAAACCAGACGGCAGCCAGCCCTGGCAGGCGACCGTGATCACACTTTTCCCGGAGATGTTTCCCGGTCCGCTTGGCGTATCCCTCACCGGCCAGGCGCTTGAAACGGGCCTGTGGTCGCTTCAATCGATCCCCTTGCGCGAATTCGGCGAAGGCCGCCATCGCCAGGTCGACGATACACCCGCTGGCGGCGGGGCCGGTATGGTCCTGCGCGCCGACATCGTCGCCGCCGCCGTCGATCATGCCAGCTCGTCCAGCGCCGGCCGGGCAGACATCCCGCGCATCTATCTATCGCCCCGCGGCCGGCCTCTGACGCAAGAATTCGCCCGCGAACTGGCCGCTGGCCCCGGCGCACTAATGCTTGCAGGCCGCTTTGAAGGCGTTGACGAACGCGTCCGTGAAGCCCGCAACTTCCAGGAAGTATCAATCGGCGATTACGTGCTTTCAGGCGGTGAATTGGCCGCAATGGTCCTCATCGATGCCTGTGTCCGCCTGTTACCGGGCGTTCTGGGCGGCTCAGAAAGCCTTGAGCATGAAAGCTTCGAGAACGGTCTGTTGGAATATCCCCAGTACACCCGACCGCGCCAATGGGAAGGCCATCCGATCCCCGATGTTCTGCTTTCTGGCGATCACGGCCGCATTGCCAAATGGCGCCACCATCGCTCCACCGAGCTGACGCGGGCCCGCCGCCCAGATCTGATCGCCTCCAAACCGCGCGAAAAGTAGCCGCACACCGCTGATTTGGCCCCATTCACATATCGACATGGACCCCGATTTGGGGTAATGAGCCTGCAAGTTTTCCCGGACATCGCCCGGACATGGCCCATGCACGGGTCGCATGAACGATGCCCGTCCCGACCAACAGGGGCCAGCGGCAGCGATCCTCTGCTATTTGATGACACTTCAAGGACAAGCAAAAATGAACATCATCGAGCAGCTCGAAAACGAGCAAATGCGCGCCATTTCAGCCAAACGCGGCGTTCCAGAATTCGGACCCGGCGACACGGTCAAGGTCATGGTTAAAGTGATCGAAGGCAAGACCGAGCGCCTCCAGGCCTACGAAGGCGTTGTGATCGCACGCGCCGGCGGCGGATTGAACGAGAGCTTCACAGTCCGCAAGATTTCCTACGGTGAAGGCGTCGAGCGCGTCTTCCCGATTTATTCTCCGCTCATCGCCTCTATCGACGTTGTCCGCCGTGGTCGTGTTCGCCGCGCGAAACTTTACTATCTCAGAGGCCGCCGTGGTCGCTCGGCCCGTATCGCAGAGCGCACGGATGCTCGCGCACGTCGCCTGAATGCAGCCTGGAAAGGCTTCAAGAAGCAGAAGGGCCAGCCCGACGACCTCAGCCAGATCAACGGTATCGGCGACGAACTGTTGCTGCGTTTGAAGCAGGTCAACTGCGTCAAACTCGAACAGATCGCCAACTTCTCCGACGACGACATCACCAACGTCGACGAATTCCTGCAGCTTGACGGCCAAATCGAAAAACAAGATTGGGTCGGGCAGGCTCAACGCCTGATCGCCGATGCCGCCGCAGCAGAAGCAGCCGCCGAGGCCGAAGCCGAAGAAGCAGCCAAGGCCGCTGAAGCCGCAAAGGAAGAAGAGGGCAAGTCTGAATAACCTTCAGATCCGCTACTCCTCGCACACTCAATAATCAATTAAGACGGCCCGCAGCCCCAAAATGGCGACGGGCCGTTTTTATATTTGCATGTCCCGCCGGCTCGCTCCCCAGCAGTCAAACCCCGATCCGCACCCGCATCCCTGGCCGCAAATAAGCCATCAGCCGCTTCAGATCCCGTTCCCGAAAGGCGATGCATCCCTCGGTAGGCTCAAAGCCTTCCTGCCCTTCCCGTTCCCGCGCCAGATGTATAAAGATCGCACTACCCTTCCCCATCGAGCGCGGCATGTCGTTATATCCGACAACAATCACCACATCATAGAGATGATCCTTGCGCCATAACCGCTCCGCGCTGGTGTTATAGGGATGTCGTACCCACCGGTTGTAGTTGCGGTCCAAAGGGCCATCGCACCAGCCGTCATCCCGCCGCAAACACCGCATCACGATTTTTGCGCTCGGCCTTGGATAAATCCTGTCCGCCCGGAAATACCCATTTCGAACCGGAAAAACGCCCCGCGGGCTCGCCCCATCACCCTCTTTTTTCAAGGCGCGAATTCCCGAGCGGCCCAGCGCACAACGCAAGATCAGATGGCCAACCCGAAGAATGCCCTCAGTCCGCGATCCCGGCCTTGCCGTAACGATTAATTGTAATCGCGTGCGCATACTGTTTGTTGTTGTCGGCACCCGGTTTGGCAAAAACACGTCACACCCCCTTCGTCCGCTACAAGCGCCACCACAAACGCCAAACTGCATTCAGAGCCGATAGCGCGATCGCCTTGCGCCGTCGCCCGCAAAAGTGCCCTCACCGGCAATGTTCACCAATTTTACCAAAAGCAAGCCGGGTCAATACCGCCAAAGAAGTCTTAACCGCTTCTAACGCTATGGTGTTCGCCACAAGCCGTGGTAGAAAACACTCCTCGAATATGACCAGGAAATCTCCGGAGCGACGACCATATGAGCAATGTCCGCAAAATCCTCATTGTCGATGACGACGACGACCTGCGCGATTCACTGAGAGACCAACTGGCACTGCACGAAGAATTCGACGTTACGGTTGCCAACACTGCTACCACTGGTGTCGAAACGGCCAAAGCGGAGCATCATGACCTCGTGCTGTTCGATGTCGGCCTGCCCGACATGGATGGCCGCGAAGCCGTTAAGCTGTTGCGCAAGACCGGCTTCAAGAGCCCGGTCATCATGCTGACTGCAAACGATTCAGATGCCGACCAGATCCTGGGCCTGGATGCCGGCGCCAACGACTACGTCACCAAACCCTTCAAGTTCGCCGTCCTACTCGCCCGGATCCGTGCCCAGCTCCGCCAGCATGAGCAAAGCGAAGACGCCGTCTTCACCATAGGCCACTACACATTCAAGCCCGCATCAAAATTGCTGGTCGACGAAAAGGGCTCCAAGATCAGGCTCACCGAGAAGGAAACCTCGATCCTGAAATTCCTGTATCGCTCCGGTGAGAAGGTGATCACCCGCGACGTGCTGCTGCACGAGGTCTGGGGCTATAACGCCGGCGTCACCACCCACACGCTGGAAACCCACATCTATCGCTTACGCCAGAAGATCGAAAAAGACCCCTCGAATGCCGAACTCCTGGTGACCGAAACTGGCGGCTATAAGCTGGTACCCTGAGCCAGCCGCTCGCCTCCAGAACCGTTGGTTTGTTGGTCGATCCAGGCGGCAATCAGTGCCTGCAAGCCGATCGCATCAACCTCACGCGTCCTTTTCCGCCAGCGCTATATCCAGCCGCCGCAATCTCTGCGCCATGATCTCAAGCACATAAAGCGAAAACGCCGGGTCGGACTGAACCAGCTTCAAGAACGCTTGCCGGTCGAGGATTGCGACCTCGGCGTTCGTCGCAGCCAACGCCGCGGCGCTTCGAGGCGACTGGTCGATCAGCGACATTTCACCGAAAACCCCGTCCGCCCCAACCGTCTCAAGCACGCGTCCGAACATCAGGATATCAACCGAGCCCGAGCGCACCAGATACATCGTGCCGCCAGCTTCGTCCTGCAGGAAAACCTTTTCACCTGCAGGCACACTGGCGAACGGAACGCCGTCACGCTCCAGCTTGTCGAAATCGATTGGGCCTTGCGCCATGCCGACGACTCCTAGTGTAGCCCGTCTGACGTTTGATCTCCACTTGCAGCTCGCCTCTCAATCAAACGTCAGATGAGAAAGCTACACTAGAGCTGCTAGTGTTCCTGTTGGTTCAAACATTTGCTCTCTACAGCGCCGCAACGGGCAGCAAATGTCTGAACCGGAACACTGGCCTGCACCTTCTTAAATCAGGCCTTGGGAGACCAGTTCCGGAAATCGACGAAGTGACCTTCAAGCGCTGCCGCCGCCGCCATCACAGGCGACACCAGATGCGTGCGGCCCTTATAGCCCTGACGGCCCTCGAAGTTGCGGTTCGAAGTCGACGCGCATCGTTGTTCCGGGGTTAGCTGGTCGGGGTTCATACCAAGGCACATCGAGCAGCCTGGTTCGCGCCATTGGAAACCGGCCTCGATGAAGATCTTATCCAGTCCCTCCGCCTCGGCTTGCTCTTTAACCAGCCCCGAGCCTGGAACGATCATCGCATAGTCAAGACGTTCCGAAACCTTGTGGCCCTTGACGACACCGGCAACCGCCCTGAGATCCTCGATCCGCCCATTGGTGCACGATCCAATCCAAACGACATCAAGCGGAATATCGGTAATTTTGGTCCCCGGCGTCAAACCCATATACCCCAGCGCCCGCTCCATTGAGGCCTTCTTGTTGGCATCCTCCAGATCGGCCGGATCGGGCACGACGCCGGTCACCGCAATAACGTCCTCAGGAGACGTTCCCCAGGTCACGATGGGTGGAAGCGAAGCCGCATCGAGATTGATCTCGCGATCGAAATGCGCGCCCTCATCGCTCTTCAGGGTTTCCCAATACTTCATCGCCATGTCCCAGGCCGCTCCCTTGGGAGCCCGGGGCCGGCCCTTGATGAACTCGAAGGTCTTTTCATCAGGCGCAATCATGCCAGCGCGCGCGCCGCCCTCGATGGTCATGTTGCAGACCGTCATCCGGCCTTCCATCGACAGGTCCCGGATCGCTTCGCCGGCATACTCGATCACGTAGCCGGTGCCGCCCGCAGTGCCGATCTCGCCGATGATCGCCAGGATGATGTCTTTCGCCGTCACGCCTTCAGGCAATTTGCCCTCGACGTTGACGCGCATGTTCTTGGCTTTTTGCTGCACGAGTGTTTGCGTCGCCAGGACGTGCTCGACTTCCGACGTGCCAATGCCATGCGCCAATGCGCCGAACGCACCGTGCGTCGAAGTATGGCTATCCCCGCACACAATCGTGGTCCCGGGAAGCGTGAAGCCCTGCTCGGGGCCGACGACGTGCACAATTCCCTGGCGCTTATCCAGTTCATTGAAGTATTCAATGCCGAACTCGGCAGCATTCTTGGCAAGCGTTTCAACCTGCAACGCGCTCTGCGGGTCGTCGATTCCCTGCGAGCGGTCAGTTGTCGGCACGTTGTGATCGACCACTGCCAGCGTTTTACCGGGTGCGCGCACGCCCCGCCCCGCCGTGCGAAGACCCTCAAAAGCCTGCGGGCTGGTCACCTCGTGAATCAGGTGACGGTCGATATAAAGGATGCAGGTGCCATCGTCTTTTCTGTCGACCGTATGGTCGTCGAAGATCTTGTCGTAAAGCGTCTTTGCCATGAGGATTTTCTGTTCGGTTTTATGAAGACTAGATGTTGGAGCGCGCCAGGCTGGTGAGACTTTTTAAGCTGGAACACCACTGCGTTGCTGTTTAGATAGCCAATCGCGGCCCGAACCGCAATTGATCAGGCAATCAAGCACTGCCCTGGCGCACGCTGCACACCAAAACAGCTACTGCCCCTCTCGATTCGCCCGCCTCACAACCTGAACTGCCGCGACTTGGAGAGCAGGAAGTCTCGCAGGACATGGATCTTCTTGGCGGTTTTAAGCTCTTCGGGATAGACAAAAGACACTTCCAGCGACGGACCGTCGACATCCTCCAACAGTGGCACCAAGTCGGATTCGTCCTCCGTCATATATTCAGGAAGGACGCCAATCCCGATGCCCGACTGAATGGCATATTTAAGAGCAATCACGCTGTTGACTCGGAATGCGGGGATTCGCGGATCAGCCCCTTCACGCCCCGCCGTTTCCAGCCAGACGATGGGCTGGAGATGTGCTGCAGGACTGCCGCTGTAGGAAACGATCCTGTGCCGGTCGAGTTCCTGCAGAGTTTGCGGAGCGCCAAACTTGCAGACATAGCCAGTCGATGCATAAACCCGAACGCGAACCTTGAACAGCCGCCGCCGGATCAGATCGGGCTGTTCGGGTTCCCCGGTCCAGATCGCCACATCGGCCACCCGCATCGCGATATCGAGTTGGTCGTCGTTCAGGATAAGTTCGACATTGACGTCGGGATAAAGCGCGGAGAATTCGCTGATCCGCTGGGTCACCCAGACCGTGCCCAGACCTAAAGGCGCCGTTATCCGCAATTCTCCAGTGGGCTTTTCTGATGTATCAGCCAACAGCATTTCAGCGGTTTGCAGCTTGTTCATCACCTCTACGACGGTGTTATAGAGGATTTCCCCTTGCTCGGTCAGAACCAACCCGCGTGCATGGCGGTGAAACAGCGACTGCTTGAGATCCCGTTCCAAGGCTGCCACCTGACGGCTGACCGCCGACTGGCTCAGGTGCAGCGCATCGCCCGCGTGCGTAAAGCTGCCAGCTTCTGCTGCGGCATGGAAGATGCGTAGCTTGTCCCAATCCATACCGTCACCACCACCTGCCAGACGTCCCGCTGCAGGTCGCCCCACAACCCATGATCCAGCTAATGACCGTTGTAGGGCCAGATCACGACAAATAGTCCCTATTCGGCCGCTTCCGCAGCTTCCTCCAGTTCTGCAACGTAGCGTTCGGCTTCCAGTGCCGCCATGCAGCCCTGCCCGGCAGCCGTCACTGCCTGCCGAAAGATCTCGTCGGTAACGTCGCCGGCTGCATACACGCCGGGAACGGACGTTGCCGTCGAATCGGGCGCCGTAATGATGTAGCCGTTGTCCTTCATCTCAAGCTTGTCTCGAAACATCTCAGTCGCCGGCGAATGGCCGATGGCGATGAACACCCCGTCTGCCGGCCGCTCTGTAATCTCGCCTGTTTCGACATTCTTCAAGCGAACTCCGGTTACCGACTTGGGTTCGTCATCACCGGTCACTTCCTCAAGCGTATGTTTCCATACCACCTCGATCTTAGGATTCTTGAAAAGGCGGTCCTGCATGATGCGCTCAGCCCTCAGACTGTCACGGCGGTGCACAAGTGTAACTCGCTTGGCGAAGTTGGTCAGGAAGATCGCCTCCTCGACAGCGGTGTTGCCGCCCCCGACGACGACAACTTCCTTGTCGCGATAAAAGAACCCATCGCACGTTGCGCACGCCGAAACACCAAATCCCTTGAAGGCTTCTTCTGATGGCAGCCCCAGCCACATTGCCTGCGCGCCCGTGCAAATCACCAAAACGTCGCAGGTGAATGTATCCCCCGATTCACAAAACAGAGAAAACGGCCGCTTCGAAAGGTCGACAGAATTGACGTGATCGAGCACAACCTCGGTGCCCACATTGCGGGCCTGCGCTTCCAGTTGCTCCATCAGCCATGGCCCCTGGATAGGATCGGCAAATCCGGGGTAATTCTCCACATCGGTCGTGATCGTAAGCTGACCGCCAGGCTGACTCCCCTGCAGCAGCAAGGGTTTAAGCATCGCACGCGCCGCATAGATCGCCGCCGTGTAGCCCGCCGGCCCCGAACCCAGTATTAACACTTTCACATGCCGCGTCTCAGCCATGCTCAATTCCCTCGCATTCCATTGTCATATCGCTTGCCCGCACCAGGGGGCCTTTGCCTTGGCCGCCGCTTGCGACAATTGCGATGATATAAGCTTTAACCGCAGAATTTGCGAACTGCCCGGTCCATCGTCGCGCTATCAGTAGCTGATAACGACGATCCGCACCGATGAATCAACCCCCCAATCCCCTGCAACAATTTGGCGCGCGCCGGTGCAAATCTCCCGCCCGTTCACATCTCCCGCATGAACGCGACGACCGCGCGAACCACTGGCGGCGCATAAAGCACTTTGCGGTGACCAAGCCCTTCGAACGCGACAAGTTTCACTTGCCCGTGCGCTGCCACCATCTCCTGGGCATTATGAAACGGAACCTCATGATCGTCTCGGTCATGAATCACCAGCGTCGGCCGCATTGCAATTCGCAAAAACCGGTCGCTGCGAAACCGGGACATCGGCATGTGCGCAATTCGCTCAAGTTGTCGCTCAAATTGCCGCCGCGCTGCCGGCGAAACCCCCAACCTGTTTGAAAACCGCCCCGTTACTTCGGCGAACCTGTTGGGAGGGGCGATCAAGCAGTACCGCTTGAAATTCACCTCGTTTGGCAACGGCGCTTCCCCCGCCCCCGCCATAACGGCGGCAAGCGACCCCATCGAATGTGCAACGATCGCGTCAAACGGCCCCATCAGGCCGACCACTTCAACCATGGCCTGCGCGCACGCTACCAGGTTGGTCTGCTCGCCCCGGCTGCGCCCATGCGCCGGGCAGTCGGCAAGTAGCACGCGAAATCCGCTGCGCCGCAACGGCTCGGCCAATGCCATCATGAACGAAGCTTCGCTGGTCCACCCATGCACGACCAGTATGCTCCCACGAACCTTACCGCCATCGGGCAGTAGTTCGTATGTCGCCACTTCGCCGACATGCGTCATCACGCGTTGGAATTTCGCACCATCAAGATGACGGCGCGCCCGGCGCACAAGTACGTCATGATCGCTGGTTCGGTATTCCGAAAACCTTGGAACGCAAAACAACCGAAACGCCAGGTCGCCGGCAAGACCCGGAGCGCAAGCACTCAAGTATTCAAAATCAATCTCGGGCGCCGCCCGTCCCATGCCGATGTAATTGCCAGCCCGCAGCGATTCCACGCAATCTCTGCCTCTGGCGACACCCATCCCGCATCCCATCACATCAACCCCAGCGACCGAAGGCTGGCATGACCTTCACGGCCGACGATGATGTGATCGTGAACCGAAACACCAAGCGGCTTGCCGGCGTCAACGATCAGCTTGGTCATATCGATATCGGCACGCGATGGCGTTGGATCGCCGGATGGATGATTGTGAACCAGGATAATCGCCGTCGATGACAACTCCAAAGCCCGCTTGACGACCTCGCGAACGTAGACCGGTGTGTGGTCGACGGTGCCGCGGCCCTGCACTTCGTCAGCGATAAGATGGTTCTTCTTATCGAGGAACAGGATTCGGAAGTGCTCACTGGCTTCATAAGCCTGCGCCACGCGAATATAATCGAGGACCTTGCTCCACGATGACAACGTTGGCCGATCCGAAATATCGCTGCGCGCAAGCCGTTCGGCCGCAGCCCCTATCAATTTAAGCTCAGTGACGACCGCATCGCCGACACCCTTGACCTCCTTCAGGCGTTGCACTGGTGCATTGATGACCTCTGCAAAAGACCCGAACCGGGCAAGAAGCCGCTTCGCCAAGTCCTTGGTGTCTTTACGCGCAAAACACCGAAACAAGACCAGTTCGAGCAGCTCATAGTCAGGAAGCGCACCACCACCCGCAGTCATGAACCGGTCCCTGAGGCGCTGCCGGTGACCGGCATGACTTGGAGCATCACCACCAAACATCGAACCTTGTTGATGAGGTTGACCACCCTGGGGTGCTTGCGATCCGCCCGACGACTTGCCACCAAGCGTTCGGTCCGGCTGCAGGGTCTTTTGTTGGAAGGGCAGGCCGCCCTTGCTTTCCTTGAACTCTGCCATTTTCACAAGCAGCCCTTACTCGCAGCAATTCGAATTAGCGCTTCACCCTTAAAAGACGCTGACCCCTTCGAAGCTTGGAATGCACTTTGCCAGCCACTTTGCTCCGAAAATCAAACCGCCACCGGCCTCCGGTCCCGGCCTGAAAGCAGCAACCAGCAGCTTGCTGAGGAACTCATTGTGGCATGGCGCTACCTGCCAGGCACGCCAAAACCTGCTGCTTTCTTAAGCAGCAACCGCAAACGGAGGACAGTGATAGCCCTTCGGCGACAAGGTGAAAACCTCGCAACCGTCCTCCGTGACACCGATCGAGTGCTCGAACTGAGCCGACAACTGGCGATCCCGGGTCACCGCCGTCCAACCATCCGGTAGCACCTTGACCGGTGCCCGCCCCAGATTGATCATTGGCTCGATGGTGAAAATCATGCCTGGCTTCAGCTCGACGCCTTCGCCCGCCTTGCCATAATGCAGGATGTTAGGGGGCTCGTGAAAGTTCAGCCCTAATCCGTGGCCGCAAAACTCGCGGACAACACTACACCTCTGCCCTTCCGCAAATGTCTGAATTGCTTCACCGATATGCCCCGTCGTTTGCCCAGGCTTGACCGCCGCAATACCCCGCATCAATGATTCATAAGTGACATCGACCAACCGTTCCGCTTTCCGGGGAATCTGCCCGACGGAAAACATTCGGCTGGTATCCCCATGCCATCCATCGACGATCAAGGTCACGTCGATGTTGACGATATCGCCTTCGCGCAACGGCTTCGGACCGGGGATCCCGTGACAAACGACGTGGTTGACCGACGTACAGATACCTTTTGGGAAGCCTCGATAATTCAGCGGGGCGGGCACTGCCTTGTGATCCCGGGCAAACTCCATCACCCGCTGATCCAGAGCTTCGGTCGTCACGCCAGGCACAACATATTCGACCAGCATATCGAGGGCTTCAGCCGCCAGTTGCCCGGCAGTTCGCATGCCCGCAAACCCTTCAAGGCCGTAGAGTGTAATTCCACTTGTACCGATTTCCGTATCCATCCTACCAGCAATTCAGTTTGTTAAGCAGACAACACTGAACGCCTCGATTTGACCAAGGGGGCTCAGTTGATGTCATTATACAATGCGAAATGTAGAACATATCGAACGCGATGCAATCAACTACTTGGTCTGGACCGGCGCCGATGAAGCGCTGATTGCAACAACCTGAACACCATGCCGTCAACTACAAAAGCCGGACACGGGAGTAGAAAAACAAGGGCCGAACCAGGAAAAACCTATCTGGACACAATAAAACAAGTAGTCTCAGACTCGTAACAAGCCAGATAAACAGAATATATTAAGCTAAACTGGTGCATAACGGCTGTAACGAACTGGAGGAAAATAAAGTATGATGCGTACACCACTTTTGGCCGGATTGCTTTGCGCTATTGCGATCCCCGCGACAGCCGAGCACCGACCTGCGACTTCGACAATTGAAAGTTTCTGCAAGACAACCGCGGCACTCACACCGTGCACGCTGGCCCACACCGGTCCCGCAATTCACGCCATCACCGGCCGCCAGCCGCAATTCGATGCGCTTTGGCAAAGCGAAGACTCGGACACCGGGTTGGCCAATGCGAAAAACCCGGAAGTGGTTCGAACCGCAGAAGCCAAAACCGAGCCGGGCGTGGCAGCAGCCTTGCAGGAATACATCCAGGAACTACTGGGCTTCAAGAAAACCACCCAAAAGAACGATAAGAAACCGGCACCCGCAGCCGCAGATAAACCCGATTCCAGCGAAATTGACGCCGCCAGCGTCTCAGCCCTGACCGCACCCAATACCGGCGACCTCGAAGGTTTCCTGAAACAACGCGCCACCTGGGGCACCCGACCCTCGGGGAGCACCGACACGGCAGCGGCACCTGCCAAATCTGTTTCACCGGAAGTTTCAGGCGGTATTGCTGATCTGACCGCCGGCGCGACCGGAAATCTTGCAGGCTTCCTGTCCTTAAGAGAAACCTGGGGCACAGGCACCGCCAAGCCGGTCGCCGCACCTCTGGCAAAAGGTGCGCCAGCGAAGTTCGCCAAAACACAAGCGCCCGCGGCAAAAACCACACCAGCCAAGCCAATTGTCAATGAAGCCCAATCCCGCCCGCTTCCAAAGGTAACCGAACCGAAAAAATCGGATATCAGCACCGCCCTCGCCGCACTCTTAAAGGAGCGTCAATCCTGGGGAACCGGCCCATCACCGGACGGCGCAACCACGGCATCGCCAACTTCGGCGTCATCGTCATCGTCCTCAACGTCAACTTCGAATGTGATGCTGACATTGGGGGCAGCCTCTGTGGGCGACTACCTTTCGACCCGCGATAATTGGGGCAAGGGACCGTCTGCTAAAAAGGTCGAAGCACCTCTGGCGAACGGTGCCCCAAGCCGCATTGCTCTGAATTCCGAAGGGTTGAGCAAGGCCGGCCCCACCGCCAAGACGATTGTTCACCCATTCGTTGCCGAACCACTACCCAATCCCAAGCAGGTATCTCAGGCTGAAATCGTCCGCGCCCGCAATGCGCTTCTCAAGGAGCGTGAAGCATGGGGGTCGGGCCCTTCGCTCGGCCGCCACAAGGTTGCTGGAAGTCTGGATTCGCTGTTCAAGCGGCGTGAACGTTGGGGCAAGGGACCGAAAGCCGAGGTCGTTCGCGCACCCCTTGCCGCCGGCGCACCAAGGAAGCTGAAGCTTGCCAAGGCAGGCGCTGCGGCCAAACCCGCAAAACCGCCCATCGTCAACGAATATGAGGCGCCCGCTCTACCCACGCTAACAGCCGTTCCGCCGGGCAAAATCTCAACCGCGCTGCAATCCTTGTTGACCGAGCGGGAAGGCTGGGGGAAGGCACCCAGTTGGAGTGGGCCACGCTTTGCTGGCGATCTGAAGCGCTACTTTGCGCGCCGCGATAGCTGGGGCAAGGGACCCAAAGCCAAAGTCGTTCGCGCACCGCTCGCCGCCGGCGCGCCAAGGAAGCTGAAGCTTGCCAAGGCAGGCGCTGCGGCCAAACCCGCAAAACCGCCTATCGTCAACGAATATGAGGCACCCGCACTACCCTTGCTCACAGCGGTTCCGCCGGGCGAAATTTCCACCGCTCTGAAATCCTTGCTGACCGAGCGTGAAAGCTGGGGCACGCAACCCAAGTATACCGACCCCATCGTTGCCGGTGATCTCACAGCCTATCTTGCCCGCCGCGACCGGTGGGGCAAGGGACCCAAAGCCAAGAAGATTCGTGCACCATTGGCGGCTGGAGCCCCTAAAAAACTGGGCAAATCGAAGTCCAAGGTTGCCGCAGGCAATGCCAAACCGGCGATCGTCAACGAGCTGGAGGACCGCCCGCTGCCTGTCGTCGGCGATATTTCACCCGGCCAGATCGGTTCAGCTTTGACAGCCCTGTTGGCTGAGCGTGAAGGCTGGGGAACCGAACCCAAAATCAGCGGCCTGGTGTTGGCTGGCGACCTGAACCGCCTGTTCTCGCGGCGTGAAAGTTGGGGCAAGGGCCCGAAACCGAAACGGGTCCGTGCACCGTTGGCCGCAGGCGCCAGCAAGAAACTGCGGCTCGCCAAAACACGTAATCTGCGCCGCAATGCCAAGCCGCCGATCGTCAATGAATACGAGGCACCTGCACGACCCAACTTGACCCCGGTGCCCAAAGGCGAAATCACATCACAGTTGAAAGCCCTGTTCGCCGAACGCGCCTCCTGGGGCACCAAGCCGGTGATGTCGACGGCCTCAGCTTCCCCTGCAACCAGTGCTCCTGCGGCATCTGCCGCAACCAGCACAACCGATCTTGCGGGCTATCTAGCTGCCCGGGACGCCTGGAATAATCCCTCATCTGGGGAAGCCAATAAGCGCGTTGCTGCAGTTGCCAAGCCCGATACGGCAAACGACGCCGCGCGCGGCCGGTGCAATGACGACCTTGCCAAACTGGCGGCCAAGCGCCGTATCCTGTTTGAAACGGCAAGCTCCGAATTGGCTGCATCTTCCAGCAAGATCCTGGACCAGATCGCATCGACGATAGCCGACTGCGGAAGCCTCAGTGTCCGCATCGAAGGACATACCGACAATCAGGGCTCAGAAGCCTTCAACCAGAAACTCTCACAGTCCCGCGCCAACGCGGTGCTGGAATACCTCGCCAAGGCTGGCATCGAACGTTCTCGATTGTCTGCCGAGGGTTTTGGGGAAGCCAAACCCATCGCCTCCAATAAGACCAAAAAATCCCGCGCCAAGAACCGGCGCATTGAGTTCAAGATCCAATAAGGCTGGCGATACCAACGACCCTGGTCGATTGATAGAAAAAACGAAAGCGCATGGGGCGACCCGTGCGCTTTTTCGTTGTGCGGTATCGCAACAAGGCAGCCCTCCAGGCACGATCTCAAACACAGCCCCCTGCCGTCATCGCCGCCGCCAGACGAAATCGAATTCGCCTTGGCATAGTCCTGAACCGCTCTCAACCGCAAAACAGGACGCCGCTCACTCTAACTTGTCACCCGCTCCACAGGACCTTTGGAACTGTGGACCCATCAGCTCCACAGGACCTTGGGGAACCTTCAACATCGGCTTGCCGAATGTTGAGCAAAAGGAACTGTGGACCAGAAATAAAAACGCCCCGGGCTGGAAGCCCGGGACGCCTCTCGCTCATGATCCTCTTGCCGGCTTCAGAGCCGGGCGGGGGAAGGACCACACTCAGATGCGCCGATAGCCGGCGCACCTGGATTTCGTAAACGCCCCATCAGATCCGCTGGCTGCCCTGACCAAACTCGGGGTAAGCTTCCAGTCCGATCTCGGCCTTGTCGAGACCTTCGGTTTCCTCTTCCAGCGTCGGACGCAGCCCGATGGTAAACTTGAGGAATGCCCAGACCACGAAGCTGGTACCGAAGACGAAGGCGCCGATGGCCGCAACACCCAGCGCCTGCACGCCAAGGTTTGCATCCGTATTGGTCCAGGCCACGATCAGTGTGCCCCAGATACCTGCGAACAGGTGGACCGGAATGGCGCCGACAACGTCATCGATGCGAAGCTTGTCGAGCAGCGGAACCGTGAACACCACGATGACACCGCCGACACCGCCGATGATGACCGCCTGCCAGATTGCCGGCGTAAGCGGCTCGGCCGTGATCGACACCAGACCTGCCAGTGCACCGTTCAGCGCCATGGTCAAGTCGACCTTGCCGTAGACGATCTGCGTCAGAACAATAGAAACGATCACACCGGCTGCAGCAGCCATGTTGGTGTTGACGAAGATCTTCGACACGGCAGAAGCATTCTCAAGCGTACCCATTGCAAGCTGCGAACCGCCGTTGAAGCCAAACCAGCCAAGCCACAGGATGAATGTACCAAGCGTCGCCAGTGGCATGGAAGATCCCGGCATCGGGTGGATGGAACCGTTCGGCCCATATTTACCAGCACGCGAACCAAGCAGCAGCGCACCAGCAAGAGCCGCCCAGCCACCTGTCGAATGCACCAACGTCGAACCGGCAAAATCAGAGAAGCCCAGATCGTCGAGCCAGCCCGTACCCCATTCCCAGGAACCCTGGATCGGATAGATGAAGCCGGTCAGAATGACGACAAAGATCAGGAACGGCCACAGCTTGATGCGCTCAGCCAGCGTGCCTGAGACGATCGACGCCGTGGTTGCACAAAACACCATTTGGAAGAACCAGTCCGACCCGACCGAATAGGCATTGGCGGTGTCTTTGGCAGGTTCAGGCATAGTCACCGGCATGAACTTGCCGAAGTAATCGGCAACGATCCAACCGCCGTCACCTGGATACATGAGGTTGTAGCCAACGAGCCAGAACATCATGCCGGCAATCGAGAACAGTGCGATGTTCTTGGTGCACTGCATGGCGACGTTCTTGGTCCGCACAAGGCCCGCTTCCAACATCGCAAAGCCGGCAGCCATCCACATGACCAGGAAGCCGCCCAACAAGAACAACAAGGTATTCAGGATGTAGTCGACGTTGGCAGGCGTGGCAGCAGTCTTATCAACGGCCACCGCCGCTGCGTCCTGCGCAAATCCAGGCACAGTGGACAGCACGAGCACACTCAGTGCCGCGAAGCCAAGACCGTTATTTCGTGTGAGTAAGTTCATTAGGTTTTTCCCTCCAGCCACAATTCAAAGCGCAGCTTCATCAGTCTCGCCCGTTCGGACGCGAACACTACGATCAACCGGCGCAACAAAGATCTTTCCATCTCCGATCTGCCCGGTGCGCGCGGCCGACTGAACAGCTTCCAATGCCTTGTCCACCTGCTCGGCAGTGACCACGACTTCGATTTTGATTTTCGGCAGGAAACTCACGGCATATTCCGCGCCTCGATAAATCTCCGTATGCCCCTTCTGTCGTCCGTAGCCCTTGACCTCGGTTACGGTCATACCTTCCAGCCCCAAATCGGTGAGTGCAGCGCGCACTTCTTCCAATTTGAACGGCTTGATGATTGCGGTGAGTAGTTTCATTATTCGACCCCCAAAACTTGTGGTCCGCTCTTCGGTTTCAATTAGACGTCCGCTCTGATCGGTCTGATCGAGCCAAAACCGTCGCATCGAGCGTGATGCCGTTAGGGGATTATCAAGAGCTGTGCCAACTTTGGAAAAATAATATAACTACATGATTCAGTTGAATTTAAATCGATAATGCCCGCATAAGTGACGTGCTTCTGGCCAGCGATATGCAAAAATTATAGGCATTTTTTGCATTTTGACCAAAATTACAGCAGCCAAAATAGAGATGCCCAATCAATCAACATCGGTGCGCATCAAGCCTTCCTGGCTGGTCGATGCAACCAACTTTCCATCGCGGGAAAAGACCTGTCCCCGGCAAAAGCCGCGGGCGCCTGCACTACTGGGACTATCAAGGGAATAAAGCAGCCATTCATCGGCGCGGAACGGTCGATGGAACCAGATGGCATGGTCCAAACTCGCCAGCCTGACGTCAGGGTCCGACAACAGCTTGCCATGGGGCGCCAACGCTGTTTCCAGCAATGCAAAGTCGGAAATGTAGGCCATCACGCCGAAGTGGACGGCAGGGTCATCAGGCAGCCGGGCCGCCGTCTTGAACCAGAATTGTTGCGCCGCATTCCGGTTCTTGCGGTCGAAATAACGTGAAATGTCCACCGGCCGGAACTCAAGTGCCCGAAACCTCTCCCAGAAACGCTGCATGCTGTCCGGCAGCTTCCCCATTGCGCCGGAAAACAGTTCCGTTGCGGTCTTAAGCGCCTCAGGCCCGGGAACATCGGGCCGCTTCTCCGCAAAATCGAGACCCGTTTCGTCGATGTGGAATGAACAAACCGTGATAAAAATCACCCGCCCATGCTGGATCGCCTTCACCCGGCGGGACGAAAAACTCCCCCCATCGCGCAAATGCTCAACCTCATAGACGATCGGCGCCTTGGTATCCCCAGGCAGCAGGAAGTAAGCATGTAGCGAATGAACCCGCCGCTCAGGCGCAACCGTTTTGATGGCCGCCGCCAGCGCCTGACCCAGAACCTGGCCGCCAAACACCCGTCTCCAATTGGCAGTCCCACAACCGCCTCGAAACAGGTAGGTTTCAATTTTCTCGACGTTAAGCAGCGCCACCAGTTCGCCAACCGCGGCCTCAACAGTCTGTGTCTTCGCCATTTGGCTCACTTTATATAGTAAGGGTGACTAATCCACGGTCCACATCGATCCAACGACCATACGAAGTCACGGCGCCTCAAGCAAAGCGCCACGCCATGCCGTCCAATCGGCCCACCAGCCAAGACAACGATCACATCATGACCAAACCAACAGACATTATCGTTTCCGGAGCAAGCTACACCGGCACCGCACTCGCGCTCGCTCTGAATAAGGCCCTGAACGGCGAACTCAACATAACCCTTCTCGACCGCGCCCCTGCAGGCAGCCAGCCGCCTCCCAGCCCGCGATCCTTCGCCATCTCGGCTGCCTCGCGCAACCTACTCGACTATATCGGCGTCTGGCAGAGTATTGCCGCCGAAACGCAGCCCGTCAGCGAAATTGAGATTACCGATTCTCCGTTGGAAGCAGGCATCCGCCCGGTCCTTCTGACCTACGAAAACACCATCGATACCGGCGAACCGGCCTCCCACATCGTACCCGACGGCCTGCTTGCCAATGCCCTGAAATCAACGCTGGCCAACACCACAGGCCTGGAAGTGGTCCACGGCTGCCAGGTCGAATCGTTTGCAGATAGCGAAAATAGCGCCCTTCTAACGTGCTCTGATGGGCGGAGTTTCGAAGGCGACCTCATCGTCGCGGCCGAAGGACGGATATCCGCGACCCGGGAAAGCGCCGGCATTAAGTCAATCGGCTGGGACTACGGACAATCGGGCATCTGTACCGTCGTCGCGCACTCCAAACCTCATGAAGGCCGTGCCGTCCAACATTTCTTACCAGCCGGCCCCTTTGCAATTCTCCCCCTGCCGGGAAACCGCAGTTGTATCACCTGGACGGAGAAAACCGGCGAAGCCAAGCGCATCATCGGCCTTGGCGACAATGAGTTCATGGAAGAAGTCGACAAACGCTTTTCCGGCCGCCTTGGTGAATTGACCCTGGAAGCGCGCCCGGCCTCCTGGCCATTATCGCTCCGGTTGGCCCGCAGCCTCATCGCCCCCAGATTGGCGCTGATCGGCGACACCGCCCGTGGCGTGCACCCAATCGCCGGCCAGGGATTAAACCTCGGCTTCCGCGATGTTGCAGCACTATGTGAAGTGATCGTGGACAATGCCCGCATTGGCATGGCCCCTTCCAACCCGGATGGACTGGCCCGTTACGAACGCTGGCGGCGCTTTGATTCAACGGTATCGAGCATGGCCTTTGATAAGCTGAACACGCTGTTTTCCAATGACAGCACACTTCTCCGATCCATGCGGGAAGCAGGACTGGGCCTCATTGACCGCATTCCCACCGCCAAGTCTTTCCTGGTCAGGGAAGCCGCCGGTCTGACTGGCGAAGTGCCCCGCTTGCTGCGCGGTGAAGCCATCTGACACCGATCCGCGACTTCAAAGCCGCCCGCTCCGCAGGCCGGATCTACCACGCCCCTGATCAAGTCTCGCCGTCGTCTTCTTCACCCGGTTGTGCAATTTCATATTCGATTGGCCAGGCAACGCTGACATATCCGGCTTCGGTATCCACATCAGGCACATAAGCCTGGGTAAATGGCACCAGCTCCGATTTCCCCGATTCGGCCAGCTTGATCTCAAGCAAATCGCCGGCCCCATAATTGTCCACGCTTACAATTTCGCCGAAGACTTCTCCGCTCAGGTCCCGCGCCGGCAATCCAATCAAATCCACATAGTAGAATTCACCTTCCTCAGGTTCCCCAAGAAGATCGCGCTCAACCCATAACTCCGCCCCTCGAAGTGCCTCTGCCCCATTGCGGTCATCGACCCCGGCAATATGCGCGATTAAACCCTTGGGCGTCATCCGGCGAACCGAAATCTTCAGCGGCCTGCCGCCATTCTCGTCGGTCAATGCATCGTAGCGACCGATATCTTCAGGATCGCCCGTATACGTTTTCACCACCACATCGCCGCGAATACCGTGGGCCGATGCAATACGTCCGAGCAGCACACGAGAGGCTCGCACCATGTTTGTCTTTTCCGCTTTTAATACCTTGTCCAATTACCGGCTCTTATAACCCGCCGGCTTCTTCTGTCTCAACCGGTCCTTTTTTAACGGCAGCTCCCCAATATACCGCAATTGCACATCCACGCGAGAACCCCCGACATCTATCGCCTGAACCGACTTGAAACCGCCGGCGTGGGATTCACCTGTGATCTCCACAATCGCTCCGCCGTCACCCGCACTCAGTCCGGTGACGAGACACCCGCCAGGCGGCAATTTAAATCCCACCCGTAGAGACATTTCGCCAGCATCTCCCCCAGCCGCAATCCGCCCCTCAAACACGCCACCCCACGGGTCCGAGCCAATAATCTCGTCCCCTCTTACCACCGCCAGTGCTTCCCCCGTGGTCTCTAGCTCCTGACCCATTATATAATAGGTCACCGCATATAGACCGTCACAACTATGACCTCCAATCGTCTCACCGACCGGCATTGCGTTATCAAGATCCCCTAAATAATCCAAACAATCGGATTGCAAGTCTGATTCCCCGCAGGCTTCCCTTGGACGGTCTTCTGCCCGAAAATTCGAATTGCAACACAAACCTTTCTTTCGCCACGCACCCATTTGGAATCCCCAAAACCTCCAACCGAGAAACCACTCCAAAGTTGACGGGTGTACTTGTGAATTCGGACCAACAGAATCATGAACGGCCAAACATCTTGATTGGCGCTAGTTTCATGCGACATTTCCAAACGATGACCGAAGAAAACCACCCGAATTGATATATGGCACAACACCAGTATCGAAACAGGATGCATTACGGCAACAATTGTAGCTACCAACTGCGATAATTTTACAGATCAAATTAAACTCCCTGGACGATCCAAATAAAAAAACATTATATCAACAACATCCAAGGCATTCTTCACACAGGATAAACGTTCAATGAGCTCGCTCGCCACCCGTAGAGGCCGTCCAAAGGGGACAGGAATTGACGATAGCCGTCACCTCCGGGAAATCGCGGCAATGATCGCCAAGAACCCGGACTTGAAGCCAACCACCGCAATAAAGAAAATCGGAATAAGCGATCCTTCGATAATTCGACGATTGCGGGACAAGTTTGCCGCCGAACGCGAAACATTGATGATGGAATTGCAGCCAGCAAAGAGACCGCAGCGTCACCGGCAACTTCCACCACCACCCTCTCAGATGCTCGACTACCAGGCTGAACCCAGGACAATGGCGCTCAATTCAAATCGCGAGCCTGTAAAGACCCAGCAGCCTTCACGCGGATCAAAAACCAAAAAGAAAACGCGCCCCGCAAGTGGAAAGACATCCAAAAAACCCAAAGACACCGTCACCAAAGACAATTCTGATCAGTTTCTCCCAAGCCAATTTCGACCCGATGACTCGGCGGTTCGTATCGTTGCCGCCGGCGTACGCAGTGCATCGGCCATATTCAATTTTCAGCTCGTTCTGGCAACTCAGTTCCTGCAGTTCCCGCTCGCGCGCACCGCATTAAAAAGTCAATGCTCATTTACTGACGCCCTGTTTGGTTTCAGCGGGCCCCAACCCGCTCTGAAAACAAACGCCTCATAAACAGTACTCTCTCCCAATATCCTCCCAGTCGTATTCTCTTCAAAGCTACATGCACAAAAAAGCGGCCGCTCCCCAAAGCGGCCGCTTTTTCAAAACAACAACAATTAAGGTTGTTGTTACAATTTACGAAGTGCTACACGCTCAATTTGGTGGTTGGCTGATTTCCCAAGAATCAATCTGGCGCGCTGCTTGGTCGGAAGAATGTTTTCCTCAAGGTTCTTGAGATTGACTTCCCGCCATATCTGCCGGGCCCTTGCGACAGCGGCATCATCGTCCAGAAGTGCGTATTTATGGAAATAGGCCGCCGGATCGCGAAAAGCCGTCTGGCGCAGCCGCATGAAGCGCTCAACATACCAATGCTCGATCAATGCAGCCTCGGCATCCATGTAAATGGAAAAATCAAAAAAATCCGAAACGAACGGTATCGCACGTCCATCGCGCGGCAACCGCGCTGGTTGAAGCAAATTCAATCCCTCGACAATTAAGATATCCGGCCGCTCAACAGTGACGGTCCGATCCTTTTGAATGTCGTAATGAAAGTGCGAATAAAACGGAGCCTGAACGTGCTCCCGGCCGGATTTCACATCGACCAGAAAGCGCAACAACGCCGCCGAATCAAAGCTCTCCGGGAACCCCTTGCGGTCCATAATTCCGCGCCGCTCCAGTTCCTCATTGGGGAACAGGAAGCCGTCCGTTGTAATGAGATCGACCCGCGGGTGATCGGGCCACCGCGCCAGCAGGGCCTGTAATACGCGTGCCGTCGTGCTCTTGCCAATCGCCACAGACCCAGCGACCCCAAGAATAAAGGGGACCTTCTGATCGCGATGTCCTAAAAACGTGGAGGTTGCCGCGTGAAGCTCCTGAGCCGCCGCCACGTACAGGTTGAGCAGCCGCGATAACGGCAGGTAGATCGTTTCCACCTCCTCCATCGACAGCTTTTCAATCGTCCCCGATAACTCCTCCAACTCCCGGGGAACGAGCGTCATCGGCGTATCCGCGCGCAACTTGGCCCACTCATTGCGGCTGAAAACCCGGTAGGGCGAATATTGAAGGTTAGCTGGCATGACCGACATATGGCGATACTGATGATTGGATGAGTTGAACAAGGCTTCTTTTGAAGCTGGAAGGCGTCATGACGAGGTAGACCGCGCGGCCTTTTCCTCCAGACCCGATTGTCCCGAACGCGCATCCAACACCTTCAAGACGTCTGCAACGTCGATCCGGCGGGATTCCAACAAGACCAGCAGGTGATAAAGAAGATCGGCCGCCTCGCCTCTCAATGCATCGTCGTCCTCGCTCAAGGCAGCGATCACCGTTTCGGTCGCCTCCTCGCCAAGCTTCTTGGCGCATTTGCTTGGACCGGCATCAAGCAGTTGGCGCGTATAGGACTTGTCTGCCCCCGCCGAGCGTCTCTCGCGGATGGTCGCAGCTAGACCCAGCAACACGGCATCAGACATCACAATCTCGATCCAACTGGCACGACTCGAATTTGAAGCCGCAATCGATCAGTCGCGGCCCGGCACGTCAAGCCGAACCACCTGGAATGTAGACGAAACTACCGGTCATCCGGCGAACAATCTTAGTTGTAGGAGCCTGTCAGACGCATTCGAATGTATTCAAGCTGATCGAAATTGCCGTATTTGATGGTCAGGTTCCCGCTTTCGCCCGAGCCGCGCTTGATCTCGATTTTCAACCCCAGCGCTTCGGTCAGCTCTTTTTCGAAAGCCTTGGTGTCAGCATCCTTTTCGCGCGCCTTGCGCCCCTTGGGAACGGCTTCTCCATCGGCCGACTGTACCAATGCTTCAACCATTCGAACGTTGAGATCATCGGCAATAATCCGCTCAGCCAGCGTCTCGGCATCCTCACGCCCGATTAAAGCACGCGCATGTCCCGCCGTCAGTTTGCCCATCTGCACCAGCGCCTGGACGCTGTCAGGCAGCCGCAGTAATCGCAACGTATTGGCAACGTGGCTCCGGCTCTTGCCGATAATCTCCGAAATCTGTTCCTGGGAATAATTGAACCGCTCGATCAATTCGCGGTACCCGCCGGCTTCTTCAATTGAATTGAGGTCGGCGCGCTGAACGTTCTCGATGATCGCCAGCTCCAGGACTTCCTTGTCGCTCAGCTCTCGGACAACGCAGGGTATCCGGTGCAGACCGACCTGGCCAGCCGCCCGCCATCGCCGCTCGCCTGCGACAATTTCAAAATATCCTCCAGCCACCGCGTCCGGACGAACCAAGATCGGCTGCACAATCCCTTTCTGGCGGATCGATTCAGCAAGCTCTTTGAGTTCGTCATCCTGGAAATCTCGGCGCGGATTGAGCGTGCTCGACTTGATTCTGTCGATCGAGATGAGCTTATGCTCACCGTCCAACCGATCGGCGGAAACGAGCGGCGTCACCTTTGCGGTGTCCCCAGGCTCCTGACTAACCGGCCCCGAAGCCCCCGCCGCGATCGGCAATGTCTCCACATTGTCTGGTCCGCTGCCGCCAATCAACGATGCAAGCCCCCGCCCCAGTCTGTTCTTCCGCGCCGGCGTTGTCATGCCGCTTCCACCCTCTTTAAGTCACACTCCGGCAACGAGCGGCCGGATGTCCCGATTTTTACTCCAACGAAAACAAAACGAACCCAACAACGAATCAAATCATAGCCTGATCCGAACGGATCAGGCCAATGCAACGCTATCAAAGCCGGCGTTAGGCCGCCTT
This sequence comes from Alphaproteobacteria bacterium, assembly GCA_022600345.1. Taxonomy (GTDB): domain Bacteria; phylum Pseudomonadota; class Alphaproteobacteria; order Rhizobiales; family Hyphomicrobiaceae; genus Filomicrobium. The sequence goes on along the minus strand of JAHZKP010000039.1, from coordinate 35,852 downwards.
ATACTGCTGCTCGCGCTCGATGATCTCCGTCGCCAACCTGATATAGGCCTGGCTACCGGCACAATCGTAATCGTAAAGCAGCAGCGGCTTGCCGTGGGAGGGGGCCTCGGCAACCCGCGTATTTCTAGGAATAACAGTGTTGTAGACCTTCGGTCCGAAGAACTCGCGAACGTTTTCGGCAACTTCACGCGATAGCGACGTGCGCGCATCGTGCATCGTCAGGACCACGCCCTGGATTTCAAGAACCGGGTTCAGGGTGGCCTGGATCTGCTCGATGGTTTCCTTGAATTGCGCAATCCCTTCAAGCGCGAAGAACTCGCACTGGACAGGAACCAGAACCGCATCCGACGCCGTCATGGCGTTGAGCGTCAGGATATTCACCGAAGGTGGGCAATCGATCAGGATATAGGAATAGGCTTCATCGTCCGGCATCCCGCTGCAATGCTCGACGAAATCGCCAACTGCATCGCGCAATTGGAATGGACGGCTGGCCTTGTTGGCCATCTCCGCTTCAAGCCCGACAAGGTTGGCGCTGGCTGGAACGAGATCGAGGCCTGGCACCGCAGTTCCAAGCTTGCAATCGATCATACGCGCCTTGCCCGCCATCACATCATACGATGTCAGCCCGCGGCTTGCCGGCTCTATTCCCAGCCCCGTCGACGCATTCCCCTGCGAATCCAGGTCGATAACCAGAACCCGCTCGCCGACGGCGACGAGCGCAGTTGATAGGTTGATCGCGGTTGTGGTCTTCCCCACGCCGCCCTTCTGGTTGGCGATTGCAAGAACACGGGGACGGCGGCCACTCATGTTTGCTCCTGTCACGGGCTTCATCCTTCATCGATGGCCCTGATTGAGAGTGCGGATACGCCCGCTCTCCCGCATGGCGCTAAGGATCGACGGGCGTCGAAATCAGGTCCGTTGGACTGGTCACGACGGCAATACGCGACTGCGCCTCGGTGAGGCTATCGACTAGCGAACACGAAAAACGCCACTTGGCCTGGGCAGTCTCGACCTCTTGGTCAACCTCCCGGCCCTTCAAAAACAAACCAACCGTGTCAGGGCCAAAGAACGGCTCGGCCAACCCGATCAATCGATCAAGCGGCGCTAACGCCCGCGCGCTGACAACATCTACAGATTTGTATCTACCCTGAGTCGACGATAACTCGATTCGCTTTGCTGCGATGTCCACAGGCAGAGACACTTTTCGGGCGATTTCCCCAAGGAAAGCTGCTTTTCGGGTATCGCTTTCGATCAGGACATGGGGTTCCAGGTCTCCATCTCCGCCACGTCCGGCCCGCAAAATGGCCAAAACCAGGCCCGGAAACCCCGCCCCAGATCCCAGATCCACCCACCGGCGCGCGCTCTTCGGCGCCAGGTCGAACAACTGCGCACTATCGGCAAAATGCCGATGCCAGATGTCATCCATCGTGCTCGGCGCAACAAGATTGATTTTCCGCTGCCAAAGCCGAAGCTGCTCTTCATAGATGACCAGCCGGTCAATCGTCTCATCCGATACGCCGAATTGAGCCTGAAAGTCTTTCGGTCCGGATATTCTAGATGAAGCCATATCACTGCTTAGCTTTTTGGTCGCAGACTAAGCCGACGCCCGTCGCCGATGCTTCTTTAGATGCGCGGCAAGCAACATCAAGGCGGCCGGCGTCATCCCATCGATCCTTTGAGCCTGGGCCAATGACACCGGGCGGCCTGCTTCCAGTTTTTGCCGGATCTCATTCGACAGCCCAGCGATACCTGAGTATTCGAAGTCCGCGGGAATGCGAACCTCCGCATCACGCCTCATCGCCGCAACATCCTCATCCTGCCGCCTGACGTACGCCGAATACCGCGCGTCAACCGCAAGCTGATTGGCAATGGCCGTATCAAGCCCGGAAAGCTCCGGCCAAATCGGCTTCAACTGATCGAGCGAAATTTCCGCCAGCGACAACAAGTCGAACGCCGACCTGCGCCGGCCGTCCTTGTTCAGCTTGATACCGTGGCGTTCAGCTTCATTGGGTGTCAGCTTCAGGCCTTCCAGCAGCGCCCGCCCCTCGCAAAGTGCTTCGGTCTTGGCAGCAAACGCCTGGGCCCGGCGCGATCCAACGCAACCAGCCGCCAAGCCGACCGGCGTCAACCGCTGGTCGGCGTTGTCCGCCCGCAGCTTCAAGCGGAACTCGGCACGCGAAGTAAACATCCGGTATGGCTCTGAGACACCGCGCGTCACCAGGTCGTCGATCATCACGCCCAGATATCCATCCGCCCTTGAGACGATAACGTCTCGCTCGCCGCCGCTTGCTTCAAGCGCCGCGTTAAGACCCGCCAGCAATCCTTGCGCGCCGGCTTCCTCATATCCCGTCGTGCCATTGATCTGCCCGGCAAGAAACAGCCCCCGCAGCGACTTTACTTCCAGCGTTGGATGAAGCGCACGCGGATCGACATAGTCGTATTCAATCGCATAGCCCGGACGGCGGATCTCAACATTTCCCAGACCCGGCATCGTCTTCAGGAAAGCCTCCTGCACATCGGCAGGCAGCGAGGTCGACACCCCGTTGGGATAGACCAACTCATCGTCGAGTCCCTCCGGCTCCAGGAACACCTGGTGCGAGTCCCGGTCTGCGAACCTGACGACCTTGTCCTCGATCGACGGACAATAGCGCGGACCAACGCTCTGGATCGCGCCCGAATACATCGGTGCCCGCGATAGGTTCTCCCGAATGATGTCATGTGTTTCAGCCGTCGTCTTTGTGATGCCGCACGAAATCTGCGGCGTCGTGATCTTGTCGGTCAGGAACGAGAACGGCACAGGCGGATCGTCGGCGGCCTGCATCTCAAGGCTCGCCCAGTCAATCAAGGACGAAACCAAACGAGCCGGTGTCCCCGTCTTCAGCCGCCCCATGGGAAGTCCCAGACCATAAAGCCGCTCGGAGATCTTCAGCGCCGGAGCCTCTCCTGCCCGGCCGGCCGGAATACGCTTGTCACCCATGTGAATGAGGCCGTTGAGGAACGTGCCCGTCGTCAGCACCACCGCGCCAGAACGTAGCTCACGGCCATCCCCGGTCGTGACACCAACCACCCGGCCATTCTCAACCACAAGGTCTTCGACCCCACCCTCGACAACGACCAGGTTGTCCTGTACCCGGATCTCAGCCTGCATCGCTTCCCGGTAAAGCTTCCGGTCAGCCTGCGAACGCGGCCCTTGCACAGCCGGACCCTTCGAGCGGTTCAGCAGCCGGAACTGAATTCCCGCCACATCGGCCACCCGGCCCATCAATCCATCAAGCGCATCGATTTCACGAACCAGATGCCCTTTGCCAAGCCCGCCAATAGCCGGATTGCACGACATCTCACCGATGGTATCGAAGCGATGCGTGACCAGCGCTGTTGCAGCGCCCATGCGGGCTGCCGCCGCAGCAGCCTCTACGCCTGCGTGCCCGCCTCCCACAACAATGACGTCGAATGCGTATTTCATCGAACCGTCTTACCACTCATCGCCGTTCGCACAAGGCTGCCCAATCCACGCTTCCAATCTCACCCCGCACGCCACGTGGCGGCCGTCAACCTCTTTCCACAATGAAAACCGCGCCGCATCCTTGACCAATGATTCACGTGAAACATTCAAGTGGCCGCAAAGTCCCAAAGCGCTGAAAGCTATGTTCCTCTAATTGATTCACGTGAAACATTGGCTCAAACCGAACGAATACAAGTAGAACTCTGGGGCTCAAAACTTGCCGGGAGAGTTCTTCACTACTCCAATCCCTCTGCGTTCCCGGAAGCTTATGCAGCAAAGCAAATGAGCTATCCGGGATCTTGCAGTTCTGAAGGATCAGCACCTACCTGCTGCACAGCTTGGGGACCCCGGACAAATGCTATCGCATTTTCTTAGGCATGCAGACGGGTTGGTGCTCCTACTGGTGTTCTGGGCTGACGGTCGGGAACCAACTGTCAGGGTCGGAACACTGGTATATCGATCCACGCAGAACACTACTACTTACCGATACAGAAGCGCCCGAAGACTTGATCCAACACGTCCTCCGGATCGACCCGTCCCGATATTCGTCCCAACGCATCTGCAGCCAGCCTCAACTCTTCAGCCCGAAGCTCTACTTCAATCACCGTATCGATGAAGGCTTCCAGATGGCGCTGACACGTTTCCAGATGCCCGCGATGACGCGCCTGGGTAATGACGCCGTCCTCGCCACCGCCAATTCGTTCCCTCGCGATCCCAGCAATCCGCGCGGTCAACTCACTCAGCCCTTCGCCGGTTTTGGCCGAAACCTCAATTGGCAAATCAACGTCATTCCTGCGTCGTGTCGAAGACGCGCGAAATCGAAGGCGGGAACCCAAGCAAACCTCAGTGGCATGCACGACATCGGGACGTGGCGTGTTTCGTTCCAGCGTGTCTGGATCCTGGCCTCCGCCGGGATGACGACTTTGCGTATTGCCCAACAGATCGCACTTGTTGACCACGACAAGCGCAACTCCGGTCATCTCCACTGGTGCAGCTTCGTCATGGCCCGCCGCCCCGTCCAGCACCCAAACCACCAGATCCGCCCGGTCGGTTCGCGCCATCGTCCGGCGGATGCCTTCCTGTTCAACTTCTCCTTCAGCCTCTCGCAACCCCGCCGTATCTGACACCACAACGGGCAACCCCTCCAGATCAAGACGCACCTCGATGATGTCCCGCGTCGTCCCGGCTTCAGATGAAACGATTGCCACATCCCTCCTGGCCAGAGCATTCAACAGGCTCGACTTGCCGACATTCGGCGCACCCGTCAGCACCACCTGAAACCCTTCGCGCAGGATCTCACCGCGATGACCATCCTGCAGATGTTGCCCGATCTCGTCGTAAAGCCTCCTCACCTGCTCTTCAGCCAGCGCCACCGCCGAATCCGAGACATCCCCCTCATCGGAAAAGTCGATTGCTGCCTCAACCAGGCTCATCGCCTCGACCAACTCAGACCGCCACCGCTCCGTCACCTGCGAGAACGATCCCTCTGCCTGCCGCAAGGCCTGGACGCGCTGGGCTTCCGTCTCCGCATCGATCAGGTCGGCAAGACCTTCGGCTTCTGTGAAATCAATGCGGCCATTGTGAAAAGCCCGCATGGCAAATTCACCTGGCTCCGCCATCCGGCAGCCTTCGATCCTGGAAAGAGCATCAAGCAACGCCGCAACCACCGCCCGCCCGCCGTGAATTTGCAATTCCGCCAGGTCCTCGCCGGTAAAGCTCCCCGGCCCGGGAAACCACAACACCAGGCCGCGATCGATCATCTGGCCATCTCGCGGATTTAACAGTCGGCGCAACGAGGCGACCCTTGGTCGGGGTAATGCGCCACAAACCGCTTTGACCGCCATTCCCGCAGCCCGGCCCGACACCCGCACAACCGCGACTCCTGACCGGCCCGGAGCACTGGACAGCGCAAATATTGTGTCGCTGGAGGTTGCGGTAATAGCCATCTGCCTCAATTACTCGTTTATGCAAGTTTCGAATAGAGTGACACCCGGGAAATGCTAGACAGCGCTGCGCGGCAGTAAGAATCCCATCACGGCTTCTAAAACGTTGGACAAGTCCGGCTCCAACACGACTTTAGGAAGTGTTGGGCAAAAGAGGAAAACTATTACATGGGCCACAATCGGCTTGGCGAAACCACCAGCCCCTACCTGCTCCAGCACAAGGACAACCCGGTCCACTGGTGGCCCTGGGGACCCGAAGCTCTGGCCGAAGCCAAGCAGACCGGCAAGCCAATCCTGTTATCCGTCGGATACGCGGCCTGTCACTGGTGCCACGTCATGGCCCACGAAAGCTTTGAGAACGAAGACATCGCAGCCGTCATGAACGATCTCTATGTCAACGTCAAAGTCGACCGCGAGGAACGCCCCGACATCGATGCCATCTACATGGGAGCGCTGCACCTGCTGGGCGAACAGGGCGGCTGGCCGCTGACAATGTTCCTGGATTCCGAAGGCCGGCCCTTCCATGGTGGCACCTACTTCCCCCCGACCGCCCGCTATGGCCGGCCCGGTTTCATCGATGTCCTGGAGAATATCGCCCGAATTTACAAGGAAGAACCCGATCGCGTCGCCCATAACGCTCAGATCCTGACCAAAACGCTGGGAGAACGAGAATCTGGAACGGGCGGCATCATCGTAACCGACCGCCTGCTGGCAGACCTCACCCAGCGGATGATCGGCGCCATCGATCCCCAGCACGGCGGCATCCAAGGTGCGCCAAAGTTCCCGCAGTGGAGCTTCTTCTGGATGCTCTGGCGCGGCGCCATCCGCTACGATAATGCCCAGGCGGCCAATGCGGTCGAAAAAACCCTGACCCATATTTGCCAGGGCGGAATCTACGACCACCTGGGTGGCGGCTTTGCCCGCTACTCGGTCGATGAACGCTGGCTCGCGCCGCATTTCGAAAAAATGCTCTACGATAATGCTCTGCTCATCGACCTGATGACGGAGGTTTGGCGCGAGACCCGAAATCCGCTGTTCAAGGTCCGCATCGCTGAAACCGTTGACTGGCTGGAGCGCGAAATGATCGCCGAGGGTGGCGCATTCGCAGCCTCTCTTGATGCCGATTCCGAAGGCGTCGAGGGCAAGTTCTACGTCTGGTCTCCCGCGGAACTGATCGAAGTTCTGGGTCCTGAAGACGCTGCCCTGTTCGCCGCCACGTATGACGTCACCCAGGGCGGCAATTGGGAAGGCCACAACATCCTCAACCGGTTGGGAAGCCTGGCGTTTCAGTCTCCCGAGCAAGAAGATCACCTGACCCAGCTGCGAACCAGACTGTTGGAACATCGCGCGAACCGCATCCGGCCTGGTTGGGATGATAAGATCCTTGCCGATTGGAACGGCATGATGATCGCCAGCCTCGCCCGCGCCGCCATCGTTTTCGATCAGCCCGGCTGGCTACAGCGCGCCAAGACCGCCTTTGCCTGCATCTGCGAAAAGATGACGGTCGATGGCCGCCTGCGACACTCCTATCGCGCCGGCCGCCTCGGCGCCGCGGCAACCGCCAGCGATTACGCCAACATGACCTGGGCCGCCATCCGCCTGCTCCAGGCCACCGGCGAGCCATCATACCTGCAACAGGCCCAGGAATGGACCGACATCCTGCATGCCCATTATTGGATCGCCGAAGAAGGCCGCTACGCAACTACCGCTGATGATACCACCGATGTCCTGGTCCGCATGGCTTCAGGCACCGACGACGCCGTGCCCAACGCCAACGCCATCCAGCTCTCCAACCTAGCCCACCTTTCGATCCTGACCGGAGATCAATCCTTTACCGAGCAGGCCATGTCGGTCCTGGAAAGCTTTACTCCCGACATCCAACGCAACCTCATCGCCCATACCGGCCTTCTGGCCGCCTCAATCGATGCAATGAGCCCGCAACAGATCGTCATAACGGGCGGGCAAGGACAAACCGAATTGGCCGAAACTCTGCACAGCCTCAGCCTGCCAGGTGCTTTGGAACATCTATTGGAAGGTGAATTGGCAAACGATACCGGCCCGGCACTGGCGGGTAAAACCGCGATCGATGGATTGGCCACCGCTTTCGCCTGCATCGGCCCGCAGTGCTCAAGCCCCACAACCGATCCGGCCTCCTTCAAAAGTCTTCTGGAACAGCAACGCAAAGCTAAGCTCTGATGCTTCCCAAAAGTTGAGGAACTAAAACGAAATGAACCGCCTGTTAAAAAATGTGGAACCAGAGTCTTCATCAAGTTGTTTCACGTGAAACCGGAGTCCTTACAACTTGACAACTGAGTCGCGGAGTATAAATCCGCGACCCTTGAATCCTGTCACAGTAACGATTACTGGTTTTTTGATCCCATTGAATCGAAGAACTCACTGTTGGTCTTTGTATTCTTGAGCTTATCAATGAGAAACTCGATAGCGTCCATAGTACCCATCGGGTTGAGGATGCGCCGCAGGACATAGACTTTCTTGAGCTGATCTTGCGGCACGAGAAGATCTTCTTTGCGGGTACCTGACCGGGCAACATCGATAGCGGGGAAGACTCGCTTGTCGGAAACTTTCCGGTCGAGAATGACTTCCGAGTTGCCCGTTCCCTTGAATTCTTCGAAGATCACTTCGTCCATCCGCGATCCGGTATCGACAAGCGCCGTCGCGATAATCGTCAGCGAACCGCCTTCTTCGATATTACGCGCCGCACCAAAGAAACGCTTCGGCCTCTGCAGCGCATTGGAATCGACACCGCCCGTCAACACCTTGCCCGACGACGGCACGACGGTGTTGTAGGCCCGCCCAAGACGCGTAATCGAATCCAACAGGATCACCACATCGCGCTTGTGCTCGACCAGCCGCTTGGCCTTTTCGATCACCATCTCGGAAACCTGAACGTGCCGCGTTGGCGGTTCATCGAAGGTTGACGCGATCACCTCACCATTCACGTTTCGCTGCATGTCGGTGACTTCTTCGGGACGCTCATCGATCAATAAGACGATCAGGTAGCACTCGGGGTGATTGGCGGTAATCGCGTGCGCAATGTTCTGCAACAGTACCGTTTTGCCGGTCCGCGGCGGCGCCACGATCAAGCCGCGCTGGCCCTTGCCAAGCGGGGAGACGATATCGATCACCCGGGCCGAAAGATCCTTGATGGTCGGATCCTCGATTTCCATCTTCAGCCAGTCGGTTGGATAAAGCGGCGTCAGGTTGTCGAAGTGGATCTTGTGCTTGACCGCTTCGGGCTCTTCGAAGTTGATTTTGTTGACCTTCAGCAGCGCGAAGTAACGCTCGCCGTCCTTCGGGCTGCGGATATGCCCCTCGACCGTATCGCCGGTTCGCAAGGCAAATCGGCGGATTTGGGAGGGAGAGATGTAGATGTCATCGGGCCCCGCCAGATAGTTGGCTTCCGGCGACCTTAGGAACCCGAAGCCGTCGAGCAGAACTTCAACAACGCCGGTTCCAATAATTTCAACGTCATTCATCGCGAGCTGTTTCAGCGTCGCGAACATCAATTCCTGCTTACGCAGGGTACTGGCGTTTTCCACGCCGGTTTCTTCCGCGAAGCTCAACAGCTCCGTCGGCGACTTGAGTTTCAAGTCTTCAAGCTTAATTTCTTCCATCGGAAGGCTCCGAAACGGCATCAGCGAATAGGGAAAAATGGGCCGGATCGCCGTGCCATGAGGTGGGGATTTTTTGATCAAGGGACCGCAACAACGCAGCAGCGCTTAAGAGAAAAGCACATGTGGGTTGCAGTTGATTGGAGCGCGCAACACGCCGAGCGGCGCATCTGAGATACGGGACCAGCTCCTATAATGCCGACCCTGGACACTCTGCGTTATTCAGTCTGGATATCAGGTTTTGCACAATAGCGATAGACCGCAAAGGACACACTTTAGCATCCCACTGGCTCAGAACGGCTTCACAACCACCAAAATCACGATTGCGAACATCAATAATGTGGGGACCTCGTTCATCATCCGCCAATAGCGCGCCGTCTTATCGTTGCGATCCTCAGCAAACCGTCGCAGCGACGCAGACAGCATCCCGTGCACCGCAGACATCGCAACGACCAGCGCCAGTTTGGCGTGAAACCACCCTTGGGTAAAATAACCAGCCTGCCAGGCAAGCCACACGCCCAAAACCCAGGCCACGATCATCGCAGGGTTCATGATGATCGTCATCAGCCGGTATTCCATCAGCTTGAACGTCTCAGACAGCTCAGACCCCTGTGGCGCATCGGCGTGATAAACAAACAGCCTTGGCAGGTACAACATCCCCGCCATCCACGCGATCACGGCGATCACATGAACCGCTTTCACCCAGTCGTAGGCTGCATCACCAAGTAGAAATATCGCCGCGGCAGTCGCCGCAACAGTAATCCCAAGTGCAACAAACGCCCGTACAGCCGGCGAACCCAGCCGCTTTTCTCCACCCACGGCCACGGTCACTTGAACGCCCTCACCCGCTCCACCAGACGGGCCACATTTTCCGGCGGCGTGTACTGCAAAATCCCATGCCCCAGATTGAAAACGAATTTTCTTCCCCGCATCGCCTCAAGAATCTCGTCGACCCGTTCATCCATCTGCGCCCCACCTGACACCAGCAACAACGGATCAAGATTGCCTTGCACGACCAGACCGGTCTCTTCCGACAATTCAACCATCCCGCCAAGCGGCATGGCCGTATTACAGCTCACCCCATCGACCCCGGTTTCCCTGGCAAATTTCGCGCTCAGCAAATCCGCTCCCCTCGGAAACCCCAGGATCGGAATTTCAGGATATTTCTCCTTCAGCCGGGAGACCATTACCCGAGTCGGCGCACTCACCCAACGCTCAAATTGATTATCTGCCAAGCTTCCCGCCCAGCTATCGAAAATCTGCAAGGCATCGGCGCCCGCCTCCACCTGCTGTGAAAGATAATCCACCGAACTCTCGACAAGAATATCTATAAGTTTTTGAAAAGCATCAGCATTTTTATACGCCATCAACCGCGCCGCAGCCTGGTCGGGCGATCCCTTGCCACCGACCATGTACGTTGCAACCGTCCACGGCGCCCCGCAAAAACCGATCAGCGCGGTCTCGTCGGGAAGGTCCTGGCGTAACCGGGCAACCGTCTCGCAAACGATCGAATATTTCTCCCCCGTCCTTGCCAGGTCCAGCCTGGTTAAACCCGCTTCGTCCTCAATCGGGTCGAGCCGTGGTCCCTCTCCCTCGACGAACCTGACCTCCTGGCCCAACGCATCGGGAACCACCAGAATATCTGAAAACAAAATCGACGCATCGAAGCCATACCGCCGGATCGGCTGTAGCGTCACCTCGGCCGCCATCTCCGGCGCGTAGCACAAATTGAGAAAGCTCCCCGCCTTCGCCCGGGTCTCGCGATACTCCGGCAGATACCTTCCCGCCTGTCGCATCAGCCACATCGGTGGCGGTGCCACTGGCTCGCCTGCAAACGGTTTCAGGAAACGGCGACGGTTGGCACGCTCAGACAGGCTCGCAGAGTTCATCTCTTCACTTTCAAAGTTCAAATTATCTTTTGAAGGTTTTTCTTATCTATTCTTTAGGGGCGTGGAGTTTGGGGATTGATCAGCTTTTCCACAGTCTTTCCACTTTCTGACATAGTGTTGAAGAACCTCAAACCACATCTAGCGCCTCCCAGGCAGGGATGCCACAAGATAAGAATATAGCAATAAAAACAATATGTTAGTAGGTTGTGGGCGTCACGCGGGGCTGGAACAACCTGGTGAAACCGGCAGATATCGCTTGGATTGTCCTGGTTTTACCCGGCACAAAAACGAAGCTCGACAAATCCGCCCATCTGATCGCAAATGTGGACGGTCTCGTGGATATCCAGGCTACTTGTCCACCGCCCTCCGCCCGCACCGCTCAAACCCCAGATTCTACCCAACGGCTATCCACAGATGTCCGACGTACTTCCAAGCTATTATCACCTTCACCTGGTTTCTGATGCAACTGGCGAGACGCTGACCACGATCGCCAAGGCAGCGTCCGTTCAGTATGCGAATGTGCGCGCCATAGAGCACGTCCACCCATTGGTGCGAACCCAGCGTCAGCTATCGCGCGTTTTGAAGGAAATCGAGCAGGCGCCCGGCATCGTCTTGTATACCGTCGTCAATCCGGAATTGACCGACGCCATCGAGCAGCGCTGCCAGGAAATGAACATGCCGTGCCTGGCGGTGTTGCAGCCGATCATGAAGGTGTTTGAATCCTACATCGGCGCGCCGCGAACTCCCACGGTTGCCGGCCAACACGTTCTTGATGCTGATTATTTCCGCCGCATCGATGCGCTAAATTTCTCCATGAGCCACGATGACGGCCAGCTTCCCGAAGATCTTAGCCAGGCCGATATCATCATTCTGGGCATTTCGCGGACATCGAAAACGCCGACATCGATCTACTTGGCTCAGCGCGGTTATAAGACCGCCAATGTCCCCATCGTTCCAACGATCGCGCTGCCGCCCGCATTGAGCCAACCCCATTCCGCGTTCGTCGTCTGCCTCGTAGCCCAGGCCGACCGGATCGCCGATGTGCGGCGCAACCGCGCCATGGTGCTGGGCGACCGCAACCTGGACAGCTACGTTGACCGCGACTCGATCCTTGCCGAAATAGCCCAGTCGAGAAAGATTTGTTCACGGCACGGATGGCCGGTCCTCGACGTAACCCGTCGTTCCGTGGAAGAAACGGCTGCGACGATCATCAAGCTGCTGCATGATCGCCGGAACAAGGACCCAGACAACCCGTGATCAACAAAAGCAATTCCAATGACTGAAAAACAGCACGTCATCCTGGCTTCCGGGTCGCAAGCCCGCAACGACATGTTAAAGGCCGCCAGACTGGCCTTTACCGTGATCCCTGCCGACGTTGATGAAGTCGCAATCCGCGATGCGCTGGCTTCCGAAAACGAAGCGATCGACCCGGGCGACGTCGCCGAAATATTGGCCCGTGCCAAGGGCGAAGCGGTCAGCGCCGACAATCCCGACAGTCTCATCATCGCCGCCGATCAGATCCTGTCACTGAATGATCAAATCTTCTCAAAGCCGGAAAATATCCAGGAGGCCCGCGATACGCTTCTGCGCCTTCGCGGCGAACAGCACATCCTGCACTCCGCCGTGGCGATTGCCGAAGATGGTGAGGTCACTTGGGCCCACGTCGAAACCGCGCGCCTGAAAATGCGCCGGTTCAGTTTCGGCTATCTCAATGAGTACCTGGTGCGCACCGGCGACAGTGTATGCCAGTCGGTCGGCGCTTATCAGATCGAGGGGCTGGGGCTTCAGCTCTTCGAAGAATTGGACGGTGACTTCTTCACCATCCTGGGGCTGCCGATGCTGCCGCTACTGGCGGAATTGCGCCGCCGCGGCGTCCTCCATGATTGACGTTCAAACAAGGGCAGCTTGAATGAAACGAGCATGTGTTATCGGCTGGCCGATCGAGCATTCCAGATCGCCGATGATCCACGGATATTGGTTGGATAAATACGCAATCAAAGGCAGCTACGATAAGGTCGCCGTGCGGCCTGAAGACCTGGAGAGCTTCCTGAGCAGTCTTGCCGACCATGGATTTGTTGGATGCAACGTCACCGTCCCCCACAAGGAGCAGGCATTCCAACTGGCCGGGCACCGCGAACCATCAAGCCTTGCGGTGGGTGCGGCCAACACGATCTGGCTCGAAGATGGCAAGACTTGCGCCGCCAATACCGACACTTACGGATTTATGACTCATCTGGAGGCAAGTGCCCCCGATTGGAATACCGGCACCAAGCCGGTGGCCATCCTTGGAGCCGGCGGGGCGGCGCGCGCGATTTGTTACGGATTTATCCAGGCGGGTGTCACCGATATCGTTGTGCTGAACAGAACCGCTTCGCGTGCCGGGGAACTGGCCGACGATCTGGGCCAAAACGTTCGTGCCGGCAATTGGGAGGAGCGCACTTCCGCACCCCAATGGGCGTCCGTGATCGTCAACACAACCACCCTGGGAATGAAGGGCGAAGGCGATCTCAAAGTCGACTTCACCAATGCCGATCCTGCCTGCGTCGTTGCCGACATCGTCTACGTACCGCTTGAAACAAGGCTTCTGTCGGGAGCGCGTCAAAACGGTCTGCGAACAGTAGATGGATTGGGTATGCTGCTCCACCAGGCGGTCCCCGGCTTTGAAAAATGGTTTGGCGTGCGCCCGCAAGTCACTGACGAACTGCGAGGTCTCATCCTCGCCGACCTGGGGCAATCATGAGATGGTAATCGTAGGATTGACCGGTTCAATCGGCATGGGAAAGTCGACCGCCGCCGAGCGTTTCCGCGCCCACGGCATCGCGGTGTTCGATGCCGATGCACAGGTCCATGAACTCTACCGCGGCAAGGCTGCGCCTCTGATCGAAAAGGCCTTTCCCGGCACCACGAGCGGCGGCGTAGTAGATCGCGGCAAACTCGGCCAGCTCCTCCTGGCAGACAGTTCCCGCTTTGCCCAGCTCGAGGCAATCGTCCACCCGCTGGTCCGCGAAGCCGAGCGGGAATTTCTTAAAGCGCAGGCACAAGGCGGCGCAAAGTTTGCCGTCCTTGAAATCCCGCTGCTGTTTGAGACCGGGGCCGATCAGTTGGTCGATGTCGTTGTCGTCGTCAGCACGACGGCCGCCATACAGGCCAAGCGCGTCCTGGAACGCCCCGGCATGACGGCTGAAAAGCTGCAGGAAATCCTTTCCCGGCAAATGCCGGATGAGGAAAAACGCAACGCGGCCGACTACGTTGTGGATACCGGGTTAAGCCTCTCGCAAAGCGGCGCCGAAATCGATTCTATTGTTCGGCAACTAAAAGGTCGCACCGGCGAGGCTTATCACCGCCACTGGTCGTGACGGGTACAGTTGGGTTCAGTCGAGTTCGGTTGAGTTTGAAAGGGCCGACATCGGCTTGCAGCCCCCGGTAACGGCCTGCCGTATCTTGTCAGCGAACGTCAACATCGGCTTGCCGAATGTTGAGCAAAAAAGAACCAACATCGGCTTGCCGAATGTTGAGCGAAAAGAGCCAACATCGGCTTGCTGAATGTTGAGCAAAAAGAACCAACATCGGCATGCCGACTGTTGGGCCCAAACAAAGTCTTCAGGAGCATCGCCTTGCGCGAAATCGTCCTCGATACCGAAACAACCGGACTGAGTGCCGAAGGCGGTGACCGGCTTGTCGAAATCGGCTGCGTCGAACTGATTAACCGCATGCCCACCGGCGAGCAATACCATGTCTACATCAATCCAGAGCGCGATGTCCCCAAAGAGGCTGCCGCCGTCCATGGATTAACAACCGAAATGCTGGCCGATAAACCGGTCTTTTCCCGGGTCGCCCGCAAATTCCTGGATTTCATCGGGCCTGACCCTCTGGTCATCCATAACGCCGCCTTCGACATCGGCTTTCTGAATATGGAACTGCGCAAGATCAAGGCGCCGCTGCTCCTCGATGACCGGGTCGTGGACACGCTGGCAATTGCGCGCCGCAAACACCCTGGCGGACCAAACACCCTGGATGCGCTGTGTAAGCGTTACGGTATCGACAACTCAAATCGAACCCTGCACGGCGCGCTGCTCGACTCGCTACTGCTGGCCGAAGTCTATATCGAGCTGCTTGATGAGCGCCAATCGCGCCTGGAGTTGGCCCACAAAGGTCAAACCGGCAGTGCCGGTTCGAAGTCAGGCGGACGCGTCCAAGCCAAACAGCGCCCCGCGCCATTACCTTCAAGATTAACTCCTGACGAGGAAAAGGCCCACCAGGCGTACGTCGAGACGCTGGGCGACGACGCGCTTTGGCGCCGCTACCAGTAGAAAAGGCTGGCCGCAGGACTTTAGGTCTTCAACACAAGCTTGCGCAGTGTTGAGCAAAGGAATTGTGGACTTAAAAAAGGCCCGCAGACCGCCCGACCGGTCAATTGACCAGCGGGGCACCCTCACCGGCTTCCTGCTGCTTGCGACGCATATAAAGGCTGGCAAAGTCGATCGGGTCGAGCAGCAGCGGTGGAAAGCCGCCCTCCCGTGTCAGGTCGGAAGCCAAACGGCGAAGATAAGGGAAGATCAGCGCCGGGCAGTTGATCAGCAAGAACGGCTCCAGTGAATCCTCGGGGATGTTCTGGACCTTGAAAATACCCGCATAGACCAATTCAAGCTGATAGATCGTGCCCGACTTGTTGGTGGCGTGCGCCTTGAAGTCGATCGCGCTTTCAAAAAGGTCTTCTTTCATGCGCCGGGCATTGACGTTGACTTCCAGCTTCATGTTCGGGTTGTCACCCGGCCCGCCGAGCAGTTTTTCGACGTTCGGATTTTCAAACGACAGATCCTTGATGTACTGGGCGATGACCTGGGCCTGAATGGTCGGTTTACCTTCCTCGGCCTTGGCTGCAGGCTGTTGATTGTTTCCGTTCTGATTTTCGCTCATATCCAGGTGTCGTCCGTAAAAACAATTTCAAGGTTGGCGCGCGCGTTCTGGTTGGTTAACGATCGCCATGTGAGGCTCGCTGGCTATCACACCCGCCTGAGAGCCGCAATCTCAGGCTTCTGCCGGTAGTGTCTCAGTTTGAATTATTCTTCTTGTACTTCTTCGGGCGGCCCGGCTTCGGAGCCTGCTCATCGAAGATTTCTAGCACGTCTTCCCACTTCCAAACCTTTTCGGAAATGCCAGCTTCCATCGCTGGTGTCACCCGTAGTGTTTTGTGGATACGAACGAAGTTATACCAAACAGAATAGATCGCGACCATGTGCGCATGGTTCTCAAACTTCTTTGAGAAGGCATTGGTCAGTCGTGTGAAGCGTCGGTTGTGCATCCGCATCGTCAGGTTGGATCGCTCAACGTAGCTGGTGGAAACGTGCTTTTCGTCTGGATCACCTTCGATGCGGGTCTTGCGAATACCAGTGCAATCTGCCGGGCTATAACGGCCCTTGGCGCTTTCCGGTGCAGCACCGTAGATTTTCACCAGCATGGCATAGTCAACATCCGCGCCAAACGCTCCTTCGATGGCCTCAAGGTATGGCCTATGGCCATCTGATGTGAGCTGCACCCTCGTTGCTAGTCGGCTGGCCAGATCGTTGATGAACACCTTTGCACAATGAGCATCACGGCCACCAACGAAGTGGGAAACGATCAGCTTGCTATCGGCATCCAGCGCCGTCCACGTCCAGGTGTCGCCAGCTCCATCAACCGGCTTCTTCATTGCATCGACGTTCTTTTGCTTCGCTGCCGTGAAGCTCCAGATTTCGTCAACCTGCACGCGCTTGGAATGAACGTTGCGAACGTTTTCATCGTGAAAACCTGCGCAAAACTTCCCCATATCAACCAGCATCTTTGACACCGTGTTGATCGACACATCGCACACCCGCGAGATCGACCGCATGGACGATCCCTCGCAGAGCATGGAGAGGATTTGGACGCGCTTATGCAGGGGCAATTTGTTCATGCCCATAATATGTGAACTTATATGCTTAGCGTCAAGCACAAAGATTGTTAAGAAACGAAATATTTACGTCCGAATCGTTTGATGTCACTGTAGTAGAAAGCATGGGAGTAAGACCGATGAATGAACGCACCGAGAAGAAGGTTGCATCCACCGATAAGGACGACACACTACGAGAAGCACGCTTGAAAGAGCTAACTCGGTGTGGCGACGGCGCGGCAACTAATAGACCGTCAGTAACTTACTATCCCGGTGAAGAACCGGTATATTACCCGTCACATGTATTGGCAGGTGGGAGATAGATCGCGCATGGCAAATTGGGACGAAATTTCTGAAGAGGTCGACGAACTTGCCAGAACAACTAAGAATCCGTTCAACGAGGTTCGTCGCATTCACCTTAACCGATTTGCCGAAAAGACAGGAAGAAATGCGCTAGCTTACTACTCGGGTTGGCTACAGAAGAATGGCCCTGGTTTCGGTTCATTTGTTTCCATCACAGATGAGGACAAAAACGGATTGATGGCGTGTTTTCGAAACATGAAATTCGAAAACGGGCTAGACATTTTCATCCACTCTCCGGGTGGCAATGTTGCAGCAACAGACTCACTAATCCATTATATTCGTTCGAAATTCGGTTCAAACGTACGAGTGTTTGTTCCTCAACTAAGCATGTCTGGCGGCACTATGATTGCTTTCGCCGGGAAAGAGATATGGATGGGGCTGCACAGTAATCTGGGCCCTATTGATCCGCAGTTTGGTTCTCAACCGGCACAGCTAGTGCTGGACGAATTTGATGATATATCAAAGAAGATTGCTTCCGCTCCAGAGCTTATCCATGTGTACCGGCCAATCCTCGAGCAGATCCGCCCAACTTTCCTTTCCACGTGCCGTCACGCTATTGATTGGTCGAAGGAAATCGGCAAGAAGTCCCTGATGAGAGGTATGTTTGAGGGACATGATGATGCGGAGGAAAAGGCGGACAAAATTGTTAACTATTTCTCCGATGCCACACAGCATAAACATCACAGCCGACACATACATCGAGAGGAATGTGAGGAGGTCGGTCTTAAAATTATGAATTTTGAGTCCGACCAAGAAATGCAAGATCTAGCACTTGGAGTTCACCATGCATTTGTTTTCACCCTGATGAATACGCCGATTGCAAAGATCATAGAAAACCAAAATGGCATTTTCCAAGCCAAGGCTATTGGGGATCATCCTCTTTCGTCCAACGAGCGTTAGCCGCAGCTTTGGCGATTTCGGAGCGCTGCTTAGGTGTCATCTTGGCGGCACGTGCCTTCCCACCTCGCCGTCCCATAGACTGCGCAGCCTTGTCCTTGCCGTCGTCTTCGGTGTCTTCCTCAACCTCACCGGTAGCGATCTGCATCACCCTTACGGCGTTGCCGATAACGTCTGAAGGACGCTTTTTGCTTTTTGGAGTTTTAGGCATCGTCAGTCCGTTTCCGTTGGCGTATTGGGATCATTCGACCAGATGGTCCGCCCATCACAATCCAGGGCAACGAACCTGAATTGCCGCGATTCAACGACCGTGTGAGCCTTCTCCTTCGCCGCAGATCCTTGCTCTGTCTCTAAAAGGCAGTGGGACCATTCATCCACATCATTTGTCGCCCAAACCACGTAGTTTGGCATTAGCGCCTCCTTCTGCTTGTCGCTAAGCATACCAGAGACGTGAGGGGCTGGCCATCAAGAGTCAAGAGCGTCAGATTTCAAACTGAGACACTACCCTTCTGCCTCACTTGGCTAGACCGTGCTCATTTTCGATGGTCGCGGGTAGGGGCCAGTGTCCATGAGGAGCATACCGTAATGGCTTGTGAGCGGCGGAAACCAAAGCCAGCCTAGCAAAGTGAACACCCTCGAACGCCGCTTTCTCACCTGCGCACAGGTGTGTCATTGCCTTTGGTCCCACGGCAAACCGGCGCAACGCAGTCCGGCAGTCAATTTCGCCGCATCCCCTTGGGACACCGCACTTTTTCGCCTCGGCGGCGTCGCGGCACTGGCACGATAAACCATATCACGCTGCGCGCCGCTTCTGGCCGAATGCGAAAAAGTGACAGGTGTCGCGAGCCACATGAGTTTTTCAACAGCCTGCTAGCGGATTTGGCAAGGCAAATGAACCGCAGGCTATCGGTCGAGGCTTGCCGAAAGACGTGTCGACGATACCCCCCGCTCAATCCGGGCTGCTGGTGATGAGCCCATGGCTGCCAACGTTCAAGAACTTGGATGACGGACAAACCTGCTGGTTCTCAATCGGCGTGTTCATCCAGTTGACCAGCGACGAAACCTTCTTGTCGTCGGCCACATTCGTATGCGGATGCAGCGTGTCGACGATCTTTTTCCAAGTCGCCTCCAAATCATCCAGAAGGTGATACTTGGTGCAATTCGTGGATGCATATCCGTACGGCTTTTCATCAGGCCCTTTAAGCTCACATTTCGCATCCACAATACCTGCGCAGGCCGCTGCCGTGGGCTCGTCGCAGAATTGATAGGCCAGATCCGAGTAGTCTCTGTTGGTCGTCGCCAGCTTGCCACTGACCAGCTTTAGTCTCTCGATCTGGTCGTGCACCAGTCCCATGCCCTCTTTGGACACGAGCTTCAGCTTGACGACTTTTCCGGTATCCTCCTCATCCCAGATTTTGCCAATCGAGACACCGATGTTTGTTCCTTCCGGGCCCGCACCACTGCTTGCCTTCAGGCTTTTCCGGATCGCTTCAATCTGGAAGGGGTCCTGGTTGGGCTCGATGGTCTTTGAGCCCAGATACCCCCAGTCGTCCAACAGTTCACACTGATTGCACGGAACGCTGTTCTCATTGGCAGCCGTCTCGGCGATTCCATAGATCTTACCGATATAGAGCGTATAATCCGCCTTGAACGACGCCCGGCGCTGCGCCTTCGTTTTTCCCGCATAATCGCTGAACATCGTGTCGGGAATTTTGTCGATTCCATCCCAGAAGTCTTCAGCAGCATCCTTAAATGCTTTTGTGATCTCGTTCTTGTTGAGCCATTTATCGGCAACGTCTTTGCCAATCAGGCAGACCTTCGATTCCGTCGAATCCAGTTGACTACCCTTCTTCTTGCCTTTTACGACTTTTCTCCAATCCGTGCTGCCCCTCTTTTTTGCCTCCGCACTATTGTCCACCATTGGCAGAGAAACGCAAAAGCTGGCAGCGACAACGACCAACACGAGTTTTAGAGCAGCACGCCAAGACCAAATAATAGCACCAAGATTCAAACTAGCTGCCTTCATAACGCACACTCTCCCATGCTTTCCGTCAATTCTCGAATTTCTCAGCCGCCATATTCGACGGTCGCGCCATCAAATCCTTCGCAATCGCTATCAGCAGCAAGATCGGCCATCAATTTGTTACCATTGCCGATGTGGGTCGGCAGCGACACCGGTCTTTCCACGCCGGCATCAAACATCCGCTGCGCTTCTGCGCTCGTCATTCCATATTTTTCGATTGTTTCCAGTTGCGCCAACCGGTTGATAGCAAGGTCGAGTTCCTCATCCCTGGCCGCCTCGATGTCCGCACGCGTCATAGTATCATCGCCCGCACCGCCGCCGCCGTTGACCATCCCCTGCCACCGCTTGTTAATACGCCGAAAAATCAACATATTATCGCGGGCCTCAAACATCCAGGACCGCTTAATATTAGCCACATTGACACTGACGGCCGGATCGGCGGAATGATAAAGAACGCCGCCGGTAATGATTGCCTTGTTACGCAACAGCTTCCAGTCATTAACTGCAAAGCAGGTCCCGCACGGTTCGTCGTTGGCGCCGTACCGCGCAACCAGCCCTCGAAACGCCTTCAGGGCCAATTCCAGCGCTTCCTTGGTTTTCGTTCGATTTACGCCCACTGTCCCGAAATTCGATAACCGCTCCATATTTTCGCTGGCCACCTCATCGTCAGAAGCGACGTCTGGCTTGAAGATCTCACCGAATTTTTCGATAACCAGCGAAAGTGGTGCCTCCAAGTCGCGAGACTTGGCCAGTTCACCATTGAATTTCGATAGATATGTTTTCGATAAATTCTTCGCCTCACAAACCTGATCGCCCCCGCGATAGACCTTTTGCGGAAAGATGGCATTCTCGATTTCCGAAGCATCAAGACTGGCGGGTACATTTATGGTCCCGCAATATCCCGTCCGCTTGTTCGCCGACAAAAGCGACTTCAACTCAGTGGCGAGAAAGTCGACCAGATTGCGGATGGCCGTATCGCCGCCCGAGGACGCCGCCTTCAGCATCGCCTGAAGGCCAGGGTTCTGGTTAGCAGATAGTGTGTTGAGGGCACCGTAAGACCGGCTGACCCGCCCTGTTGATCTACCAAAGTCCCCATCGGCTGCTGCTTCGACCGCAGCGTAGCTGCCTTTGTAGCACCCCATGTAGAACAGGGCTTTTTGCATGCCGACCGTCACCGAGCCTTCGGCGTCGTCCCTGGGAAACTTAATCGTTTGCGCCTCAGCTACGCCAGCAATGCCTATAACGACGATCATTAGTGCGACTGCGGCCAATATCGGCATACGTTTGGAGGCCACGCTCATCGAGCCGCCAGCAACCCGATCCAACAATTTTTCCCAAAAATCAGTTACGAAACGCATACACGGCCCCCCAGGGAGCTAAGAATACGGGCGCCGCACGGGCTGGCGGTGCGCGCCTTGCGCGGTTGCGGCGATATCCAACGCGCCACGCCCCATTGCCCACGGAAGTCCGCAATAGCACTCAAATTTTTGTAGCAAGATCGTAGAATATCTTGTCCGGCCTGCGCAACGCATTGTTACTGCTAATCGATTTTGCCTTATTGACGGGTGCCAAATCGCCACAATTCAACCAGCCTGTGGTAACGCCCCCACGAAAAGAGCATTGCCCCGACTGGAAAGCCCGATATTCAGAACGTATCAAGATGCAATGCCGCGGCCATGTCGCGGAAATCGCTTAAGCCGCCAGCCTTGCTCCAAGGAGAGAAAAATGCGCATCGAAGCCATCAAGATCGGCGACAACCCGCCAGAAGACATCAACGTCATTATCGAGGTTCCGGTTGGCGGAGATCCGATCAAGTACGAACTGGATAAGGACGCAGGAACCCTGTTCGTCGACCGGTTCCTCTACACCCCGATGCGCTACCCTGGGAACTACGGGTTCGTCCCCCACACGCTTTCCGCCGATGGTGACCCCGTCGACGTCATCGTCTGCAACTCGCGCGCGATTGTTCCTGGAGCCGTCATCAATTGCCGGCCAATCGGCGTGATGCTCATGGAGGACGATGGCGGCGGCGACGAAAAAATCATCGCGGTTCCCTCGTCTTCGACCACACAGCGTTATGACCGTGTCCGCAACTACACCGACCTGCCCGATATCTCGATCACCCAGATTGAGCACTTCTTCGAGCACTATAAGGACCTTGAGCCTGGAAAATGGGTCAAGATCGACCGCTGGGGCGACTTCCAGGAAGCCCGCCGCAATATCGTCGAGGGGATCGAGCGCGCGAAAGCAAAATCCGCTTGAGCCCGACCAAGACCGTGTGCCTTTGCAGCCCCCTGGTTTTTGGCTCCAAATAGCCGGGGGGCACAACTCTGCCAAATCGGCGCTGAGCAGGTGCAGGCAACCGAGGAAAGAACCAATCCGCCATGGCCGAAATCAAGATCGCTGTAATGGGAGCATCCGGCAGAATGGGCCGGGCGCTCCTGCGCGCCGTCTTGGAATCTCCGAATGCAAGTCTGTGCGGTGGCACCGAACAGGCATGCTCGAAAGCAATCGGCTCGGATCTGGGTGTGTTGGCCGGTCGTGAGGCTATCGGGATTGCTCTGAGCGCTGACGCCGAAACAGTCATTGCCCAAGCGGATGCCATCCTCGATTTCACGGCACCGGCTGCAACAATTCGCTTCTGTGAGATCGCAGCCCAAAATAACACCGCCCACATTATCGGAACAACAGGGTTCGAGACCAGCCACCAAGCGGCAATCGAGGCTGCGGCCACGAAGATCCCCATCGTCAAGGCCGGCAACATGAGCCTTGGCGTCAACCTGCTGACGGCTCTGACTGAGAAAGTCGCCAAAGCCCTCGACATCGATTTTGATATCGAAATCGTTGAGATGCACCACCGACACAAGGTCGACGCACCCTCGGGCACTGCCTTGATGCTGGCCCAGGCGGCTTCACAGGGCCGCGACGTTTCCCTTGAAGACAAAGCCGTGCGCACCCGCGACGGCATTACCGGCGAACGGCGCGCAGGTGACATTGGCATCCAGGCCCTGCGCGGTGGCAGCGTCATCGGCGATCACAGCGTCATTTTCGCAGGCAACGGCGAACGCATCACCCTTGCCCACCACGCCGAGGACCGGGCGATCTTTGCACGCGGCGCCGCCAAGGCAGCCCTTTGGGCACGCGACAAACAACCCGGCCTCTATTCCATGATAGACGTTCTCGGCCTATAGCTGAGCCAAACTCCACAAGCCAGAAAGTAAGGAACCCGATTCGATGGACAACGTGCTCGTACTGGTGCGCCACGGCCAAAGCGAATGGAACAAGAAAAACCTATTCACCGGTTGGCGCGACCCGGGCCTGACCGATCAGGGTACAGCCGAAGCCCACAACGCCGGCCGCCTCCTGAAGGCAAAGGGCATCAATTTCGATATCGCCTACACCAGCATGCTGACGCGCGCTCAAAATACCTTGGAGATCATCCTGGAAAATCTCGGCCAGGAAGGTCTGCAAACAATCCGCGACCAGGCGTTGAACGAACGCGACTACGGTGAACTCTCCGGTCTTAACAAGGACGATGCGCGCGAAAAATGGGGAGCCGAGCAAGTGCTGCAATGGCGCCGCAGCTACGACATCCCACCTCCCGGCGGTGAAAGCCTCAAAGACACTGCCGCGCGCGTTCTGCCCTACTACAAGCAGCACATTTGGCCCGACGTGAAGGCAGGCAAAAACGTTATCGTCGCCGCACACGGCAACTCTATTCGCGCTTTGATCATGTACCTGGAGGAGCTCTCCGCCCAGCAGATCCTGGAACGCGAAGTGGCAACCGGCGTCCCAATGGTCTATCGCCTAACCGGCAACGGCCAGGTCGAAGACCACCACGACCTCGTAGCATGAGGCAAACGCGGCGGGCAGAAGGCAACCCAACCAGCTACCCGCACGGCCAAGTAAAATGTTAGCGCAGGTCCAACGTCACTTTCCGGCTGTCAACGGCCCGCTCAACCTGACCCCGGCCAGGCTTCCTTAGAACCGCGACACGGGCGACATAGCGACCTGCCGGCCAACGCCGGGCCCTCAGCTTCTTGCCTGCGAAAATGCTATAGACAGCCTTGCTTCGGGCAAGTGGCTTCGTCGTGTTGTCGACCCGGAACCCCTCAGGCCCGCGCACACTCACCTGAACCCGGTCGCCTTTGCGCAAATTCATCATCCTTGCGAAAAACACCAGCGCCGAACTGTCTGCCACCGCCGGCACCACCTGGTGATTGTGCTCCAGTTGACTATGAACAGGCGGGGCTCCGGTAAAACCAGCCCCGATGATCGTGCCGGTGGCATAAGCCAGCTTGGAACGCAGCTCTGGCGACCACAGTGCCGCATCCAGTTTCGCGTCGCCTTGGCACGAATTGACCTGACCTTGCCCAGTGAATGGATCGACCACCTTGTCGTTGTGGCGAACGGTGATGTGAACGTGGGCAAATTCAACCCTGCCTGAATACCCCACTTTACCCAGCCGCTGGCCACGCTGCACGGATTGACCGGGCTTCACCACCAGACTGCCCTGCTTGAGGTGGCAATATTGCGTCGTCCAGCCGCCGCCATGATCGATCACCAGGCCGTTGCCGCAGTCCTTTCCCTTGAGCGCTGATTGCCAGGCGGCCTTGGAGGCATAATCGCCCAGCAGCTTGTCGGCCATGCCGTCCCGCCCCCGCAGAACCTTTCCGTCGGCGACCGCCAACACGCTAACGCCATCTGCGGCGGCAACAGAACGGACCCGGATATCAACGCCCTTGTGACCATCATAGGTCGCACTGCCACAGGCAAAATCCCGCACGCCCGGGCCTGGATCGATATCAACGTAGTTTTGAACGAAGCAGGTCTCGCCCAACTTGCAGTCGATAGGCAGCGACAGTTCAGGCGGGGCGGCTTCCTTGTCCTGTCCGCAACCTGCCAGCGCGGCTCCGGTACCCGCAACCGCAACAACCATCGCAAAAAAGCGACGGACCCGCCGCGGTTTTTTTCCCAACAGCACGTCCATCGCCATGACCTTGTCAACGACCCTGAACCAAGCCAATCGATTACGGCTTGATGTAGGTATACCCCATCCCTTGCAGCTTGCTGAGCTCTGCAACCCCTGAAGGCACGATATCCTCATCGTACACCTCAAACAGATCCTTGTCCTTGTCGATCTTGCGGCCACGCAGCGTATTCGAACAGACATTGAAAGACACATTCTGCGTCTTCAGATTGGTCACGTTGCCCTGCAGCTTCAAATCATCCTTCGCCTGCTTCAACAGCCCCAGGCCATTGCCGTGCATCACCACCTTGACTTCAAGGTTGTCCTTTCCAACGGCATTGATGTGGTTTTGGATGTTGCGCAAAGCGCCGTAATACTTCTTGCCCTTTTCACCACCTGGATAGTTGATGTGGTAGACGACCTTCTGCTTGCCATAACCGCTATCGCCTGCACTGGCTGCCACCATTCCAGCCAGACCGATAACGGCACTCAGAGCCAAAATTGCCAATGATCTAAGCATTTGTTTCCTCACTCTTGGTTTTTGTGTCTCATTCCACGCCTTTCGGCCGCCACTTGGCCAACAACCAGCAACGATACCCAGCGGTAGCGTAGTATTGGCAATGTTGACAGCCTTGCGCACTCAGTTGCAATCAAATTGCTCGTGAAGAGGAACGAGCCCAGTTCACCAAAGCGCCGCAATAACTCCCCCACCAGCGGCTTGCGGCCCGGAGTTGGGCGGGTTAGAGCATGCTCACCGAGATTCGCGCTTCCAAGCATCCCTAGCGCTCCAGCCCGGCCACCCAAATCCGACCAAGAGAAACAACAATGACCACACACAAACTGCTTTTGCTGCCCGGCGACGGGATTGGTGTCGAGATCATGAGCGAAGTCGAGCGCATCATTGCGATCCTCAACGCCAAGTGTGGCGGCACCACGTTTGAAGTGGAACACGACCTCGTCGGCGGTTCTGCCATCGACGCCCACGGCGTTGCCATCACCGATGCCGCGATGGCGAAGGCCGCCGCCGCCGACGCGATCATCCTGGGCGCCGTCGGCGGCCCGAAATGGGACGACGTCCCCTATGAGATCCGTCCTGAGGCCGGCCTGTTGCGGCTGCGCAAGGACTTCGACCTGTTTGCCAATCTGCGCCCTGCGATCTGCTATCCAGCCCTTGCCGAAGCCTCATCCTTGAAGCGCGAGCTGGTCGAAGGCCTCGACATCATGATCGTTCGCGAACTGACCAGCGGTACCTATTTTGGCGAGCCCAAGGAAATCTCCGACATCGGTAACGGCCAGAAGCGCGCCGTCGACACCACCGTTTACACCACCGCCGAAATTGAACGGGTCATCAAGTCCGCCTGCGATCTGGCTCGCAAGCGCTCCAACAAGGTCTCCATGGCCGCCAAGTGGAACGTCATGAAGTCCGGTGTGCTCTGGCGCGATGTCACCATCGCGACCCACAAGGACTACGCCCCCGACGTCGAACTTGACCTGATCCTGGCCGACAATTGCGCCATGCAGCTTATCCGCAATCCCAAACAGTTCGACGTCATCGCCACGGATAACCTGTTCGGCGATGTCCTTTCCGATGAAGCCGCCATGATGACCGGTTCGCTTGGCATGCTGCCCTCAGCGTCCCTGGGAGCCGTCGACCCGGCAACCGGTCGAAGCAAGGCGATGTATGAGCCCGTCCACGGTTCCGCCCCGGATATCTCCGGCCAGGGCATCGCCAATCCGATCGCAACCATCGCCAGCCTCGCCATGGCGTTGCGCTACTCATTCGACATGGGCACTCAGGCGGATGCTATCGAGGCCGCCATTGCCCAGGTGCTTGATGACGGCCTACGCACCGCCGACATCATGCAGGACGGCGCAACCAAGGTCGGTACTGAGGATATGGGCAAGGCCATCGCCGCCCAGGTCGAAGCCAAGCTGGCCTAGTAAGCCCGATTTCGTGTAGGCTTACGCCTATAGCGAACGCCAATTACACCGGCTTGAACAAACCCCGGCGCTGCCTGTCCCAGCGCCGGGGACCAATGCGAATAAAAACAGCCGTGAGCGAGAACAAACTATGGCCAGCAATCTCGAAACCATCGGCCTTGGCGTCTCCGACCGCCAGGAATTTGAAAAACTCGTCACCGGCCTTGCTGAAGCCGCACGCGAAGGCCTTCCCACCCCTGTTGGCGACTATGCCGTCTGGCGGTCACGCTCGGGCGCCGAGGTCTGGCTCCACATCGGTCCCGCCGATGGCGACGGTGAAAACGCCGCCCGCGAAATCCAGGGCCTGACCCCGTTTTTCAACGGCACCAGCGATTTGACCCTTAATGTCACGGCCCGCATCAACCGCCCCGACGACAACGCCTTCGAAGGCGCCTATCAGGCATGGCTGTGCCCGCCTGGAGCCCCCGCCGAGGGGGCGGCAAGCGACGAGG
This sequence comes from Alphaproteobacteria bacterium, assembly GCA_022600345.1. Taxonomy (GTDB): domain Bacteria; phylum Pseudomonadota; class Alphaproteobacteria; order Rhizobiales; family Hyphomicrobiaceae; genus Filomicrobium. The sequence continues at coordinate 8,294 of JAHZKP010000039.1, read as the reverse complement.
AAGGCTCCTACCCTATCGTCTTCGATGCCGTCGACTATGCCGCCTTCAGCACCCAGAATCTTCCTGCCCAATGCCGCGCCCGCATCTGCGGATTCTGCCGCGAGCTAACCGGCTTTCCCGATGAAGCAACCTTTTCGGCAGCCCAAAAAGACGGCCCCGACTTTGCCGCCCAATCGTTCTTTCCCGTCGGCCTGTTCGCCGAAGCCGCCCAGGCCGGCGCAACCGACAAGTGCCCGTCGTCGAATGCCCTGATCAATGGCATCGTCAAAAGCCACCGCGAACTGGTCAATGAGTTCACGAACCAGCCATTCCACTGGCTCGAAGTCGAAAGCCTGGATGCCACTTACGACATCCTCGCCAGCCCCGGCGTCGTCAAGGGCGAGATCGTCATTGGCGGTGTCGTCCAGGCAGCCTGCTGGCTCTTCGGCCGGATTTTGAAATAGCCCAACACGACTTTAGGAAGTGTTGGCCAACAGAAATGCGCCCAACACAAACTTGCGCTTTGCTTCAGCAAAGCGAGTGCGACCTTTCATCGAGTCGAAACATCTCAGCGGCAGGTACATTTTTTCTGCGAAAAAATCACCGGGAGCCTGCGCCCATCGCCTGAGATCAATACCCCCCAACACGAGCTTGCGTGGTGTTGGAGAGAGATGCCCCAACATCGGCCTACCGAATGTTGGGCAGATAAGAGCATCTAACGAGGATCCTCGCATTATGCCAGTCGACGATTGGGTTCGCGATGTCTTGAGTTTTTGGTTTGACGAACTTGCCCCGAGCGATTGGTTCGGTAAACGCAACGGAGTCGACGAAAAAATACGACGGCGCTTTTTGCCGCTCTACGACCGGCTCGCCGAACACGCTTCGAAGCAACAACCGGTATCGGCAAAACATGCTCTCGCAACCATTATCGTCCTCGACCAGTTCCCACGAAATTTGTTCCGTGAATCACCCAAGGCATTCGCAACCGATGAAGCAGCCCTCGCCTTGGCAAAAGCGGCCATAACGTCCGGCCTGGATACCGAATTGTCCGTACAGGAGCGGCAATTTCTGTACATGCCATATCAGCACGCAGAAAGCTCATCTGCCCAGGTCCGTTCAATTGAGCTGTACACCAGTCTAGGCGTGCCAAGCATTCTCAGTTTTGCCGTTCGGCACAAAGAGATCATCGACCGATTTGGCCGGTTTCCACATCGAAATGAGATACTTGGCCGTGCATCTACGCAAGAAGAACTAGAATTCTTGAACCGTCCCGACAGCTCCTTTTGAACCGATCAGTTCGCCGTCCAGCGCAGTGATCGGCGGGGCTTGAGTATCAAACCCCGCCGACTTACGCCCTTGTCAGGCTTTGGTGGGAACACCCACGCGCCCGCCCGAGCGTCAGTTCAGCTTGATCGAACCAAACACCTTCACGTTGGCTCCCGGCAACAACACGTCTTCACGCCGCTTGAATGAGGCGTGATTGAGAACCTCGTCGTTAGCCAGATTCTCACCCTTGACGCCGATGGTCATGGTTGGGCCGAGGCCGGATTCAGAATCAAGCGCAACGGTGTAAGCGAGCTCGGCGGACACCAGCGTGTAGCCAGGCGTCGCGATTTCGTTCTCACCGACTTCATTCTGGTCGAACGCGTGAAGCACACCGGCGCGCGCGAACCAGTTGGCGTCCCGGTAGAATAGTCCGCCACCCAGACGGTGCGGAGGAATCCGCGGAACGTTGCCACCTTCCTCAAACCTCGCAGGCACGAAGTCGTATTGCCCCTCGACACCCCAAACGCCATTCCAGATTGGAGCGACGTCATATTGAGCAGCGATCTCTACGCCGAAAAAGTTTGCGTCGCGTTGGCCGAAGAGCACCTGGTCAAATGCTTCATGGCCGTGCCCCTCCTCCTCCTCCTCATGCTCATCTTCGTCATGATGCTCTTCGTCTTCGTGGCCTTCTTCTTCACAGCTTGCAATCGAGCCCTCGCAGGACAGACCGGTGAGCTGTCGGAAAATAAAACCGTTATAGCGTGTGTAGAAAGCCGTCGTGTCGTAGCGAAACCGCCCCTTCGCCTTGCGCAAGCCCAGTTCTATGGAGGCTGCTTTTTCGGTATCGAGGTTCGGATTGCCAATCTCGAATGTGCCGGTCGCTTCGTGGATGCCAGCAGAGAACAGTTCAGCAGCATCAGGCGCACGCTCGACGTATTGACCGTTCAAACTCAACACGTTGCCCTCGGGCAACCGATATAGTCCGCCCAGGCTGGCGCTGAAGGGAGTGTAGTCTCGGGTCAGACCGACCAATGGCCGCTCTGCATCCAGCGGAGGCAAGCGTCCGAAGCCGTCGATGGTCGTTGATTCGATCCTGGCCGCACCCTGAAGCGTCAACTGTGCGGTCAAGTCGAGTTCCTCAAACCAGAACGCCGCCACGCTTTCTGTTCGTGCAGGAGCCAGCAACGAATCGCGCTCGAAGCTTTGCCCGCGTGTGTTGCGGTTCACGAACTGCGCACCGATGGCGCCGCGCAATTGTCCAAGGTTGGTGACAATCGGAATGTGTTGCAGCTCGACACGGCTTTCATAGGATTCACTGGTGAATCGCGAGCCGATCTCGTCTCCCTCGCCTTCGTCCACCACCTCGTTGTGGGCATATTCGGACGCACCGAACCAGAAGCGCACTGCTTCGATGCCAAGCCCGCCGACACGCCATTCACCGCGCGCCTGAACCTTCTCCTGTTCGAGATCGATCCTGGGGCGCAGTTCAGCCGCCTCCTCGCCAGGGATGCCGTAGAAGCTCTGGTAGCGCGAGATAGCAACGCCGATGAAGCCATCGTCACCCACAAGCGATGCACCAACCGCTCCGCCTTCGGCTTCGGAAAACGAATTGAATTGGCTGCCGCGTGGCGTGTCGTAGTCTTCTGTGCGCCGTCTGAAGCCATCGGCATGCACGACAACACCCGATGCCCCCGCTGTCGCCCGGAAGGCACCGTTCCGGCCCTCGTCAGCGGAGGTCGCATCCCCCTTCATCTCGGCGGTAAACCCACCCTTGGGAACAAATGTCGGGATACGCCCGGTTTCAACAGCAACGACCCCGCCAATGGCTTGGCTGCCATAGCGAAGCGTTGCTGGCCCGCGGATGACTTCGATCTGCTGCGCGGCAAACGGATCGATGGGAACGGCATGATCTTCCGAGAGTTCCGACACGTCGTTGGAACCGATGCCGTTCTCCAGCACCTTCACCCGATAGGCATCGAGACCTCGAATAATCGGACGGCTGGACCCTGGCGCAAATGTCGAAGCGACGATCCCGGGGCGCTTGTCTAAAGCATCCGCGATACTGCCACCGCTTTCGGCCAGTATGTCGCGATCCGTGACAACGGTAACCGGGACAAGTGCGCCATCAACCACAATCAAGCTGCCGGGAGATGGATCAACATCACGAACACCAGCAGCAGACACAACCGGCGATGGTGCCGAGATTACTATTCCTTCAAGTTCGACAACGTCCTGTGCCCACAGTGGACTGCACAGGGTGAGAATACCGATAGCCGCAAACGGCATCGGTCGAGCAACATTTCGCGCACGCATCATTGGGTGCTCCGTATTCAAGGGATCGATTGTCGCACAAGCCGATAGTGCCGCCTGTGACGGGCGACATCTCTCAAACTCACGCGATGTATGGATTCTTAGATGAACTGCAGAGCAGGTGGCGCACGCGCACGATTTGCGCGCCGGGGCTGCCTTGTGATGACCGCCACACGCTCGCAATTAAAGGCGTGAGAAATTGGTCGATCAAGCCGGTAAAGGGCAGCAAGGCAGGCCAGCAGAACACCGGCCAAAAGGACGATCGTCCAGCAAGTCGCGCAGTGGCCCTCATGATCATGCTGGCCATCGGGCCCATGCTCATTGGAGCCAGACTCATGGCCGCGAGGCTCGTTGTGGCCTTCATCGTGCCCGGTGTGGTGCTTGTGGTCGAGGTGACCGTGGTCGACGTGGCCGTGAGCGTGTCCATCATGGTGCGAATGCGCATGATGCAACGCCCCCAGCGCCGCCCCTGCATCAGCGACAGGATCTTGCGGCAGGTGGTCGTGGTGATGGCCAAATGACGCCACGAACTGAATCGACAAGGCGATCAGCGCAACCCCAACCCACCAGGACTGTCTTCGTAACAGGTGCACGCAACACTCTTCGAGAAACCAAAATCCAAGCCAAATGTTATATCATCCGCACCGGCCACCGATAGCCATCGAGAATGTTTCCAAGCTCATGTTGCACGACGGTAACGCTACTTTTGCACCTCACACGACTGAACAATAATCGGTTTCGTGGATACGCACCTGAGCTGACGCCGCTTTGGCTTCGAACTCGACTGAGATAGCGCAGCCGAGTGTCAATTGCCTGTGGAGCGGATTGTAGAATTGCTCCATGCGGTCGAAGACCTGTTCGCGCTCACTCATGTGCCCACAAATTGCGAGCCCAAAGTAGAATGGCTGCTGCCGTGGCTTCAAAAACCATAGGCACCACTCCGCCATCGACAGGTCCTTCGAACCCCAGACTGATAACGCGACCGGTAAACGCAATGACAAACAAGATGGCTGCTGCAAGAGCCCAGTGCCCCTGACATTTCCATGCCGCCAAGGCGCTGAAAAGGCCAACGGCCAGGAAGAAGCCGCCGAAGTCTGCGCGGATACTGGCAAATCCCAGGTCGTTGATCGTTGAGAGGGCAAACAGCCCATTCATCAGTTCGGTTTGGAACCAGAATGCCAGTCCTTGCGCCGACATTATCACCGCGACTAAGGCGACGAGGCTACGTGCCAATGTCCTCATAGCTCTCCCCTTTCTTGGGATTTTGGCGGCACACCAAGCAGATTTGATATGCCGCCTCGTTGTGGTTGTGGCTTTACGAATTGGGCTGCTGGATTTCGGTCGAGACCTTCGCATCCACGACGTTACCGGTGCGAGTCAATTGAAGTTTGACCTTAATCGCGTTCTTGCCGTAACCGCCGACCGAGTACTCGGCGCGCTCGCCATCGCTCAGCTCATTGACGAACTGCATCGGGTTCCCCTTACCCTCGGGCCCCGGGGCGATCGTGATAACCGTTTTGAAGTTCGCCTTATCGACCGTGTAGTAAGCCGTCGCGTAACGGTCGTCGAAGAACATGGTCGATCCAGCCATCGGGTTCGTCAGTTGAAGGCTCGTGGCATTGGCCGGCAGGACGGGAGCCGCCAACACAGTGGCGCTGAGGATTGCAGCAGCAGCGGCAGCGGCGGTCTTTTTCATTGCGGTCATTGGTCAGGTCCTTTCAAAAAATGGCTGGATCTTCCAGCAGGGTTGGCTTCTTGATTTGCCCCGGAGCCGTCTGCTCTCCCGGTGTGATTGGAACTTGCCATCCTGCGAGAAATAATTGAAATCGATTGATTGTATATCTACCATAACTTAAATGGATATAAGGCCATCAGACCTGGGACTTCTTCTCGCCCTCGACGCGCTCTTGAGAGAACTGAACGTCACGCGGGCCGCCGAGCGAATGAATATTTCGCAACCGGCAATGTCAGCGCAATTGGCGCGCCTGCGGGACCTGTTCGACGATCCGCTGCTTGTCTCCTCGGGGCGCACGATGGTGCCGACCGCCAGAGCCCTCTCGCTGCAAGAGCCGCTGCATCTCCGCCTGATTGAACTTTCTCAGTTGGTCAGGGAGCGCCAGCCCTTCGATCCAAGTTCCTCGACCCGCACTTTTCGGATTATCGGGACCGACTACCTGCATATGCTTGTAACCTTGCCCTTGATCCGCGACTTATCCCGCCTGGCGCCTGACGTGCAGATCATCCAGTTGCCATTCGATCAAGCAACCGCATGGACGCAACTAGAAAGCCTGGAAGCAGACCTGCTTGTCGTCTGGAGGCAGCTTACCCCTGAAGACGCCAAGGCCACGCCCCTCTTCGATGACCGGCTTTGCCTTGTCCAACGCAAGAAACATCCACGCGGCATCAACAACCCAACCGTGGATGACATCTGCGAATATCCAAACGCAATCATCGCACCCCAAGCCGGGGCGCTGTGGGGCGTCATCGATGAAGTGCTGAAGAAACTCGGCAAAGCCCGACGAGTCGTGACATCGATGCCCTCCTTCCTCACCGTGCCGCTGCTCATCGAGCAGACCGACCTCGTCGCTGCCATACCGCAACGGCTGGCGGACATGAATGCGAAGAAACTGGAGTCATTTGAAATCCCACTCCCCAACATGGATTTCGAAATGCTGCTGTCCTGGCATCCCCGAATGCAGGCCGATCCCGGCCATCAATGGCTACGCCAGAAAGTCACGGAAGCATTTTCCTAAAAGCCCACACCCCTCACACCGTCGGCTCTTCCTGGCACGTTGCGCGCTGGCCTTTGACCCAGGCGCGCGCCGTCCAACCGGGTTTGCCGTCCTTGCGCTGGCGCACCTGATCTTCGGTCCGCGCGATGAAGTAGAATTCGAAGCAATTCTCCCCAGAGCGCGCCACCTTGAAGCAACCCCCGGTCGGGTCGCCATCGTAGATGGTGCAAAACGACCCCTCGATCACCGACCAGTGCCCGGAAATCTCGCGCGGGCCCTCGGAATAAACGAGCCCCATATCGCCGTTGTAGCGCTCCGTAAACCGCCGCCCGTCGACGTAGTGCCCCTCGACCGTGACACCGCCAAACGTCGCGTGAAGATCCTCTTCAGCCATCCACATTTCCGTACTGGGAGCACTTCCCGCCCCGGCCAGCGACACCACCGCGACCATGAATACCGCCCGTATCGCCAACCCAACCCGGCGGGCGAAATCCACTTTCCGAGGCATTCGCAAAGCCTTCTTCCGCTTCAAACCTGTGACAACCGACACTTTCTCAATCAGCCATCCGATTGTGACCGCCTCAAGCCGTGAGACAAAAGACGGTGCGTCATCAGTCTTCTTGAACCCGCTGCCAGCAAGCGCTAAGTGTGCTCGGCTAAATACAAATAGTCGGATCGGCACGGACAGAGCACCAATGCAAGCGCGCTGCTCTCCCACGCACCGACGAACAAGGTCGAGGACCACAAAATGGGTTACAAAGTTGCCATTGTCGGCGCCACCGGAAACGTGGGCCGCGAAATGCTGAACGTACTTGCCGACCGCAAGTTTCCAGCCGATGAAATCATCCCGTTGGCCTCCCGCCGCTCCATCGGCGTGGAAGTCTCTTATGGCGACAAAACCCTCAAATGCCGCGACCTTGAAACGTTCGATTTCTCACAGGCCGATTTCTGCCTGATGTCGGCTGGTTCCGGCGTGTCGAAAGAGTGGAGCCCGAAGATCGGCGCCACGGGCTGCGTGGTGATCGATAACTCGTCGTGCTGGCGGTACGACCCCGACGTGCCGCTGATCGTGCCTGAGGTCAACCCGCAAGACCTTGCAGGCTTTACCAAGAAGAACATCATTGCCAATCCGAACTGCTCAACGATCCAGATGGTCGTCGCGCTGAAGCCCTTGCACGATCGTGCCAAGATCAAGCGCGTCGTCGTCTCGACTTATCAATCGGTCTCAGGCGCCGGCAAGGAAGCCATGGATGAGCTTTGGTCCCAGACCAAGGGCAAGTACGTCCCCGGCCAGGAAGTCGACGCCAAGCTGTTTCCCAAGGAAATCGCCTTCAACTGCATTCCCCAGATCGACGTCTTCATGGAGGACGGCTACACGAAAGAGGAATGGAAGATGCTGGCCGAGACCAAGAAGATCCTCGATCCCGCGATCAAGGTCAGCGCCACCTGCGTCCGCCTGCCGGTGTTCGTCAGCCACGCCGAAGCCATCAGCATTGAGTTCGAACGCGAAATCGAACCCGAAGAGGCCCGCGAAATCCTGCGCGAAGCCCCCGGTATCGCCGTCGTCGATAAACGCGAGCCAGGCGGCTACGTCACGCCCATCGAGGCGGCCGGCGAATACGATACCTACGTCAGCCGCATTCGCGCCGATGCTTCCCACGACAACGGCCTGGTGATGTGGGTCGTCTCCGACAACCTGCTGAAAGGTGCCGCCCTCAACACGGTCCAGATCGCTGAGGCGATGATCGAACAGGGCCTGATGAAGAAGGCGGCGTAAACCGACTGCACCCTTGCGCCGTCGCCAACCGCATGTTCGTCACCATGCCGTCATGGTCCCCCTCCTCAGCGGGGAGCAGTGCTGTCCGGTTAGATGTGTATTTCCAGAAGGTTGTTCGCTTTCTCCATTGGAGATTGTCCATTCGGTCAGGACCGGGAACGCTGATGTTGCGCAACGTCAGTGATTCTCCGGAGGACCGAATGAACGTTCACAAGAATGCACCGCTTACA
>JAHZKP010000038.1 GCA_022600345.1 Alphaproteobacteria bacterium | reverse complement strand
TCGTCCGCTTCTGCGATCGTGACCTGGGCATGATCGATTTGAGTGGCCGGTTTCACCGCTTCGCTCCGCCGCGATGGCGGCTGCGCTCACCTTCGAAACCGGCTAAGGTGAATGACAAATAGTGTCAGGGATGCTGCCGGTACAAAGTGTCAGGTATCAGCCCGGTCGTTCACTACGTTCGGACTAAGGAACATTAAACTACAGGCTCTAAAACTCATCAAGCCCCTCGCACAACATTTTTTCCAATCTGGGGATATTCTGGTTGCGGGCATAAGTGGCCAGGGGCAACTGGCCGGATTTGGCCGCGCGAGCGCAGATGAATAGCGCCGCACCTATCGCCAACGCAATTCCATCGGGGTGATGTAGACCACGGTATTCTTGGGTGGGTGCACGGCGCGCCGGGGCATGGCATAGCCGATATCGTGGAGCACGCCCTCGATCTTGAGTTGATCGTGCTTGCGCCATTCGAGCCAACGCTTGTCGATCTTCAGTTCGCCATCGACCCAGATGCGCGAGAGGCCATCCGAGGTGCCCGGTGTATTGAGCACCATTTCCTGCTCGACTTTAACCCAGCGGCCCTTGCCGACTTCGATGCCTTTCTGGTCAAGGTAGGTGCCGCCGTTGACGTCGTAGCCGGGCAGTTGGGCGTAGATGTTGCCACCGCCGCCGCTGCGCCAGACGACACGCTGGGCGACCGCCGTCTTGCCGTCGGCGGTATCGGAAAGCTTGAGCGGCTTACCGGCGAACAGGCCCGGCAGGATGCCGCCGCCGCCAAAGTCGAAATTCTTGGGCAGATAAATCGAATAGGCCAGACAGGCGGCTTCGGCACCGCCCATATCGCGAGGTGCCCATTTGAAGCCGATACCGTTATTTTCCTCGGGCACCTTTCGCGTTTCGCCGCCCTGATGCAGGGCGATGCGAAGCGCATGCGGACTTGCCGTGCCCTTGACGCGAACGACCTTGGCATACTGAGAGACGCCGCGCTGGTTGGCGCCGATCATGGCGACCAGTTGGGCTGGCGAGAGCGGACCCTTGCCGTAGTCGACGGTGAACTCGGTCACTTCATCGTAGCGCGTCGAGCAGGGCTCGATAACCTCGGAGATGAACAGCCCGCGGACAACGAACGTGAGTGTGCCTGCCGCCAGGATCAAGCCGGTGGCATGGAAGGCGATCGCCTGAGGTGTCAACTTCATTGGGCCGATATCTTTCTGGCGCTTTGCCGATTAGAGCAGTATCCGATCTAACGTGACCGCTTCAGCGGTCAGCAGATCGGATGGACCTGCTCTATAACTTTGAAAATTCTCTAGTCGCGGAAGGCGCGGTTCATGTTCTTCACAAGTGGATCGACGATTTGATCGAGCAGCGTTCGCTGGCCGGTCAAAAGGAGGATTTCGGTGCGCATGCCCGGCAACAACTTGACCTTGCCGGCCAGATCGTCAGCGGCCTTGTCGTCGAGCACAACGCGGGCTGTGTAGTAGCGGGTGCCGGTTCGGCGATCTTCGACGCTGTCGGGAGAGACCCACGACAAGGTTGCCGGTAGCGGTCTTTGATCGCGCCAACTCAAGGCGGACAGCCAGACCTTGGCGGGCATGCCGTTGGCGACGCTGTCGATGCTGTCAGGCGGAAGCCTGCCCTCGATGACCAGCTTGTCGGAGGCTGGCGTCAGTTCCATCAAAGTGCCGCCGGGCTCCAGGACTTCACCGATACCGTTGACATTCATCGACAGGACGCGGCCTGAGACGGGGGCCACGACACGGGCCCGTGCCAGTTCCTGGCGGGCGACGACAACGCGGGCATTCAAAGAGGCGACCTCTTTTTCGATCTGGGCGACCTGGCGTTTGATGGCGAGAACGCGCGAGCGTTGCGTCAATTTCCGGCCGAGCAGTTCAACGAACGTTTCGGCTTCCTGACGGGCCAGATCAAGTTGGCGGCCGGAGGCTTCGGCTTGGGCGTTGAGGGCTTCGATTTGTTCGGCAAGCGAGGTGGTGTCAAAACTTGCAACAAGCTGACCGGCTCTGACTTCGTCGCCCTCGGCAACGAAAATTTCGCTGATGCGGCCGCCGCGCTCGTGCTGCACCGGCTTGACCTTGCTTTCAACGATGATCTTACCGGGCAGGCCGACGCCCTTGTCGATCGGGGCAATGGCGGCACCGCCAATTCCCGCACCAAAGAAAATACCGATGACGCTGACGCCAAGCAGGACCGGCGCACGGATGTTGAGGCGCGGGATCTGCTTCGTCTTTGAGCGTGATGTCAGGCGAACGGGCATCGGTGGTCCCTGGTTGAATTTCAGTGAAGCTCGGCTGGTTCGGGCTGCGGTGGCTGCCCGGGTTGATTGGCTTTTTGTTGCGGTAGAGTCGGAGGCTTTTGCTGTGGTGCCGGTGGGGGCTGCGGGCGGCGCGATCTGGCGCGGGTTTGCTCGTAAGACTGGAGCAAGCTGCCGGCGGGCTCATGGGAAACAAGCGTGCCCTGGCCAAGCAGCGCCATGTGATCGGCGACTTCCAGCATGCGCGGGTCCTGGGTGGCGATAACAAGGCCTGTGCCGGATTTTTTCAGAGCGCCGAGCGTTTCGATCATGGCGCGGATACCGGCGCCGTCGAGTCCTGCTTCGGGCTCATCAAGGACAACGATGCAAGGCTTACCATGGAGTGCACGGGCCAGCGATACGGCGCGACGTTCACTGAGTGACAGCGCGCGACCGTGAGGGCCGACAGGAGTGTCGTAACCTTCTGGCAGGGCCTGGAGTACATCATGAACGCCGGCTGCCATCGCGGCATTCGTCACCGACGTCAGGGAAGCTTCACGGAAGCGGGCGATGTTGGCGTGAACCGACCCTTCAATGAGGATTGGATCATCGGGCGCATATCCGACCGGCGGCAGGCCTTCCCAGCGCTGCCATTTGGCGATCGGGATGCCGTCTAGAACAGCAGCTCCGTTGGACGGGTTAACGGCTCCTGCGATCACCGCTGCCAATGTCGATTTGCCAGCGCCATTGGGACCAACGACGGCGAGGCATTCGGCCGGGTTGAGGTTCAAGCTGACGCCTCGTAGCGCGGGCACTCGGCGGCCTGGATACTGGAAGCTCACCTGGGACAATACGACGGCACCCTTGGGGGCTGCTTCGCGTTCTCCCAAAGCCGGGACGGTCGCATCGGCTGCGATTGCCTTGAGGCGGATGTAGGCGACCCAGGCGGTGCGGATTGCCTTGATCGAGCCGACCAACTGTTCCAGCGGTCCGATTACGCGCGAAATCAGAATTGCAGAGGCGACGAGTGCGCCCGGCGTCAACTCTCCGCCGACGACAAGCCAGGCGCCGACGCCGTAGACGCCGACCTGAGCCCCCAACCGCACGGTTCTGGAGACCACCTTGACGAAGCCGGAGCGTTTGCCGTGGGAATACGAGCCGGCGATCTGGGCGCGGTTGAACAACTCCCACTGGCTTGTCGCGCCTGGGCCCAAGCCAAGCGCGCCAGCTATCTGGCCATTGCCGGCAACGGTCGACCACCATCGATCGGCGCGTTCGCCCGATTGTGCGGTTTCACGCTGGAGGCGGGCGGTCGTCAGGGTATGGACCAAAGCGGTCAGCAATAAAATGACGGCTGCGGCGGCGGCTATCAGACCGATCATCGGATGCAGCGCGATCAAGATCAGCAGGAACAAGGGTACGAATGGCGCATCGAACAGCGGCATCATTGCCGGGCTGGTGAGAAATGCGCGAAGTCTTGCCAGGGCATTTGCC
>JAHZKP010000037.1 GCA_022600345.1 Alphaproteobacteria bacterium | reverse complement strand
CGGGTGTAAGCGGTGCATTCTTGTGAACGTTCATTCGGTCCTCCGGAGAATCACTGACGTTGCGCAACATCAGCGTTCCCGGTCCTGACCGAATGGACAATCTCCAATGGAGAAAGCGAACAACCTTCTGGAAATACACACCTAGACGTTCGGCAATCGCCTTCCACAGCGTTGCGAAGTGACCCGTTTCCGACATCAGGACACGGTCGCCTGACGACAGCGTATTGACGAGGGCGGCTTCCCATGCGCCGGTTCCAGATGATGGGAAAATAATGACCGGCTGGCTGGTCTTGAAAATCGACTTGATGCCGGACAGGGCCTCGGCACTCATGTCGCGAAATGCGGGGCCGCGGTGGTCGATCGTGGGGTAGTCCATCGCGCGGAGCACGCGGTCGGGCACGTTTGTCGGGCCGGGGATTTGCAGGAAGTGGCGGCCGGGCATGTGCGTTTTGGTCGACTGCTCCAACTCAATACTCCTTACAATAAATCTGGGCGGGCAAAGCACCCTTGCCAGCGCACCGAAATCGTAATTATGTATTTTGAATACAATCTGACAGGGCTTGTCAATGGCGATTGAAGACGGCGCGGCGAGTGCGCTGCAACAAAAACTGACGAAGGAAATCGAAGGCGATGTTGCCTTCGACGACTTCAGCCGTGGGCGCTATTCAACGGACGCTTCCATCTACCAGATGATGCCGATCGGCGTCGTAATTCCCAAGACCATTGTGGACGTGGAAGCGACGATGGCCATCGCCAGGGAGGCCGGCGTTCCGGTTCTGCCGCGCGGTGGCGGCACATCGCAATGCGGGCAGACCGTCAACGAAGCCATCGTCATCGACATGTCGCGGCATCTCAACGGCATCGTTTCGGTCGACGTTGAAAGGCGCACGGCGGACGTCGAGCCGGGGCTGGTCCTTGACCATCTCAACGCTGCCCTGAAGCAGCATGGCTTGTGGTATCCGGTTGATGTGTCGACGGCTTCGCGTGCCACGATTGGGGGGATGACTGCGAACAACTCATGCGGCTCGCGGTCGATCCGATATGGCACCTCGCGCGATAATGTGTTGGCAATCGATGCGATTATGGCTGACGGCACGCGGGCACATTTCGGGCCGACCAACGGCACGGTTGCCGGGGGCTCCCAGGAGGGTCTGGCGGACGGCCTTTTCAGGGAGCTTCTCGAACTGGGCAATCGTGAAGCCGATGAAATCCGGGCGCGCTTCCCAAACATTATCCGGCGGGTTGGCGGCTATAACATCGATGCGCTTTTGCCCAACAACGAAGGCCACAATCTTGCACATCTACTGGTTGGCTCGGAGGGCACCCTGGCGCTGAGCGAGCGTATCACCTTGAAGCTGGCGCCGACACTGAAGCAGAAGGTTTTGGGCGTTTGCCATTTCCCGACCTTCCATGAGGCAATGGATGCAACCCAGCATCTGGTGAAGCTCGACCCGACGGCCGTTGAACTGGTCGATAGCAACATCATCCGACTGGGTCGCGAAATCGCGATGTTCAGACCGGTCGTCGATGCTTTCGTTCAGGGCGATCCGGCGGCGCTACTGATTGTCGAGTTTGCCGAGCCCGATCAGACCGAGAACCTGCGGCGGCTCGACGCCCTGGAAGAACTGATGGCGGACTTGGGCTTTCGCTGGGGCGATCGGGGCAAGAAGGACGGCGGTGTCGTCAAGGCGACCGATCCGGCGTTTCAACAAAAGATCATCGAGGTTCGCAAGCAGGGCCTCAACATCGTCATGTCGATGAAGTCTGAGGGCAAGCCGGTTTCGTTTGTTGAAGATTGCGCGGTGGAGTTGAAGGATCTGGCGGAATACACCGACCGGCTGACCGGCATCTTCCGCAAGCACGGCACCGATGGCACGTGGTATGCGCACGCTTCGGTCGGCACGTTACACGTCCGCCCGGTGTTGAACCTGAAAGGTGACGCCGACCTGAAAGCCATGCGCTCAATTGCCGAAGAGGCTTTCGAGATGGTTCGGGAGTATCGCGGTTCGCATTCGGGAGAGCACGGCGATGGCATTGTCCGATCCGAATTTCACCGCACGATGTTCGGCGAGCGCATGGTTGAAAACTTCGAGTGGGTGAAGGATCGCTTCGACCCGAATGGGCTGTTCAATCCTGGCAAAATCGTGCGGCCGCCGCGCATGGATGACCGCCGGCTGATGCGCTACGGGCCCTCCTACAGCGTTCGGGAATTCGACACGGTATTCGATTGGCCTGAGCATTACGGCGCGGGCCGGGGTTTCCAGGGCGCCGTTGAGATGTGCAACAACAATGGCGCGTGCCGTAAGTTCGGCGATGGGGTGATGTGCCCGTCCTACCGTGTCACCAAGAACGAGCGCGATGTGGTGCGCGGGCGGGCCAACGTCCTGCGGCTGGCGATGTCCGGACAACTTGGACGCGACGCACTTGCTTCAGACGATATGGCGGACGCGATGTCGCTTTGCGTTTCGTGCAAGGCATGCCGGCGCGAGTGTCCGACCGGTGTCGACATGGCGCGAATGAAGATCGAGGTTTTGGCCAAGCGCGCGGAGAAAAACGGCCTGTCGATGCGCGACCGGCTGGTTGCCTACATGCCGCGTTATGCGCCGGTTGCCTCGCGGGTGCCGTGGCTGATGAACTTGCGCGACGCATTACCTGGTGCGGCGGCGGCGTCGGACTATCTGGTTGGCTTGAGCGCTAAACGAAGCCTGCCGAAATGGCGTAGCGATAGATTTCGGCCAGCGCTGGCTGGTGCAGAGCAAGGCGACGCCGAAGTGTTGTTGTTTGCCGACACTTTCAACCGCTATTTCGAACCGGGAAATCTTCGCGCTGCCGAGGCTGTGCTTCACCGTGCCGGGATCGGCTTCGCGCATGCCCGGCCGGTCGAAGACGACGGCAAGCGGCCGCTTTGCTGCGGGCGGACATTTTTCTCCGCCGGGCTTGCCGATGAGGCGCGAAAAGAGCTCGGCCGGACGATCGCCGCGATCCGCCCGACGTTGGAGCGGGGAGGTTTTATCGTCGGCCTTGAGCCGTCGTGTGTGATGACATTTCGCGACGAAGCTGTTGGCCTTTTGGGAGATGCATGGAGTGCGGACCTTGGCAGCCGCGTGTTGTTGCTTGAGGAGTACCTGGCACTCAAACGGAAACGTGGCGAACTCGATCTGCCACTGGCGCCTATCAAGGCGAAGAAGGCCTATTTGCATGGGCACTGCCATCAGAAATCGTTTGGCGCGATGGCGCCGGTGCAGGAACTATTGGGGCTTGTTCCCGACCTTGAGACCGAAGTGATCAAAACCAGTTGCTGTGGCATGGCAGGGGCGTTTGGATATCAAGCTGAGACTTACGAGACCTCGATGGCGATGGCTGAACTCAGCCTATTGCCCAAGGTACGCCAGGCGGGTGGCGATGCGATAATCGTTGCCGACGGAACCTCTTGCCGGCATCAGATCGCGGACGGCAGCGGGCGCAAGGCAATGCATGTTGTTGAGGTTCTCGACCAGGCATCCAGCAATGCTTTGAGGGGAGAAAAATGAGACATCGGGCGGGCAGTGCGGCGAACATCGTGCCGATTGAGCGCAGGCCGCTTCACGACGAGTTGGCCGACCAGTTGCGCCGCGCCATTATCCACGGCGAACTGCGGCCGGGGGCGAAAATCTCCGAGAAGGATCTTTGCGAACAATTCGGGGTTTCGCGCACGCCAATTCGCGAGACCTTGAAAATCCTCAGCACCGAGGGGCTGGTTTCGTTTGCCCAGAACCGTGGGGCCTCGGTGACGGAGGTGACGGCCCAGGACATCATGGATGCGTTTCCCGTGATGGGCGCACTGGAGGCGCTTGCCGGCGAGTTGGCCTGCGCAAACGCGACGCAGGCGCAAATCGACCGGCTGGGAGTTTTGCAGTCGAAGATGGTGGCGATGTTCAAGCGCGGCGACCGCCGGGGATATTTTCGCATCAACGAACAGATTCATCAGCTCATTCTGGAAGCGTCGTGTAATTCAACGTTGCCGCGATTGATCCGGGCGGCATCCGCCCAGGTGCGTCGCGCCAGATACATGGCCAACCTTTCCAATGAGCGTTGGGCCGAGGCGATCGAGGAGCACGAACAGATCCTGAAGGCGATTGAAGCGAGGGATGGCAAGCTCACTTCGCGGTTGTTGCGGAATCATCTGACCAACAAGCTTGAGGCCCTTAAAAAGGCATTCCTGGAGCAAGTCGATTAATGGGCTGGGCCTCCCTTGCTCATTCAGACTTTCAAGTATCGATGACAGCAAGATCCCGGCTCGCCGACGCGCCCCACGGCGCGACTGCGTCCGGGAACGCAAATAGCGGGTGTAGCCCATTTACGAACCAAGCGGATTCTAGCAACCCCAAATACTCTGCGTCCCCGGAAAATGCGATCAGCATTTATCCTGGGTCCTGCCGGTTAATTTTATGGAGTTCGACCGGCTCCAATAGATGCAGTGCCTGAAACGACAGCCCGTCAGAACTCATAGCCTTGGTCTCTAACAACGTCATTAAACAGATCGCGCCAAGTGGGGTTTTCCTTTTCGATCAGCAGGATCTTCCAGTCCCGACGCCACCGCTTCAGCGAGCGTTCGCGCCGCGCCGCGACCTCCGCGCTGTCATGCACTTCAAAATACACCAGCCGGTCAACCCAGTAGCGTCTAGTAAACCCGTCTTGAACGCGCTCTCGATGTTCCCAGATCCTGCCGGGCAAATCGCTTGTCATGCCAACATACAGCACCCCGCGAGGCGCACTGGCCGTAATGTAGATGTAAAAAAGTTTGCAGTGCTCGGGATACATTCGGCGGGCCTCAGTACCGATGACAGCAAGATCCCGGCTCGCCGCCGCGCCCAACTGCGCGACTGCGTCCGGGAACGCAAATAGCGGGTGTAGCCCATTTGCGAACCAAGCGGATTCTAGCAACCCCAAATACCCTGCGTCCCCGGAAAATGCGCCAGCATTTATCCGGGGTCCTGCCGGCTGGACTTATTCGAACGCGCTCTCGATGTTCCCAGATCCTGCCGGGCAAATTGCTTGTCATGCCAACATACAGCACCCCGCGAGGCGCACTGGCACTAATGTAGATGTAAAAAAGTTTGCGGTGATCGGGATACATTCGGCGGGCCTCAGTACCGGTGACAGCAAGATCCCGGCTCGCCGCCGCGCCCCACGGCGCGACTGCGTCCGGGAACGCAAATAGCGGGTGTAGCCCATTTGCGAACCAAGCGGATTCTAGCAACCCCAAATACCCTGCGTCCCCGGAAAATGCG
>JAHZKP010000036.1 GCA_022600345.1 Alphaproteobacteria bacterium | reverse complement strand
CTAGCAGGCTGTTGAAAAACTCATGTGGCTCGCGACACCTGTCACTTTTTCGCATTCGGCCAGAAGCGGCGCGCAGCGCGATATGGTTTATCGTGCCAGTGCCGCGACGCCGCCGAGGCGAAAAAGTGCGGTGTCCCAAGGGGATGCGACGAAATTGACTGCCGGGCTGCGTTGCGCCGGTTTGCCGTGGGATCCACCACGCCTGCACCGGACGCGTCTTGCCGGCAGCCAATTTCGTCTCGCATCGCGACCTCACTGAGTTTTTCAACAGCCTGCTAGACGACAATTGCAGCCCGGAGTTGACGGGACAGCCATGACCTGAAGACCTGTTAGGCGGCGGCGAGGTGGGCCTCGTCGATCCACAGCTTGATTTTTTCGATGTCGGGTGGTGTGCCTTCGCGCAGCAGCCGCTTGCCTGATTGGGTTGCGGCAAAGGCAAGCAACGCAGCTGAGAGTTCCTCGGGCTTGGCTTCGGCAATGTCGATTGTGTAGCGGTAACCGGCTCCGACCAACATTTGCGACTGGGTCACCCGCAAACCGGCAATAGACATCATCAGCCGGGATTCATCCTGCCAGCGGGTAACATCGACGGCCGTGATGCGGCTGTGGCCCAAACGTGTCGCGACATCGGCGGGGTCTGCGTCGAGAAGGTGGGAAACCTTGGTGAGGCCGATCTTTTCCAATCTGGCAGCCGTCTTTGCGCCAATCGAGGGGGCGGCTTCCATATCGTCGCTGGCGTTCAGGTAGTAACGCGTTGCGCGCGCGGGATCGCGATTTGTGCTTCGGTCCGCCACTCGGTTGGCTATGGCGGGCGCGATGTTTGTTGGAGCAGGCGGGGTGGGTCGCTCGGTTTGCAACTGGGCAAGCGGGGCTGAACTATCCTGGGTGGGTTCTTGGTGAGGTGCTGAACGTGCCGGTGGGTTTGGAACTCGGGCCGTTTCCCATATCTTGGACAGCGTCTGCCGGTTGGCTTTGTCGCCGCCACTGGAAACGCGTTTGGCGCGCTCGGCGGTTTGGTTGGCCTTGCGGTTGGCAACGACTTCGCGGGCATGGAGATCGCGGATTTGGCGGTCATCCTCAGGTAGGGTTTTGTCGACCCGGCCGGTGGCCATCAACTCGTCATACATGGCTTCGACCTGACGGCGGGTTTGCTTGTCTTCGATGCGATTGAGGACCCAGCGAAGCGGTATCTTCAGGGTGCCAAGAACGCTTTCGGGCGTCAGGTTGACGTTGGGCGGTTCGACGCCGGCTTCGATGATCGCGCGGTCGAGGATGTGGGCCAAGCCTGATTGGGCGAAGATCAACAGGTCGCCGACAAGATTGCGGGCGACGGGGTCGAGGCCCTCTTGCGGTGTGACGACGCCTATTTTGAAATCGTAGTGGGCGATCAGGCGTTCATAGTGGGCATGGCTGGTTTCGGCTGCTAGGCAAACATAATCCTGAAGCCACTGCTCGCCGGTCGAGGGGGGCGGAGCCTGTTGGGCGCTGTCGCGACCGGCGGTTTCACGGATGAGGGATTCGTAGGATTTGGATATCGACCATTCGGTTGCCCCGTGGATATCGCTTTCGGCATCGGACTGGCCGGTGTGGAAGGGTTGAACGGGATCTGTGTAGTAGTGGGACAGCACGCCTGCGCAATAGGCAGCCTGGCTCCAGTCTTCGTTTCTCAGGGCTTCGAGCAGGTGCCCGTACCAGTTGCGCGCCTTTTCGGGTGCGCCGCCCCAGTAGTCGTCACCGGGGTGGAGGACGTGGTTCTTGAAATCCTTGAATTCCTTGTCGGGGGCTTTTGCGCCCTCGACGTACAACTGGGTGTGTTTGAGAAACACGCGCTGCCAGCGTTTCGAGTCGGGGGCCGTCAGGCGCAGCAACGCATCCAGGGCGAGCTTATGATGGGTGCCTGATGCGTGGCTTGCGCGAAGGATCTGGAAGGCGAGTGTCATGTGTTTGTGCCCGCTGATAAATTCTGGATCGACGGGCAGCCTAATGTGAGTCGCACCATTGGTGGAAATCGCGAGGTGTCATCGCGATCAGCGGCCTTCGCGCCACCACGCCAGCGAGAGCAAGCCCAACAGTGCCGCCAGGGCGATAAAGCCGTTCATCATCGGCGTCAGTTTTACACCCTTGGTGACGAAGGCCTCGCGATCCTTGAGGCCGAGCCAGCCGGAGCCAGCCAGAACGCGGGCGTTTTTCAGCATGGTGACGCGGGGGACGGAGACCGAAGAGGGATCGCTGCTTTCCAATAGCGCACCGGTTTTGGTCCAGATGGCCCCACCGCCAGTCGCCGAAATGACGGGATCGAGCTTCTTTTTCGTGGCTGTGACTTCGCTCATTTCGCGGGTATCTTCAGTTCCCGCGTAGGCGACGGCCGTCAGTTTGCCGACCGGTGGGGGGGCGTCGCTTTCGGCCTTATACAGGCCTGGCAGGTCGACCTTGACCGTGCCGCGCCAGATGCCCGGCCGCGAAGGTTCAAGTTCGATCGTGACCTCATTGCCGCCTGGCGTCAGCAGCCTGACGGGCTCGATCGTATCGCGCATCGAGTGGCGCTCGATGGTGACGTTGAGGCCTTTTGCTTCGGCAATCAGGCGTTCGTCTTCCAGATCGGGTTCCTTCATCAGCCAGTGGGAGAGTTTGCGCAGCAAGTCGGTGTGTGGCCCGCCGCCTTCAAATCCGCGCGCCCACAACCAAGCGTGGTCGGAGGTCAGAAGGGCGACGCGGCCCTCTCCGCGCCGGTCGAGCAGCAGAAGCGGTTTGTTTTCTGCACCATTCATCAGGATGTTGCCGCGGTCGGGGGTAACGTCGACCTGGCGGAACCAGCGGCCCCAGTTTGGCTCTTTGCCCTTGCCGGCGAGGCCTGGCAGGTCGCGGGTCACGGGATGGCGGGCGCCGTCATCGGTTAGCAACGGCTTGAAAGGTTTTTCGATCACGCGGCCGTTGGGCTTGCCGGGAATGACGGGGGAGAGCGGCGTGCGGAACAAGCTGTAGCGGCCGGCGAAATCATCGCCTGCTGCGATCAGGACTGCGCCGCCATGGTCGTTCACATAGCGGGCGATATTGTCGTAGTAGCCCAGGCGCAGAATGCCGCGATGCTTGTAGCGATCGAAGATGATCAGATCGAAGTCGTTGATCTTGTCGGAGAACAACTCCCGCGTTGGGAAGGCGATCAGCGACAACTGGTTGATCGGCGTGCCGTCTTGTTTTTCAGGCGGGCGCAGGATCGTAAAGTGCACCAGATCGACTGCGGCATCCGACTTTAGAAGGTTGCGCCATGTGCGCTCGCCGGCGTGGGGTTCGCCGGAAACGAGGAGGACGCGCAGGTTTTCGCGCACGCCCTCGGCAGCGACGACGACGCGGTTATTGGCCGGTGTCAGTTCGCCGTCTGCGGTTTCCAGTTCGACCTCCAGGATGTTGGTGCCGGCATGGGGGAAGGGAAGTTCGATTAGTTCCTTGCGACCGATTTGGGTGATGCGGGATTCGTCTGGTTGGCCTTCACGGCGGATGTTCAGGCGCACTGCCGAACTGCGGGTTCCGACTTCGCCGGTTTCCACGACGCGCAGTTCGATGTCGCGGGATTGGCCGACGATGCCGTATCGCGGTGCGGTGATAATCTCGATGCGGCGGTCGAATTCGTTCGGCCGGCCGGTCATGAGCGCGTGTACGGGGGCATCGAAGCCAAGTGCTGCGGCGTTCTCTGGCACGTCATGGGCCTGGCCATCGGTAATCATGATGGCGCCGGCAATGCGATCGGGAGGCGTGTTGGCCATGGCCTTGGAGAGGGCTGCGAAAAGCTCGGTGCCGGTGGCCTTGCCGTCAGTGCCCGATTTGGCAGTGATCCATTTGACTTCCAGGTTGTCGATGTTGCCGAGCCGGTTTTCCAAATCGCTGCGGATGGCGGAGGTTTGTTCGGGCCTGCCGGCAAGTGCCTGGCTGGTGCTTTCATCGACGACGACGATGGCGATATTGGCAAGGTAGTCGCGTTCTTCTTCGCGCAACGTCGGGTTCATTAACGCAAGCAGCATGGCGGCAACGGCAAGCGCCCGCAGGGGCGCACCACGCGTGCGGCGAAACAGCATCACGGCGATCAAGGCGAGAGCGATCACCGCACCTGCCCAGACGAGTGGCGTGGGGATCAACGGTGCAAAGTCGATAGACCAGTTCATGTTGCTCCATTCGCTGGGCTTGTCTGCGGGAGGCGAGGTGGTTGCTGCATTTTCTATTGTCCCAATCGTTCAAGCAGGGCTGGGACGTGGACCTGGTCGGCTTTGTAGTTTCCCGTCAGCGCATGCATGACGATATTGATGCCGGTGCGAAACGCCATTTCGCGCTGGATCTCACCGCCGGGAACAGTCGGGAACAAGGGGCGGCCGCGCGGATCGAGCGCCCAGGCGGAGGCAAAGTCGTTGGAGGTGATCAGGATCGATGTGACGCCGTCGGCGCGGCGGGCTTCACGCGAGCCGTCGCGGTCGGGTACGCCGCCGGCTTCAACCCAAAGCTGGCCGCCGTCCCAGCGGCCGGGGAATTGGCGCAGCAGATAAAACGATTTGGTCAGCACGTGGCCTTCGGGAACGGGCTCCAGGCGTGGCAGATCGAGCTTGCCGATGATGGCTTGCAGCGGTGTCTGGGCCCGGCCTGCGGTTGGCAGGCCTGAGGGCATTCCGCTTCCCTGGTTGCGCGTGTCGAAGATGATCATGCCGCCCTGCTTCATGTAGGCGTCGATCTTACTGAGCGTCTTTTCGGGTAGCGGCCGGGCGTTTTGCTCGATGGGCCAGTAGAGTACCGGGAAGAACGAGATTTCATCGTTGATGACGTCGACGGCAATCGGATCGCCGGGGATGACGGCGGTGCGAAGCTTCAAGACGCGGGAGAGGCCCGCCAGTCCGATGCGGCTGGTGTCGTCGATGCGCTTGTCGCCTGTCAGCACGTAACCGAATGTGACGTCGGCGGTGGCCTGAAGGGCCTTTTTTTCCAGCAGGTTGAGCGCCTGAGCCGCGGCCTGGTTTGGTGCGGTCATAATGCCCGCTGAACCGATGAGACCGGTCGCGAGAATTGCGACTGCGATGCCGGCCGGCCTTGAGGCGGAACTGGTGGCGCTGGGGTTTGCCTGAGCGGGTCGGCGCGAACCAAACATGCCGGCAAGGCCCTGCATGAGCAGGACGGCGATCATGTCGATGAGGATCAGGCCGGTGGCGGCCGCCAACAGCCAGGGCTTGATTGGTTGGGCGTCGGCGGTTGTGTAGCCCAATCTGGTGGCGGTCGAAGGCAGGGTTGGCAGCGGTTTCAGTTCGGCACCGGGCTCGATGACGTTGAGGGCGCGAGGTGCGCCGGCTGCGCCGTAATAACCGGGGGGATGATCGGGGCCGGCCTTTACCGTTGAGAATTTGCCGGCAGGAATGGCGCGGGCGTTTGGCGGCGGCGGACCGGGCTGGCCGTAGCCGTCGAGGTTCTCGAATGGGCTGAGAACACTTGCTTCTCCTGCGGTCTTGGCGCTGGAGATGCTGCCGGTGATCTTGGTATCGGTAGGTCCGCCCAGACGGCCCAACCCGACGATACGGTTGAGCATTTCAACAAACAGCCCCGAGATTGGGACATTCGACCAATCGGTGTTGCCGGTGATGTGGAACAGGACGACAAGGCCGTCGCCGCGCTTGGCTGCGGTAACAAGCGGCGTTCCATCCTGCAGGCGGGCCCAGACGCTAATGTCTTCGCTAATGCGCGAGGGGTCTGCGAGGACCTGGCGGCGGATCGTGACGTCGGCTGGCACGGCAAGACCGGCGAACAGGCTGTTGTCGTCGAAGTCGGCGAGTTTTTGCGGCGTCGACCAGGACAGTGCCCCACCCAGTGTGCGACCGCCGATGCGCAGGGGAACCGGCAATAGGTCATCGCCGCCCTTTTCCAGGCGGGGGCCTGCGAAACGGATCAGCAGCCCGCCCTTGTCGACCCAGTCGGCGGCGTCCTCATAAGCCGAGGGGGGAAGCGTTCCAATGTCGGCGAGGACCAGGACGCTGGCATTTTGTTGCAAGGCGGCTTCGATGCCAGCGGCAATATTCTTGTCGGCGGGTTTGACGATTTCGGCCGTCGGTCCCAGCGCTTTTTCGATGTAGTAGAACGGCGCCAGAAGGGGTTGGGACTGTTCGCGGGATTCACCGGAAATCAAGCCGACGCGCTGGCGGCGGGCACGGGCGTCAAGCAGACTGACGGCGCCTGCCGATTGCTGATCGGAAATGGCGATGCGGGTCACCTGGTTGCGCAATTCCAAAGGCAGGTCGAATGATGCGGTGGCGGCTTGCTGGCCGGATGAAAAGCGGAACGGGGCTGCGCCCAACAATTCGCTGCGGGCGGAATAAGCATCGAGGCGGCCTTCCAGGGGCGTCCCGCCTGTTCTAACGATCCGGGCATTGAGCCCGCCGTCGGCGGCGACTTTTGCTTCAAGCCCAAGGGGGGAAGCTGAAAGTGGGTCCGTCACGACGGCGAAGGTGCCGCCCTTGGCGCTGGCTGCCAGGAGTTTTGCGAAGTCACCACCCTCGCCGGTGTGGTCGATGCCATCGGTGAGCCAAAAGATGCTGACGCCGTCGGGTGCACTTTTCAGGATCGTTTCAAGGGCGGTCGAGGCTGATGCCCGGTTGGGCTTGAAGGGCTCGGGGATGAGCGCGCGGGCCGTGTTGCGGGCTTGGGCGGGGGCTTCGATTTTCGGAGTTTGAGCGCTGTGGGTTGCCGTCGGTAAAATGACGACAGGGCGGGCACTCGTTTCAGCCGTGGTTATGAGGCGCTCGATCATGGCCTTGCGGTCTTCCCAGTTGGGCGCGGCGGCCCAGCCGTTGTCAACCACGATCACCAGAGGGCCGTCGCCGGCCACCGTGGTCCGCCGCTCAGGATTGAGGATCGGATCGGCGAGGGCAAAGATGACGAGTGCGGCGGCCAGTAGCCGCAACAAGAGCAGCCACCAAGGTGTTTTTGCCGGTGTCTTTTCGCGATTTTCCAGTCCGACCAGGATGCGTGTTGCTGGGAAGGTGACCTGACGGGGGCGCGGCGGCGAGGTGCGCAGCAGCCAATAGATCAATGGCAGTGCGGCAAGGCCGGTCAGCAGCCAGGGGCTGAGGAATGCGAGGGCTCCGAATGTCATGCCTGGTTCCTTGCGCCTCCGTTCTGGAGCTTCGCGATCAGGCTCAGCATGGGTTCGGTTGCCGGTCTGTCTGTGTGATGCACCATCATCGTCCAGCCTAGCCGATGGGCGATTTCCCTGAGCCCCTGACGATGAGCCTCAAGACGTTCGCGGTACTCCTCGCGCAGGCTTTCGACGCGGTCGCCGATCCAGCGCTGTCCGTGTTCGGGCTCGATGAATTCCATGCGGCCTTCGTAGCCAAGCGATTCTTCAATCGGGTCGAGTACCTGGATGAGGTGACCGGTTATATCCTCACCGGCAATTTTTTTTAAGGCTTCGGCGATTTTGTCGAGGGGGTCGAGAAAATCGCTGATCAGGATTGCGCCGGAAAAGCGGGCGATGCGGGCGGCCGGTGGCAGGCCGGATGTCAGGGCCGGACTATCGGCGTGAGTTGCTATGGTTTCAGCAAGGCGGCGGGTTGCCGTCCGGCTGGCGGTCGGGCTGGTCAGGCCCAACAGGCCAACGCGTTCGCCACCGCGCACCAACAGTTCGGCGACGGCAAGCGATATGACCAGTGCGCGGTCGAGCTTGCTGGAGGGACTGAGCGTACTTTGAAACTGCATGGAGGCGGACAGGTCCGGCCACAGCCAGACGGTGTGGGCTGCTTCCCATTCGCGCTCGCGGATGTAGACGTGGTTGGAGGAAGCGGTGCGGCGCCAGTCGATCTGGGCTGCGGCGTCGTTGGGTTCGTATTGGCGGAATTGCCAGAAGGTTTCACCGGGACCGGCGCGCCGACGACCATGGACGCCATGTGTAACCGTGTGGGAAATCCGCGCGGCTTCCAGCATTAACTCGGGCAGGCGTTCGGCCAGCGCGTGCGCCGAGCGTTCAATCTCGACCACTTCGGCAAAGTTTCGGGCGGGCCGTTCTAGCCGGTCGGCGACCATAGGCGCTTACCCCACCTGTTCTGCGAGGCGGTCGATAATCGTACCGAGTTCGCGGCCCTCGGCGCGAGCGGTGAAGTTGAGCGCCATGCGGTGCTTGAGAACCGGTCGAGCGAGTGCCACGACGTCGTCGATCGAGGGAGCGAGGCGACCGTCGAGTAGGGATCTGGCGCGAACGGCCATCATCAGGGCCTGCGAGGCGCGCGGGCCTGGACCCCAGGCGATCAGCCGATCGGTCTCCTCGCTGGCGCCGGTGCCGGGGCGGGCGGCGCGTACAAGGGCGAGGATGGCTTCGACGACGCGGTCGGGAACCGGCATCTGGCGCACAAGGTGCTGGATGGAAATCAACTCTTCGGCCGACAAAATGGTGTGCAGTTCGTTGTGCTCGGTTCCAGTGGTGGCGTGCAGCATGCGGCGCTCGGAGTCGAGGTCAGGGTAGGTGACGTCGATCTGCAAAAGGAAGCGGTCGAGTTGGGCTTCGGGAAGCGGGTAGGTGCCTTCCTGCTCCAGCGGGTTCTGGGTTGCCAGAACGTGGAACGGTGCTGGAATGTCGTGGCGAACGCCGGCAACCGAGACGTGGTGTTCCTGCATGGCCTGGAGCAGGGCCGATTGCGTCTTGGGTGAGGCGCGGTTGATTTCATCGGCCATCAGGAGCTGGGTGAACACCGGTCCCTTGATGAACCGGAACGAACGTTGTTGGCCTGGGATCTCGTCGAGGACTTCCGAGCCGATGATATCGGAGGGCATCAGGTCGGGAGTGAACTGAACGCGCTTGGCGTCCAGCCCCAGAACTCTTCCCAGTGTTTCCACCAGCAGGGTTTTCGCCAGGCCGGGAACACCGATCAACAATGCGTGACCGCCCGAAAGGATCGTGATTAGCGCCTGTTCAATGACTTCATCCTGGCCGAATATGACGGTCGCGGCGCTGCCGTGGGCTGATTTTACGCGATCGGCGGCGGCCTCCAGGCGTGGAACGATGGTGTTTTCCGTTTCAATCAAAGTGCTCATGCGTACAGCGTTCCCTTAACAGGCAATTTTCGAAAGACGGTTGTTATTGTCGGCAGTACGATCACGGGCGGTGGGGCGGCGGTCAAGTGAATGTTCGTTAAGAGGCGGCATGACGGTGGCCTGATAGCTGAAGGTTTACGATAGGCGGTGATGGTTTGGATCAGGGCGGAAGTCCGAGAATCTCGGGGCTTGAGGAGTTGATCAAGGCGGCCAAGTCGGCTGGACAGGCGCCAGTGGAGCGGTGGTCTCCGCCCTATTTCGGCGACATCGGATTATCGATCGGGCGCGATGGCAGGTGGTTCTACCAGGGTAGCGCGATCGGGCGAATGGCGCTGGTCAAGCTATTCGCGCGTGTTTTGTGGCGGGATGAAGATGGCCGCCACTTTCTGGTGACCCCTGCGGAGAAAGTTGACGTGACGGTGGAGGATGCACCGTTCCTGGCCGTTGAAATGGAGGTTCGAGGTCACGGTGAAGGCCAGCAGCTTATTTTTCGAACGAATGTGGATGACGTGGTGGCGTGTGGCCGCGATGCGCGATTGCGTTTTGAAATGGAGACAGGCGGGGGAGTAAAGCCCTACGTAGCGGTGCGCGGAAGGCTGGAAGCGCTGGTGGTGCGCTCGACAACCTACGATTTGTTGCAACTCGCGGTCGAATACGAAGACCGCGCCGGCATTTGGAGCGGTGGAGAATTTTTTGCGATTGCGTAATCCGCTGTGGCTTTATGCGGCCGTGTCGCTGGTGATTGGATTTATCCTGGCAATTGCGACGGTTGCTGTCGAGCGGCCATATACTGGTGTTGTTGGGAACTTGTGCGAGAAGTCGACAGCCAACCCGAGCGGGCATTGCTACGACCAACTTCCGGCTGCGGGTTGGCCGTTTCGCTACATCTATGACTTCGGCGGTATTTCCGTCCAAGGCGTTATTGGCCCGGAGGATGATTTTTACGCCGGGTTGTTTATGGCCGATGCACTTATTTTTGCTGTGGCGGTTTTTGCCATTCTTATCGTCTTGGACCGTGGGAGGCGCCGGGGGTCTAATTGAGGCGGTAATCGCCATCGATTAAGCGGACCTCAGAAGGCGATATCAATTCGCGGTGGCAGACGGTGACTTTATAAAGCGGGCCTTCCAGGTGGGCTTCCCAGAAATCCAGGAAGTCGCGGAGTTTTGGAAAGCGGGGGTGCAGGTCGTAATCCTGCCAGACGTAGGTTTGAATTAGCGAACGGTGGTCGGGCATTCGGTACAGTATTTCGGCGGTTGTTAGCGAATAGCCCTCGAGTGCGCGTTGGAAATCTGAAGTTGCCATGTTCATCTCCTTGACTGACCGGTATCGTGCGAAGCGCGCGCTTCCGGCCTTTGTATCGTAACGGGAGAATGCTGACACAGTCATGAATAACTTAGTCTAAATAGTTCGATTGGCAGCAATTGACCGCAGTGGGTTGTTCAATGTTCTGGTGAGTACTGCGCTGCACACCCTGCACTGCAAAATCATGCGGTGTGGCTCTCCATCAGCAGGTAAAACAACAGAGTAATGGGAGAAGGACGGATGCCCTTCTCCCGCTGTGGCTTTGGAATTTCAATTGTCTTCATTCTTGTTCGATTCTTCAATTATCGTCGGCACCGAAGAAACCATCGGGGTGGAGGGTCTGACCGGAACGGATGGCATCGTTATCGATGTTAGCGCCAGTTTCGTGGACGGTGTCAAAGTAGTCCTCGACGCCGGTGGCCTGTGCGGTTGAAACGGAAGCCAGAATGGCGGCGGCTGCAAAGATGCTCATGATCGTTTTCATTTTTCTAATTCCTTTTTTTCAGGGTTGTCAGACTTTTTGTCTTCAGGAAGTTCTTGGAGCGATTAGCGGTTTACGCTGCTGTTGGTATTTTCGCCGTAAAGCTGCTGCTCGATAAAAATGTCGGAGACGTTCTCGCCGTAAAGCTGCTGTTCAGCGAATATATCGGTGGCGACGTTTTCGCCATACAGATGCTGTTGCTCGAAGAAGTCTGAAGCGTAGTCGGCCTGTGCGGCGGTGGCGCTGGCGACCAATGCTGCGGCTGCGATGATGCTAAAAAACGTTTTCATTTTCCCAATTCCTTTTTTCTTGCGTTGTCGTGTTTTTCGTTTGTTTGAGTGCTCGGTTGTTTAGCGGTTGACCGTGCTATCGGTATTTTCGCCGTAGAGCTGCTGCTCAATGAAGATGTCGGAGACGTTCTCGCCGTAAAGCTCCTGTTCAGCAAAAAAGTCGGTAGCGAGGTTTTCTCCGTAAAGCTGCTGCTGTTCGAAGAAGTCCGAAGCGTAATCGGCCTGTGCGGCGGTGGCGGTGGCAAGCAAGGTTGCGGCTGCGAAAATGCTCAAAATCGTTTTCATTGTGTTTCTCCGTTGATTGCTCGACTGAAGTTTCAAGGTTTGTGTTCTTGTTTTTATTTTTTGTTTTGTTCGTCTGTGTTGTTCGTCCGACACCGATGAAGTTAGGCCCCGATTAGGAGAAATGGAATTCACATAGCGGTAAGGCGGTCTCACGTGGATGAGAGAGCTTGGTGATGTTGGTTGGAGCGAGTGTTGAGACGTACCTGCTATGGCGGTCGTGGTTTTGTTATTTTGCGCAAAAACAATGACTTGCGACTGTGTTCGAGGCGCTGCTTTTGGAGCGGCCGGGCCGGGTGAGTCGGTATTCAGCGGCGTGGATTGGCAAATTTCTCAGGGTGGCCGGGGTGAAAATGCAGGGCTCACTCACGCCAACTTGACGGGCGCTTGACGGTTTTGGAACGTCACCTCGCATTCGCGTGAACACGGAAGGCAAATCCCGTGAAAGGGTGTGATGTTTTTTCGCAGCCGCTTGATGGAGACGGCGTATTGGACACGGGCCGTTGGGCGCGAGTTGGGGATTTTGGAATGGCTGAGCGAATTTGAAACGGGGATTAGGACGTTCTTAACGGCTGTTGTGGTTGGCTGAGGGGGTAGAGTTGTTGGCGTCCTAGGAGCGTTGTTCGTGTTCAAGTTGCCCGTGTTTGCCGGCGCCAAGCCGGCGAGGTCTTTGTATTCGGTGCTGCCCTTTGCAGCGGTTCTGCTGGGGTCTGGTTTAGCCGGGTGCGCCAAGAATTCGTCTCATCAACCGCACGCCCGGATCTATCAGCCGGCTCCGCAGGTTGCCGGTTATCGCCAGCAGCATCGCGTTGAAGTCGAGGACGATGGTATCGAGGCGCAAATTCCCCCGCCGTTACATCGTCGGAAGGTTGTCGATGACCCAACCGAGCCGTTCAGCCCCAATTATGGGCGATTTTCAGCATTGAAGCCGAATGGCGGCACGGCATCGCCTGTGTATGTGCCAAACGATCTGCCTGACGAATTCCGGGCCCAACTGGTGTCCAGGCCACATGTTTCGCCTAAACTGTGATGCAATCTCGTCCATAACTTGAGAACTTGGCGGGCCTTTCTCATAGGGCGTGCGTGCGGCCGGAGCGCAAATCTCCATTCCAGACGTTAGCTCTGGAGCCTCAAGAGGTGCGAAGCGACTATGGCTGGCAATCCACGGCAGGCAGGCGGCGCTGCAGGCGGGCCGGGGCAAGATCCGGTCGCAGTCTGCCGCCTGGCGGACATGCCGGTTGTTTCCGATTTCTCTCGGCAACTGGATGATATTTTCTACGCGTCGAGCGGGACGAAGTCGTTTGCCGATGAAGCCACGCAAGCTGAATTCCATACCCGCTGGCTGGGCCGTTATCTGGAGCATTATTCGGATTGGTTTTATGTTGCCGTGCAGGGCGGTCGGCTGATCGGCTACCTCGCCGGCTGTACCGATGATCCGGCCCGGGTGCCAAGGTTTTCGGACATTGCATATTTCAAGGACCTGGCGGATCAGACGCTGCTCTATCCGGCGCATCTGCATGTCAACGTTGCTGAGGGCCTGAGAGGCGCCGGGGTTGGGGCAAGGCTCGTCGCGCGCTACGTGGAAGATCTGCGCCATGCTGGAATTGACGGCGTGCATCTCGTGACCGGGGTCGATCAGCGTAACGTCATCTTCTATCAGCGCAACGGCTTTGAAGCGGTTAAGCGTTTGCCGTGGCGCGGCGGCGAGGTGGTGATGTTGGCGCGCAGCCTGTAAGAAGGGCGGGCTTTCCTGTAGAAATCGGGAGGACTGTCTCGTTTCCAGTTTGTCGGTGTTGGTTTAGTTTGTCGCTGGAGGCGGTAGCGGTTCGAATTGTCACCGGCCGGGAATCGGAAAAAATGCCGATCGGGAGATGGCAACGCGCTATTTTCAGCAACTTGCGAGCGGGAGGGTCAAGATCAAGCGATGGCGCAAACCACCATGAGCGGTGAAGCCGTGCAAGATGCTGAAACCGGAAGTCCGGCGGCAATCGAGATGTCGGGCGTCGATAAATGGTTTGGGAATTTTCACGTTCTCAAGGACATCAACCTGCGCGTTGCGCGGGGTGAACGCATCGTTGTGTGCGGACCATCAGGATCGGGCAAGTCGACGCTGATCCGGTGCATCAATCGGCTGGAGCGGCATCAAAATGGCCGCATCGTGGTCGATGGCAATGAACTGACCGACGACTTGCGGCAAATTGACAAAATTCGCTC
Organism: Alphaproteobacteria bacterium; assembly: GCA_022600345.1. Lineage (GTDB taxonomy): Bacteria > Pseudomonadota > Alphaproteobacteria > Rhizobiales > Hyphomicrobiaceae > Filomicrobium. The sequence goes on along the minus strand of JAHZKP010000036.1, from coordinate 37,404 downwards.
CGAAGTCGGCATGGTGTTTCAGAGCTTCAATCTGTTTCCACATTTGAGTGTACTCGATAACCTCTGCCTAGCCCCGCAATGGGTGCGCAAGGTGCCACGCACTGATGCCGAACGGTTGGCGATGGAGTATTTGGAGCGGGTTCGCATACCAGAACAGGCAGCGAAGTTTCCAGGGCAGCTTTCTGGTGGGCAGCAGCAGCGGGTGGCGATTGCGAGGGCGCTTTGCATGAACCCGAAAATTATGCTGTTCGATGAGCCGACCTCGGCACTCGACCCGGAGATGGTGAAAGAAGTTCTCGATGTGATGATTGAGCTTGCCCATCAGGGGATGACAATGATCTGCGTGACCCATGAGATGGGGTTTGCCAAGGCCGTGGCCGACCGGGTAATTTTCATGGATGGTGGTGACATTATCGAGGCGGCGGCGCCCGCGAAGTTCTTCTCGTCCCCCGACTCGCCACGGACGCAGGAGTTTCTTGCCCAGATATTGGCTCACTGAAGTGTTGTGAACACTCGCCAGACGTCATATCTGGTTGCAGATTGGACCGCCGAAGTTGGCGGGAGTAGAATTCGAAGGCCGGGGCCCAATTGTAGCGCCGGTATGAAGGAAACTGGACCCCCGAGGGGGGAGGAGATATCGAATGAGGTACTGGGTCGCGGCGATTATGGCGCTCACCTTTTGTTATGGCCAGCAGATCAATTTGGCGGCTGCCCAGACCAGCACGCTCGATACGGTGAAGGGACGCGCTCAACTGCAGTGCGGCGTCAGCACGGGACTGGCGGGCTTTGGTGCACCAGATGATGCTGGAAAATGGTCCGGGCTCGATGTCGATTTGTGCCGGGCTGTTGCAGCGGCGATTTTCAAGGATACCGAGAAGGTCAAGTATGTTCCGCTGACGGCCAAGGAGCGCTTTACCGCGTTGCAGTCGGGCGAGATCGACATGTTGTCTCGCAACACGACTTGGACCATGAGCCGGGATACGGCCGCCGGGCTCAACTTTGCCGGTATCAACTACTACGACGGCCAGGGCTTCATGGTGAAAAAGACGCTGGATGTCGTCTCGGCCAAGGAGTTGTCGGGCGCCAGTATCTGTGTGCAGACCGGAACGACGACTGAATTGAATCTGGCGGATTACTTTCGAACCAACAAGATCGAATATAATCCGGTGGTTTTTGAAAAGCTGCCTGAAGTGCTTGCGGCCTACAACGCGGGCCGGTGTGATGCCTTCACAACCGACGTTTCGCAGCTTTATTCAATTCGTCTGACACTTGGCAATGCAGACGATCACGTCGTGCTGCCCGAAATTATTTCCAAGGAACCATTGGGGCCGGTTGTACGGCAGGGCGATGCGCAATGGGCCAATATCGTCCGTTGGACACTGTTTGCCATGATTAATGCCGAAGAGCTTGGTGTTACGTCGGGTAACGTCGATCAGATGAAATCTTCCAAGAATCCTTCCATTCGCAGGTTGCTGGGTTCGGAGGGTGAATTTGGTGCGGCGATTGGCTTGGATAACGATTGGGCCTATCAGATCATCAAATCCGTTGGAAATTACGGGGAATCGTTTGATCGCAATATCGGAGCGGGGTCCCCGCTGGGTATCGCGCGCGGTCAGAATGCGCTGTGGAAGAATGGCGGGCTGCAGTACGCTCCGCCGATCCGCTAAGCGCTTCTCACAGACTATGCAGGTTGGCGGTCGAGGATGACCGGCGGCCTGTACTGGTTAGGCCAAGACCGAAAGAGTCCGCGTTTTATCAAGAGGCATCGGGGGCAGGCGATTGAAGCAACCGTTGAAGCCCCATGCAAACAGAACGCGGGCCCGGAGCTGGTCGGATTTCCTATACGATCCCAAGGTCCGGGGGGCGATTTATCAAGCAGCGGTTGCCCTCGCGCTCGTCTGGTTGGTGTGGTCGATTGTCGACAACACGGTGCGAAACCTGGAAGCGCAGGGTATTGCGTCGGGTTTCGATTTTCTCGGGCGCACCGCCGGGTTCGATATCTCGCAATCGCTGATTTCCTATTCCAATGTCGATACCTATTCGCGGGCGTTCCTGGTCGGGTTGTTGAATACGCTGCTTGTTGCCGGTGTCGGTATCTTCCTGGCGACGATCGTTGGGTTCATTATCGGAATTGCGCGCTTATCGCAGAATTGGCTGATCCGGGCGCTGGCGACCACTTATGTCGAAACCCTGCGCAATATTCCGCCACTGTTGATGCTGTTTGGGGTTTATTTCGGCGTCTTGAAGAACCTGCCCTCTCCACGGGAGAGTTTGGCGCTACCGTTTTCCAGTTATCTCAATGTTCGTGGGCTTTATATTCCCGCACCGATTGCAGGTGAAGGAATGTGGCTCGCCGCGCTGGCGCTATGCGTCGGTATCGCGATTGCAGTCTGGCTCAAGGTTCGAGCGGCACGGATACAGAGGGAAACCGGCGAGCAGGTTGGGGTTCTCATTCCAGTGCTGGGCGCAATTATTGGCCTGCCGCTTGTGGCCTTCGCCCTCACTGGTTTTCCGCTAACGTTCGATGTACCCGAGCAGGGGCGCTTCAATCTCAAGGGCGGGCTGGTGGTTCAGCCAGAATTCACTGCTCTTGTTTTAGGGCTATCGCTTTACACCGCTGCGTTCATTGCGGAAATCGTGCGGGCGGGAATTCTTTCTGTTCACAAGGGGCAACGGGAAGCCGCATTCGCAGTCGGCCTCAATCAGGGGCAGGTGTTGCGCCTCGTGGTTATTCCGCAGGCGCTGCGGGTGATCATTCCGCCGCTGACAAACCAGTATTTGAACCTGACGAAGAATTCGTCGCTGGCCGTTGCAATCGGATATCCGGATCTGGTGTCGGTGTTCGCAGGGACGGTTCTTAATCAAACCAATCAGGCTGTCGAGGTGATCTTGATCACGATGGCGGTCTATCTTGCCCTGAGCCTCATCACGTCAATTTTGATGAACTGGTTCAATGCGCGCATGGCGCTGGTCGAGCGGTGAGGCGGGAACTGATATGAGCGCTCAAAACGGTGGACTAGAGGAAGGATTTACCGAACCTGGGATCGCGGGCTGGTTGCGCGCCAATTTGTTTTCTTCGGTTGGCAATTCGGTGTTGACGGTGCTGGGCGCCGTTGTGGCGGGCTGGTTGATCTGGACGGCTGTTGACTGGGCCATTCTGACGGCGGTTTTCACAGGCAGCGATGGGGCTGCCTGCCGGGTGCCGGGAGCAGGGGCGTGCTGGCCATTCGTTACGAACAAGCTGCAAGTCTTCATGTATGGCCGCTACCCGGCTGAAGAAATCTGGCGGGTTAATCTAACCTACGTTCTGGCTCTGGCCGGGCTCATTCCTTTGATGATGCCTGGGGTTCCGGGCAAGCTTTGGATTTCGGTTTATTTGTTGGTGGCGTTTCCGGTGCTCGCCTATTTCCTGCTGACGGGCGCAGAGTGGCTGGGCATGGTGAACGTAGAGACCGACCGTTGGGGCGGATTGCTCGTCACGTTGGTCGTTGCATGCGTGGGAATTGCCGCATCATTTCCAATCGGCATCGTGCTGGCATTGGCGCGGCGCTCGGAGTTGCCGCTGATCAAATGGCTGGCGGTGTTCTTCATCGAATTCGTGCGCGGCGTTCCGTTGGTCACGGTGTTGTTTTTCTCATCGGTCATGCTGCCGTTGTTCCTGCCTGAAAACGTCACGTTCGACAAATTATTGCGGGCCTTGATCGGGGTTGCGTTGTTTTCGTCGGCCTATATGGCCGAAGTTGTGCGCGGCGGGCTTCAGGCGGTTCCTCGCGGGCAGTTCGAAGCTGCCGATGCGCTGGGGTTGAGCTATCCACATAAGATGGGTTTGATCGTTCTGCCGCAGGCGTTGAAGCTGGTCATTCCCTCGATCGTCAATTCGTTCATCGCGCTGTTCAAGGATACCAGCCTGGTCTTGATTATCGGATTGTTTGACTTGTTGGGCATTGTGCAGTCGGCAGTGGCGTCCGATGCCAAATGGTTTTCTCCGCAGACGGCGGCGACGGGATACGTTTTCGCGGCGTTCGTTTTCTGGATTTTCTGCTTTGGCATGAGCCGGTACTCGGCCGCACTCGAAGACCGCCTTAACGTCGGGCATCGCGATTGAAGCGATTGTCCTTTTTAGAGATGCCGTCTCGGTTTCACGCCTGCAATTGTCTGGCGACCAATTCGGCAATGGCCAGCGAAGATGTCAGGCCTGGGCTTTCAATTCCGTAGAGCGCGATGCAGTTGTTCAGCCCGTGGGTTTTTGGGCCGTGAATGGCAAAATCGGCCGGCGGCTGGCCGCGTTTATAAATTTTGGGCCGGATGCCGGTGTAGCCCTGATGCAGTTGCTGGCTGGGTATACCCGGCCAATAACGCTTGATCTCTCTGATGAAGGCTGCCCGGCGGATTCCGTCTGGGTCATCGAAGGAATAATCTACTGTATCGACCCATTGCAGATCGGGGCCGAACTTGGCCTGTCCGCCGATGTCGAGGGTGAGGTGAATGCCAAGCCAGGCGCCAGAGGGGACGGGATAAATTAGGTGGCTGAACGGGGTTTTTGCCGACAGCGTGAAGTAATGGCCCTTGCCCAGGAATGTTGTCGGAGGGGTGTAGGTTTCAGGCCAACTGCCAGCCAGCAACCGGGCGAGGTTCGTGGCCTCCAGTCCGGCGGCGATAATGAGATTTCGCGTGGTGATGCTCGTTTCACTGCCGGAATCTGAGGGGTTGCGGGTGGTTATAGAGAAGATGCCTTCGTCTTGACGGTGGATCTGCGCCACTTCTGTTGAAAGAACCACCTGGCCGCCTGATGCGGTGAGGTGGCCCTCCAGAGCGGTCATCAGTTCGTGGGTATCAATTACACCCGTGGAGGGGGAGTGAAGGGCTGCTGCGCATGTCAGTTCAGGTTCCAATTCGTGGGCCTGGGACCGGTTCAGGAGGCGGGTGTCGTCGACGCCATTGACGGCTGCCTGCCTTGCTATTTCGCGTAGCGCGGGCAGGTCTTCTTGTTTGGTTGCAACCAGCAGTTTGCCGCAGCGTTTGACGGCGATGGCGTTTTGGCCGGCGAATTCGTAGAGCAACTTTTTACCGGCAACGCAGAGTTGGGCGCGCAGGCTGTCGGTTGGGTAATAGAGACCGGCGTGGATGACTTCGGAATTGCGCGAGGAGGTTTCTGCGCCGATTTTGTTGTGGCGCTCCAGGACCAGGACCTCATGGCCGCTTTGAGCCAGTTGGCGGGCGATTGCAAGGCCCACGACGCCGGCGCCGATGACGAGGGTTTGGACATCTGGTGTCAACTTGCAGGCTCCTTAAAGGTGAGCGGTGATAGCATATTCGTTAGGTGATGAAATGCTTGTCGATAAGCCTTAGCAGGCTGTTGAAGAACTCAGTGAGGTCGCGATGCGAGACGAAATTGGCTGTCGGCAAGACGCGTCCGGTGCAGGCGTGGTGGATCCCACGGCAATCCGGCGCAACGCAGTCCGGCAGTCAATTTCGCCGCATCCCTCTGGGACACCGCACTTTTTCGCCTCGGCGGCGTCGCGGCACTGGCACGATAACCCACATCGCGCTGCGCGCCGCTTCTGGCCGAATGCGAAAAAGTGACAGGTGTCGCGATCCACATGAGTTTTTCAACAGCCTGCTAGAGGGGACTTGACTCTCCTGAGAACAAAGTGTGAACTCGCGGCGAGGGAATCGGTTTTGGAGGCTTACCTCGTTGGGGTTTTGTTTTATTCACACATCCGATTGGCAGATCGGCAAGCCGTTTCGTAATTTCGATGATCGGGTTGCCGGCAGGCTGGAGGCCGCCAGGCTCGATACGATCGATCGTATCGGCGCGATTGCACGGGAACAGGGCGCGCGCCATGTCCTGGTGGCAGGCGATATCTATGATGCGCAGACCGTTCCGCTTGTGACGTTGAAGCAACCGATGCACAGGATGCAGCAGGTCAATGATGTGACCTGGTGGCTATTGCCGGGCAATCACGATCCGGCGAGGGCGCAAGGCGTGTGGCAGCGATTGCGAGCGGAGGGATTGCCGGAAAATGTCCGGATTGTTGACGAGCCGATAGCTGTCGAAATGGAGCCGGGCGTATTTGTTTTCCCCGCGCCGCTGGTGGCGCGAAGTGTGGCGGATGATCCGACCGGTTGGATGCATGCTGAGCAGACGCCCGAGGGCGCGTTGCGGATCGGTTTGGCGCACGGTTCGATCAAGGGATTTGGCAGCGCGGATGAAAGTGCGGTGGGGATTGACCCTGAGCGGGCGCGCAAGTCCGGGCTGGATTATCTGGCGCTGGGCGATTGGCATGGGTGTGCGAAGATCAATCCGCGAACCTGGTATTCGGGGACGCCGGAACCCGACCGTTATCCAGAGAATGAACCTGGTTTCTGCCTGGCGGTAGAAATCGCGGCTGCCGGCGAGGTGCCGGTCGTCGAACGCATTGCGTGTGCGGGTTATGTCTGGGCCAAAAAGGATGCGGTGATTTCCAGCGCGGATGAGCTAGCGAGCCTCGAGCGCGAGATTGGTACTTTATCGACGGACACGACCCGGCTGGTGTTACGTCTGGCGCTGAGTGGGCGTATCCGGCTGCCTGAGATCAGTGCTGTCGAGCGGTGGTGTGGAGATCTGGAAGCGAAGGTGCAGCATCTTTCGGCTGATTTGAGTGGATTGCTGCCGGCAGGCGCGGACGATGATTTATCGGTGTTTGAGGATAGCGACGAAGTCAAATCGGCGGCGAAATTCCTGCAGGCGATCGCGGCTGATGGTGAGGATGAACGCCAAAGTACGGCGGCGGCTGCGCTGGTTCGGCTTAGTGTGTTGACACGGCAATCTGCTGCGAGGGGTGCATGAAACTCAAGGCGTTGCGGGTTGCACAGGTTGGCCGGTTCGATGATCCGGTGGCCGTAGAGGGATTTTCGGGCAAGCTCAATGTGCTGGCCGGGCCGAACGAAATGGGCAAGTCGACGTTGTTTCGCGCGTTGCGCTTGTTGTTGACGGCCAAGCATTCGGCACGTGGCGGTTCGGTGGCAGCACTGACCCCTTATGGTGGTGGGCAACCGTTGATCGAGGCTGACATCGAGACGGGTGACCGGCTGTGGCGAATTACGAAGCGGTTTGGCAAGGGGCCGCGCGCGCAGCTTGTCGACCTGGGCCGGGATGTGGTGGTCTCGCGCGGCGTGGAGGCGGATGAGCAGGTTGCCGATCTTTTGGGTTCGGGCGATGGAAACCTGGGTGCACTGGGGCTGGTGTGGGTTGGACAAAAGCAGGCGCTGTTGACGCCGCGGCCGGATGTTGATCCTGGCACCAACAAGCTTAAGGATCGCGGAGAACGCAGTGCGTTGATGAGCGTGATCGAAGCTGAAGTTGGGGCGATGACGGGTGGCGGTGTTGCTGATGAAGTGGCTGCCAAGGTTGAAGCTGAACTAGGCGAAATGGTCACGATGCGCGGTGCCAGGAAGGGCAGCCGGTATGCGGCGGCTTTGGCGTTGCGGGATTCGCTTGCCGCAGAACTGGCCGATGGCCGGGCTGCGCTGGACGAGGTGGCGGAGCGGCAGGCCGATCTCGATGAATTGCAGGCAAGTCTTTCTGATGCCGGCCGGCCGGATGCGCTCAATGCACTGGAGCAGCGGGCTCGTGTGCTGGGCGAAGAGCTGGAGGCTGCCGAGCGCCAGACCCGGGTCGTGCGCCAGGCCAAAGATGCTGTTTCGATACAATTGAAGGAACAGGAAGCAGCCCGGGGTGTGCTTGTCCGTATCGATGCCGATCTTCTCAAATTACAGCAGTTGGGTGAGGCTGTCGTCGAGGATGAGCAGCGTTTGCCGGAGCTGAGGTTCGCTGCACAAAATGCTCAATCGGCTTATGAAACCTGTCGCAAGGAAGGCGAGAAGCTTGGCGCGCAGGAGCGCGAGCTGATGCAACTCAAAAACCGGCAGGCGATTGCGGGTAAGTATGCTGAATTGAGCGCAAAGCTTGTCGAGGCGCAGAAACTCGACAGCGAAATTGCTGACGGCGCCGAGCGCATGAAAAGCGATCCGGTGAGTGCGGAGCGCGTTGAGAGATTACGGCAAATCGAGAACCAGCGACAGGTGCTGGAGGGGCGGCTTTGCGCCGAGAGCCCGGTACTTCGGATGTCCTACGACGAGGGCGTGTCACCGAGTATTTCGTTCGACGGTGAGGTTCTTGGCGATGGCCAGGAGGTGACGGCGACAGACCTGATCGTACTGGAGATTGCCGGTGTCGGTCGGCTTGAGGTCAGGCCCGGCGGTGGGGCGAGCCGGGAGGGGTTAAATGACGAACTGGCGCGATTGAGCGATCAAAGTGTCGAAGTCTTGCAGGTTCTTGGGGCAACCGACCTTGAACATGCCCGCGCGTTGCTCAGTGAGCGGGAGGTGCGCGACAGGGCTTTTGCTGATGCCATGGCGCGGTTGCGCGGGGTGGCGCCCGATGGGTTGCAGTCGTTGCGGGCCGACGTGGCCGATCTGGAAAATCAACTGGGTTCGGCTGGAGGCGATGGCGATGAAGAATTCGCTGCGAATGGCGAGGATTACGACCTGGAGGAGAGGCTGGAAGCCGTAAGTACGGCACTGGTGGCTGCGCGGGATGTCTATCGGGTGCGGTTGGATGCGCGCGATCAAACTTCGAAAGTGCTGGCGGAAGCCGAGGCGGAGGCGCGCGCACGTAGCAATCAGCGCGATGAGTTGGCCCGGATGCTGGGAGATGATGGCGAATTGGATGGTTTGCGGGAAGCGGCGCGTAGACGCGTCGAGGCCGCTGACCAGCAAGCCAACGAGGCCTTGCGGACGCTGGCAGCCCTGGAAGAAACGGCTCCTGACCGGGCTGCAATTGATGAATTGCGAGGACGGGCCGAGGCGGCGCGCACGCAATTGCGGCGGGCAGACCAGGATGCACGGGCTATGCGGGAGCGTATGGTTGAATTGTCCACGCAGATCGATATGGCAGGCGCCAGTGGTGTTGGGCGTCGCGTCAGCGAGTGCGAGGGGGAATTGGCGCGTGCGGAAAGAGACGTGCAAAGGCTTGAGGCCGATATCGCGGCGTTGAAGTTGCTTCAAGAAGCGCTTCAACGCGCCCGTTCGGAAGCTCGTCACCGGTTGATGGCACCGTTGCAGGAGCGGTTGTTGCCGTACCTTTCCGCCGTATTCGAGGATGCGGAGGTAGCGTTTCAGGAAGGTTTTGCGCCTGAGGGACTAATTCGGAACGGGGCTGACGCAGAGGCCATCGAGCGTTTGAGCGACGGCACTCAGGAACAGTTGGCGATCCTTGTTCGCTTGGCCTATGCGCGCCTGCTTAGCAAGGGGCGAAACGGCGTGCCGCTGGTTCTTGACGATCCATTGGCCTACAGCGACGGTGAGCGGATTACTCAGATGTTTGGTGCGTTGCAGTCGGCTTGCGAACATCATCAGGTTGTTGTGCTGACTTGTCGGGAAGATGCGTTTTCCAAGCTAGGTGGGACATGGCTTGAAGCGCAGCGTTGGCCGCAGGTGACAGATCTGGGCTGATGGGGCGGAGCGGCGGGTTATATCGATTGTCGGTGGCTGGATGATTTCATCAACGGCGAACCCGCTTGATGGCCGGCTGGCTCGAATCCAGACTGGATTGTAGGCTTCATGGTGGGCCGGCGACCGGCAGCCTTTGAACTGACGGCTTTAAGATGACCTTGTCGTGCAACGAAAAAGCCCTGCCGCACCAATAATGAGCGACAGGGCTTTCAAATCTGGTTCGTTGGTTTAGTCCGCCGGTATTTGACTTAACCGGGCAGTTTCTGCCGCCAGTAGTGGGGGCCTTGAGTCTCCGGCTCCGAAACTACGGAGCCCGGTATCTGAGGTCAGGATGCCGCCGGTGTCGGAGGTGTTACCATCGGTGGTTTTTCGGCGGGTGAAGCGGCGGCCAGAGGATCGTCGCTACGCCGCGATTTGCCTTCGAAAAATGCACCCTGCTCGATGGCCAGCGCCTTGTGGTAAATGTCGCCTTCGACGTGGCTCTGCGCCTGGAGCATCACACGCTTTCCGCGTACCGAGCCCATCACATGGCCGCGTACAACGACTTCCTCGGCAATAATGCCGCCGGTGATGTTGGCGCGTTCGCCGACGATGATGTGGGTGCCGCGAATGTCGCCCTCGACTCGTCCGTCGATCTGGACCTGGCCTTCGGAGGTCAGGTTGCCGTGGATGGTCAGGTCCGGGCCGATGACCGATGGCGGAACGCGTTCGCCTGGCCGGGCGGTCGAGATTGCCGGAGAGGCTGCTGGCGCGCTGGTTGCCGGTGCTGGGGGAGCTGGTGGCTTGGGTGCATCAGCTTCCGACTTTTTGAAGTTAGGTAACATGGCGAGTTCGACCTCCAAACAAACGCAACTCTTCTTTTAGTCTTCAACGCGATCTGGACCGGCAATGCAAACCCGCAATCGGCATTTTTGCCGCGTATGAACGCCATCTATCACAATTGTTAGGTGAGGTCACGTTGCGACGAGGAAACAGGTCTGCATTTTTCAGTTGGTGTGGGAGGTTAGCCCGATTGTTGGGCCGAGAGTTCCTGCACCGCCGATAACACCTCGCCAACATGTCCGGGGACTTTCACCTTGCGCCAGATGCGAACGATTTTGCCGGACCTATCGATCAAGAATGTGGCGCGCTCGACACCCATGTACTTTCGTCCATACATGGATTTTTCGACCCAGACTTCATAGGTCTGGGCGGCCTGTTTTTCAGTATCGGCCAGCAGGCGTACCGACAATTCATGCTTGTCGATGAATTTGCGGTGCTTTTGCTGTGTATCAGGGGACACACCCAGGACAATTGTGCCGGCTGCCTCGAATTCGGCCATTTGAGCGGTGAAGTCCAAGGCCTCCTTGGTGCAGCCGGAGGTGTCGTCCTTGGGGTAGAAGTATAAAACCACGGGTGCACCCTTGCACTTGGCAAGTTCCACGACTTCGCCGTCGGCGTCTGGCAGTTTGAAATTCGGCGCTTTTTTGCCCTCTGCGACCATCGCTGCATGCCTTTCTATTCGAGCTGTCGTAAACGAGTTCGACGTTTTAGCGGTTCGGCGCAGATTTACGAGTGATAAGTGGTAGAGGATCGAGCTGGCAAGGACAGATCCGGTCACAGATTGATGCTTGTCTTTGGTGGCGCAAGCGAGCAGAGGTCCATAATGTGGCCGCCGGCTTTAGATAGCACCGCCATTTACTTGGCACGTTCGGAATTGGCCGTTTGGTGGGAAGGTGCGCCGTTGACGGGGTGGAACGCAAGCAGAAGAGGATTGGCTTAGTTGGTCGGTCGGCAGCTAAAATCCAAGCGCGGTGCGGGGGCACACCCGGACGCGGGGCGGGGGCAGGGTGCCCGGCGCGTCAGGGGGAATGGTGCGCAGTCCACACCGGCAGACGGTGTGCGGTCGCCGTTGTGGCGCAGGGTCTTGGTTGGCCTGTTGTCGATGGTGGTTTTGCCGCTATGCCTGCTGTTGGCGCTGGCTGGTGGGATTGGATATTTCCGGCTTCTGCAAGGTCCGGTTTCGGTTAATTTTCTTGTCGACCCGGTCAAGGTGGGCATCAACAGCGGATTGTCGGGGCTGACTGCGGATTTCGACGACGTCATCGTGACATTGGCGGAAGATGGCGGGCTTGAACTTCGGCTGAGGAACCTGGAGCTTTCAGACCCCGGTGTTGGCGCGGTGGTGTCCGCGCCCCAGGCGGCAATCGGACTGTCGCACAGTTCCTTGTGGTCGTTGCAGGCATCGCCCGAGCGAGTGGAGTTGATCGAGCCGCGGGTTTCCTTGGTGTATGAGCGCGATTCTGGGTTTTCTTTGACCTTCGCCCGACCAACCGGTCGCAGCACTGCCGCCCAAGGGGCTGCGCCTGCCGGACAATTGGGATCAGGAGCAGCGCCAGGCCGGCTGCCAGGGCGGCCCAAGGGAGTGTTCAATTTATCCAAACTTTTTGCCGACGGCTCGAAGGGCGACAAAAAGCCGGCGGCGACTTCGGCGTCCGGCCTGAGGGAAGTTGGTCTGCGCAATGCAACCGTCGTTTTAGAGGCGGAAGGCAACAGGTCGATTTGGCAGGTGCCGCGGCTGCTGGTTGATTTCGAGCGCCGCAAACAAGGCAACATCGTCTCAGGTTCTGTTCGGGTGTCTTCTTCAGGCCGGATATGGTCGGCGACGTTTCGGGCCGAGGACGAGCCTGCAGGCGATGCCGTTGGCCTGACGACTTCAATTCGCGACCTGGTGCCGCAGGAAATCGCCAAGGCCGTCCCCGGAATCGGCGGGCTGGAATTCCTGGATGCGCCCACTTCGGCAGATATCCGCGCCAGATTTACACGGGGCGGCGAGATTCTGGGGGCTGAGGTTTCGGTTGAGGTCGCCGGTAGCCGGGTCAGTCTGCCGGAGATGGATGGTCCGCTGCTGGCGCTCGATGAGGGTGTCTTGAATTTTGCGTATGTGCCCGCCGAGCAGAAGCTGACGTTGAAGTCCTCGCTGGTTCGCAGCGGTGAGACTGCACTCTTTCTCAGCGGAGATGCAGTCGGCCGGCCGGCGTCTGATGGTTTGCAGAACTGGGACTTTGAAATGCACGTGTCGCCCGACTTGGTGAAAGAGGCCGGGGCGGAGGCAGGCCGGGGTGGTGTGGAAGGTGGTGTGGTGCGCGGCCGGGCGGATCTGCGGCGCGGTCTGATTCATGTCGATGACGGCAAATTCGCACTCGCGGGCGGAACGATCCTCGTCAACGGCGAGATTGATTTTACAAGTTCGCCGGGCAGCAAGATCGATGGGACTTTTTCGGGTATGCCGGCGCCGCGGCTGGCGGCGCTTTGGCCGTCGGGCGTCGCAGCAGCGGGGCGGGAATGGTTCCAAGCCAACCTGCGCGACGGTCAGGTTCGTGCCGGCAAGATTGCCTATCGCAGCGGCCGCCACCTCGAGCCTAGAGTCTCCAAAGCAAGTACGGGCGATACACAGTTCGTTGTTACGTTGCAGGCAGCCGACGTTTTGTTCGATCCCGTACCCGGTATGCCGCCGCTGATGGCTCCGCGTGCGTTGGCGCGTTTTGAAAACGACGCCCTGGAGGTGACCATGCCCGATGGCGCCATGGACATGGGCGGTGGTGACGTTGTTTCTGTGAAACAAGGGCAGTTCGTGGGAACGGACCTGTTGGGTAGCGGGGCGTCAGGTGCGGTCACCTTCAATTTCACATCTCCGGCAGGAGCCTTGCAGAAGCTGTTGGCGACGAAGCCGCTTGCGGGGGCAGTTGATGACGGGGCGGAACCTGAAAATGTCACCGGAAAGCTTGCCGGTGAAGTCAAGATCGGCTTTCCGCTTGTTGCCGACCTGAAGACGTCCGATGTCGGCTACGAGATCACCGCGCGATTGAAGGAAGGGCAGATACCCGATGTGTTCGATGGCAACGCGATCAAGGGTGCCAGTCTTGACTTCGAAGTGACGCCGCAGGCCATCAATGCCAAGGGCGATGTCTTGATCAAGGGCGTTGCGGCGAAGCTCAACCTGCAACGGATCAAGGGCTTGGATGTTGCGCGCCAGCCGCCTATTCGCCTGACGGCGCGGCTTGATGAAGCGGATCGAAAGCAGTTGGGGATCGATGCTGGCGGGCTTGTGTCGGGCGAGGTGCCAGTCGTGCTGACGGTATCGGAAACGGGCCCCGAAGACAGACGCAAAGTTCACGTTCGCGCGGATCTGACGCCTGCGGAGGTTTCCCTTGCCATGATCGGGTGGTCGAAGCCCGCTGGCCGGGAGGCGTTCCTGGATTTCGATGTGGAAGCTTCTGGCGATAGCGGGGCAAAGTCGCTTTCGAAGCTACAGATCACGGGGTCGGACATCGCCGTTGCCGGATCTGTTGGACTTGACGCCAAGGGACGGGTGACACGATTTGATTTTCCGCAATTCTCGCTCAATCTGGTCAGCCGCCTGACGGCCAAGGGTTTGGTGGGGAAGGATAAAATCTGGAAGCTGAAGCTGGGGGGGACGACCTATGACGGCCGTGCGTTTTTCCGCTCGCTTTTCGCTGTCGGCAATGGTGGTGTCAAGGCCGGTGGCAGCAAGACGCCGGGCGGTGATTTCGATGTGGAAGTGAATATCGATAATGTATTGGGTTTCGAGGACGTTTCCTTGCGGGGCGTTTCGGCCAAATTGTCGAGCCGGGATGGCAAATTAACGAGTTTGAAGGGGCAGGGGGGACTGGATGGCGGCAAGCCGATGGCGTTTGAGTTGCGAGGGTTGGCTGAGAGAGGGCGCACCAAGCGGCTGTTGCTGGTTGAGACTGTAGACGCTGGGCAGGCGTTCAAATTGATCGGTCTTTATTCGAATATGGAAGGAGGCCGGTTACGATTGGAGGTCGATCTGGATGGCAGTGGGGCTGCAGAAAAGATTGGCACCTTATGGATCGATAACTTCAGGATCCTTGGTGATCCCGTGGTTTCCGAGGTGGTCGGCATAACCGATGAAAGCGTTCCCGCGATCGCTCGGAAAAAGGTCTCGCGCCAAGTCATCGACTTCGATCAATTGCGGGCGCCGTTCTCAGTTGGGCACGGGCAGGTCGCCTTGCGGGATGCGTCGGTGCGCGGAGCGCTTCTTGGCGCAACGTTGCGGGGCAATGCTGACTTCGGCAACAATACGGTCGATGTGGGCGGAACGTATGTCTTGTTGCAGGGGTTGAACAACGCTTTCGGTGGGATACCGTTTTTCGGAGAGTTGCTGTCGGGGCCGCGCAAAGAAGGTCTGTTTGGCACCAATTTCGCGATTCGTGGTTCTATGAAAAAACCCCAGGTCTATGTGCATCCGCTGTCGTCAATCGCGCCTGGCATCTTTCGGGAAATCTTCCCGATGGCGCCGGGCAGCCAAAGCGTTTCTCCGCGCGGGGAGGCAGTGGGAAAAGAGGTGCGCGAAGGCCGCTCGCGGGCGTCGAGCAGCCCGCCGTCTGTGGGCACCAGCGGCGGGCCAGGACGCACCATTGAGGGGTGGAGTTCGGAAACCAAGCGGCAGTAAGCTCAAACAGGCACTAAACCGGGCGCAGCAGGACGTGGCGCTTCTTGCCAAAGGACAACTTGATCACACCGTCGTCGCCCAGGTGGTCGCTGGTAATCTTTGACTTTTCATCGCTCACGGCTTTGCCGTTGACCTTGAGTGCGCCGCCCTTGATTTGGCGGCGGGCCTCGCTGTTTGATTTTGCCAGATCGGCGCGAACGAAGGCGTCGAGAACGCCAATTCCGGCCTGCAAGTCAGTCGTGGCAATCTCGACGGTTGGCAGGTCGGCTGCAAGGGTGCCTTTTTCAAATGTCAGTCTTGCTGTTTCCGCCGACCTTTCGGCCTGTTCGCGGCCATGCAGCAGGGCGGTTGCTTCGGTTGCCAGGACTTTCTTGGCTTCATTGATTTCGGAGCCATCGAGGGCTTCGAGACGGGCAATTTCATCCAGGGGTAAGGTCGTGAACAAGCGCAGGAAGCGGCCGACATCGGCATCTTCAGTGTTGCGCCAATATTGCCAGTAATCGTAGGCGGGCAATTGGGTTTCGTTGAGCCAGATGGCGCCCTGGGCGGTCTTGCCCATCTTGGCGCCCGAGGCGGTGGTAAGGAGCGGACAAGTGAGGCCGTAGAGTTGATGGGTGCCCATGCGGCGGCCCAGGTCAATGCCCAGGACGATGTTGCCCCATTGGTCGGAGCCACCCATCTGCATATTGCAACCGATACGGCGGGCCAGTTCGGCGAAGTCGTAGGATTGGAGCAGCATGTAATTGAATTCGATGAACGAGAGTTCCTGCTCGCGATCGAGGCGGAGCTTGACCGAATCCATGCTCATCATGCGATTGACCGAGAAGTGGCGGCCCACGTCGCGCAGGAATTCAATGTAGTTGAGTTTGGCCAGCCAGTCGGCATTGTCGACCATGAGGGCGTCCGTTTTGCCGTCGCCGAATTGCAATAGGCGGGCGAACACGCTTTGCAGTTGGGCCTTGTTGTCGTCGATTTCCTCAATCGTTCGTAGCGCGCGGGTTTCATCCTTGCCTGAAGGGTCACCGACGCGGGTCGTGCCGCCGCCCAGCAGAACGACCGGCTTGTTGCCTGTTTGCTGCAGCCAGTGCAGCATCATGATCGAGATCAGGGAGCCGACGTGGAGAGAGGGGGCGGTGCAGTCGTAGCCGACGTAAGCAACGAGTTTTCCATCGCGGGCCAGATCATCGATGCCGTCTGTATCGGAGGTCTGATGAATGTAGCCGCGGGAGGTAAGAATTTCGAGAAATTCGGATTTGGGGCGCGAGGGCGTCGACATAGGCTGACCTTGATCGGCTCGAAGGATGAGTTCACTTTGAGTTGAGAGCGGGGACAATGCACAGGAACGCGATCGGGAGCAAGTTTGGATGGGCGACCTTAAGCGCGCGCTAGGACTGATGAGCGGAACGTCGATGGACGGGATCGACGTGGCGATGATCGAAACCGATGGCGAAGACCGGGTCGAGAGGGGGGCGGCGCGGACTTTTGCCTACACAGCCGAAGTGCGCTCGCTACTGGCAGCGGCGATCGGGACTGCCCGTGACCTGAGGGATCGCCAGGCGCGCCCGGGGATTATGCGGGAGGCAGAGCGGGTTATTACAAAGCGCCATGCGGAAGCAGTTACAGCGTTTTTAGCGGCAGAAGGCATTCCGCCAGAGAGCATCGACGTGATCGGCTTTCACGGCCAGACGGTTTTGCACAGGCCCGGGTCCGGGCTTACCGTTCAGCTTGGTGATGGAGCAGGATTGGCGGAGTTGACCGGTTTACCGGTGGTGTTTGATTTGCGGGCCGCCGATATGGCTGATGGCGGACAAGGCGCGCCGCTGGTTCCCATCTACCATCGGGCATTGGCTGGCGTGTTGCCGGGGCGTCCGTTGGCGCTGCTCAACCTGGGCGGCGTTGCGAATATTACTTTCATCGGCGCCAACGGAGAGCTGATTGCGTTCGATACCGGACCGGGTAGTGCGCTGATTGATGACTGGGTGTCACGTTGCACGAAGGGGGCGAAAAGCTTCGATCGGGACGGGGCCATGGCAGCGCGGGGCCAAGTGAGTGAGGACGTGGTGTCGTTTTTTGCCGCTCATGAGTATTTTGCGCAGCCACCGCCCAAGTCGCTCGACCGAAATTCGTTCTTTTGGGATCTTGTCGAGTGGATGAGCCCTGACGATGGCGCGGCGACGCTGACTGCAATGTCGGCGGAAGCGGTCAGGCGCGCGATGGTGCATTTGCCTGCGCCGCCGGTGCGGATCGTTGCATGCGGTGGCGGACGCAGGAACACGACGCTGGTGGCGATGATAGCTGCCCGGACGGGAATCGAGGTGGTCGGTGCGGAAGCCGTGGGTTTCGATGGCGACAGTGTTGAGGCGGAGGCGTGGGCGTATCTTGGTGTGCGCGCGCAACTTGGTCTACCGATAACGTTTCCTGGCACGACAGGGGTGAAAGCGGCGCGCAGCGGCGGCATTGTCGCGCCACCGGCACCTGCAAGTTGAGATGTCCTGAAAAACAAAAAAGGCCAGCGCTCATGTGAGGCTGGCCTTCGTATCCTTGACGGCGTAGCCGAATGAGGCGGGTGGCGCCTTACTCGTTGTTCTCCTCGCCGGGATTGTCGTCTTGAGCGGCCTCGCCTTGGTCAGTATCGCCGGAATCGACGGTTTCTTCAGGAGCTGCCGGAGTTGCTTTCCTGGAAGCGCCAATGGCCTTGGGCTTTGCTTTTGTCTCGTTGGCCTTTTCTTCGATGCGCTGGTCCAGGTAATCGCCGACGCGCGTGTCGAGTTCGTCGATCTTGTCTTCAAAGAAGTGGTTGGCGCCAGGGACGATCTGGTGCTCGATCTTGATGCCGCGCTGGGTTTTGAGTTTGGTGGTCAGTTCGGCGACCGAATGGGATGGGACGACGCGGTCCATGTCGCCGTTGATCATCAGGCCTGAGGATGGGCAGGGTGCCAGAAACGAAAAATCATAAAGGTTTGATGGCGGGGCGACGCAAATAAAACCTTCGGCTTCAGGGCGACGCATCAGCAATTGCATTGCGATCCAGGTGCCAAAGGAGACGCCGGCGATCCAGCAGCTCTTGGCATCCGGCTTGACCTGTTGCATCCAATCAAGGGCGCTGGCGGCGTCGGCCAATTCACCTGGTCCGCCGTCCCAATAGCCCTGGCTGCGTCCCACACCCCGGAAATTGAAGCGCAGTACCGAAAAACCGCGCTGGGCGAAGGTGTGATAGAGGCTGTAGACGACCTGATTATTCATCGTGCCGCCGAATTGGGGGTGGGGATGAAGGATCAGCGCGATCGGTGAATCGGAGGCGGGCTCGTGGTGGTAACGGGCTTCGATGCGTCCCACAGGACCGGTCATTATCAGTTCGGGCATTTCAACTCACTTGGCTCTTCGTTTTGCTCATAGCGCACAGCGCTGAGATGTCGGTTCTTTGGTTCTGCCGGGCACCTGGGGGAGCGGGCGGGTTTGGCAACCTGCTGTAGCTGTCTGCTGGATGCCGGTTTATTTCGCTTTGCTGTAAGTAGCTTCACGGTGTGCGGGTGGTGGGCGTTTTTCCTTAACGGGCAAGCATCGGGTTCATTGGAGTGTGATTCCCGCCCAATTGCAGGGCTTGACGTGACATCGGCCTAATACTTGACTTCCTTGCTCGGAATTTACATATTCACGGCAAGTTTAGAATGGTTCGAAAATACGGGCGGCACGATTTTTCGCGTTGCGAAGGCCGTTCTTAGCACGAACAGCGTTGTTAATTGCAAGTGCGGCATGAGATGTCGAGCGAAACGGTAGCGGTGGTTTACTTGTCGGGGCAGTCGAGGCGGCGCGTATGGAGCTGAATACGAAGGGCCGCTACGCCGTGATGGCGATGGCTGATATCGCCAAGTTCGGCGTCGGAGGCGCGGTTCCGCTTTCGGCGGTGGCTGAGCGCCAGCAGATCTCGCTGGCCTATCTTGAGCAGATATTCCTGAAGTTGCGCAGGGCCGGCCTGGTCCTGAGTGAGCGGGGGCGATCGGGCGGTTACCGATTGGGGCGTCCGGCCGATGAGATCAATGTTGCTGAGATTATGAAGGCCGTCGAGGAACGGACGCGGATGACGCGGTGCATGGACGAGGGCCTGGGATGTGTGGGCGAGGAGCGGTGTTTGACGCACAAGTTATGGGCGGCTCTTGGTGCACAGATTGCGTTTTTCCTGGGCGACGTGACCCTCAGGGAAGTGATTGAAGGTATCCCGTCAGAAAAGCTTCCCGTCGCTCACGGGGGGATTTCTGCATCACAGGTGTCGGATCAATGATCGCTGCGGTAGAGCCCAAGCGTACGTATTTGGACTACAACGCGACCGCTCCGTTGCGGGCTGAGGCGCGTGAAGCGATGCTTGTTGCGCTGGATCTCAGTGGCAACCCTTCCTCAGTGCATGCGGAGGGGCGAAAGGCCCGGGCGATTGTCGAGGCGGCGCGCAGGCAGGTGGCCGGTCTGGTCAATGCGGCACCGAAGAATGTCGTATTCACCAGCGGTGCGACGGAGGCCAACAAGACGGTGATTTCGCAAGTCCGGTTTGGCGCGGTTGCGGCGAGCGGCGTTGAGCATCCAAGTGTGCTGGAGGCTGCCCGCAAGCGGGGCGAAGCCGTATCTATTTTGCCCGTCGATAACCGTGGAATTGTCGACCTGGGGGCGCTGGAAGACTGGCTTGTTGGGACGCAGCATCTGGGCGAGCGACTGGTATCTGTGCAGTGGGCCAATAACGAGACCGGTGTCATTCAGCCGATTGACGAGATTGCGCAGGTTGTGCGTGCTCATGAGGCGAGGCTGCATGTCGACGCTGTGCAAGCTGCGGGCCGGGTGACGATCGATTTGTCTGCCGATCCAATCGCTTTTCTAACGCTGTCTTCGCACAAGATTGGCGGGCCGCATGGAGCGGGGGCCATTGTCCAGGGGTGCGGTGGAGAGTTGAAGGACCCGCTCCTGGTTGGCGGCGGACAGGAAAGCCGGCTTCGGGCTGGTACGGAAAATGTCGCCGGCATCGCCGGCTTCGGCGCGGCGGCAGAATGTGCGGCAGGAGAGGTTCAATCGATTGGGCGTTTGGAAGCGTTGCGTCAACGTATCGAGGCGGAGTTGACCGCGATGTCGCCGGAAGCCGTGGTTATCGGCAAGGGGCAAAGCAGGCTGGGGAATACGTTGTCGGTGGCTCTGCCACGTGCGCGTGCCGAGACGCTGGTGATCGCATTCGACCTTGCCGGGGTTGCGCTTAGCTCAGGGTCGGCCTGCTCATCGGGGAAAGTTGCCCGCAGCCACGTTCTTGAAGCAATGGGGCTGGGTGAACAGATTGTGCAATCGGCACTCAGAATAAGTATGGGATGGGCAACCACCAATGAGGATATCGACCGGCTGTTAGAAGCCTGGTCCAAGGTTATGAAAACGGATCGCGCGGCTCGACAGGTCGCATAGCGAATATGAAATCGAAATAGTGCAACGGGTTGCGAGGAAAACGCAGACCAGTTTGCTAATTGAAAAATAAAGGGAGAACGATATGCCGGCGGTTGAGTCGACTATCGAGCAGGTCAAAGAGATTGACGTCGACAAGTACAAGTATGGCTTTGAGACCGAGATTGAATCCGTGAAAGCGCCCAAGGGCCTGAACGAGGAAATCATCGGTTATATCTCGGCGCGAAAGAATGAACCTGAATGGATGCTGGAATGGCGTCTTGATGCCTATCAGCGCTGGCAGGCCATGACGGAGCCAACCTGGGCGCGGGTGAACTATCCCAAGATCGACTTCCAGGACCTCTACTATTACTCGGCTCCCAAGAGCACCGATGGGCCAAAGAGCCTGGAGGAAGTCGACCCAGAGTTGCTGGCGACCTATGAGAAGCTTGGTATTCCGCTGTCGGAGCAGGCGGTTCTGGCCGGTGTGCAAGGCGCCAGGGTTGCCGTCGATGCGGTGTTTGATTCCGTGTCGGTTGTCACGACGTTCAAGGATGAGCTGAAAAAGGCCGGCGTCATCTTTTGTTCGATTTCTGAAGCGATGCGCGAGCACCCAGAGCTGATCAAGAAGTACATGGGGTCGGTGGTTCCCAAATCGGACAACTACTATGCGGCTTTGAACTCTGCGGTGTTTTCAGATGGATCGTTTGTCTACGTGCCTGAAGGCGTGCGCTGCCCGATGGAATTGTCGACCTATTTCCGCATCAATGAAAAAGAGACCGGTCAATTCGAGCGGACGCTGATTATTGCGGAAAAGGGGTCTTACGTTTCCTATCTGGAAGGGTGCACCGCGCCGATGCGCGATGAAAACCAGATGCACGCGGCCGTGGTTGAATTGATCGCCATGGAAGATGCGGAAATCAAATATTCGACCGTGCAGAATTGGTATCCCGGCGATAAGGACGGCAAGGGCGGGATCTATAACTTCGTCACCAAGCGCGGCGACTGCCGGGGCGATAACTCCAAGATTTCCTGGACCCAGGTAGAAACCGGTTCAGCGATAACGTGGAAGTATCCATCGTGCATTCTGCGCGGCGATAACTCGCGCGGCGAGTTCTACTCGATCGCGATTTCCAACGGCCGCCAGCAAATCGACAGCGGCACGAAGATGATTCATCTGGGAAAGAACACGTCCAGCCGGATTATCTCCAAGGGGATTGCGGCAGGGCGTTCGGAGAACACCTATCGCGGTCTTGTTTCCGCGCACCGCAGGGCGACAAACGCGCGTAACTTCACGCAGTGCGATTCACTGCTTATCGGCAACAAGTGCGGGGCGCACACCGTGCCCTATATCGAGGCGAAAACGTCGACTGCGCACTTCGAGCACGAGGCGACGACGTCCAAGATTTCCGATGACAAACTGTTTTACTGCATGCAGCGCGGTTTGTCGGAGGAAGAAGCTGTGACGCTGATCGTCAATGGGTTCGTTCGCGATGTTCTGCAGCAGTTGCCGATGGAATTTATGGCCGAAACGCAAAAACTGATCGGGATCTCGCTTGAAGGTTCGGTGGGGTAAGGGAGTAGGAAGGGTCATGACCGAGAGAAACCCGCGTAACGTCGAGATCGTCAGGCAATTGGAAACGGATGCCAATGCGGCAGCCGTCGCGTATCTGGCCGATGTCGACGATTTTGCCCGCCAGACGCGCCTGCAATGCATGATCGACCTTCTCGATGAATTCATTGAATGGATGGATGAGCGCGGCGATGCCGACAATCTTGAAGATCACGGGGTTGCGATCAGCGAAGATGTCGGTGTGGTGTTGTTGAGCCTGGGCGAGCGGAGTCTGACGATGCGCGCGCGCGACGACATGAGCATCGCGTTTGGTGCGCATATCGTGCAGCCAAACCGCGATTGCCCGGTTCTCGATGAGGCGCTCTATGCGGAGTTGATGTCGCGCATCGATGCCTGGGTTGCCTGCGATGAGAGGAAGGGCCCGTTGCGGTACTTCGAATGAGTGAGACGAAGCAACAGTTCTGGTTCAAACCGAAGCGTCATGGATATGGTGCTGTGCCCAATACGTGGCAGGGAGTTCTTGTCACCACGGCGTTCGCCCTCCTTGTGCCACTGATTTCGGTGCCATGGATTTTGTCGCTTTCCGATGAGCATCGGTTTATCGGCATGGCGGTTTGGGCGCTGGCGTTACTGTTTTCGGTTTGGAAATTCACCGAGTTCGCCAAGCGTAAAACCGATGGGGAATGGTTGTGGCGCTGGAATGGAAAACCGTACCGGGAATTGATGGCAGAAAAAGCCAAAGAGCTTGAGGAATGAAAAAATCCTCTGAGACATGAATTTAACAGAACATCGAATCGACCGGAGTTGGAAATGCTGGAAATCAAGAATCTTCACGTGAAGATTGCCGAAGAGAACAAGCCCATCCTGAAGGGTATCGATCTGACGATTCCAAAGGGTGAAGTGCATGCGATCATGGGGCCGAACGGTTCGGGCAAGTCGACGCTTGCTTATATCCTCGCTGGCCGTGACGATTACGAGGTGACCGAGGGCGACATCATTTGGAATGGCGAGTCCATTCTTGAGATGGACCCCGATGAGCGGGCGGCCTCAGGGGTGTTCCTGGCATTCCAGTATCCAATGGAGATCCCAGGTGTTGCCGGGCTCACGTTCCTGCGCACCGCGGTCAATGCGTTGCGCCGCAAGCGTGATCAGGACGAACTGACGACGCCGGAATTCATGAAGCTCGTTAAGTCGAAGGCCGGTGAACTCAACATCGACGTCGAAATGTTGAAGCGCCCGGTCAATGTCGGTTTCTCTGGTGGCGAAAAGAAACGCTCTGAAATTTTGCAGATGGCGCTGCTTGAGCCGACGCTGTGCGTTTTGGACGAGACAGATTCCGGCCTCGATATCGATGCGCTGCGTGTGGTGTCGGAAGGCGTCAACGCGTTGCGGTCGCCCGATCGCGCGATGCTGGTCATTACCCACTACCAGCGCCTGCTGAACCACATCGTGCCCGACAAGGTGCACGTTCTGGCACACGGCAGAATCCAGCGCTCAGGTGGCAAGGAATTGGCGCTTGAACTGGAAAAATCAGGGTATGCGGAATACGGCGAAGAGGCCGCCTGATTGTGGCTTCGTCCGGACTGCCTTGAGCGCAGCGGATTGAAAACAGGCCGCATGGCGGAGAGCGAAACATGAGCATTGCAGTAATGAAAACGAAAGCCGAACTCTCGTTTGCAGAGTCGTTTGACACGATCCGTGACCAGTTGCCGGGGGGGGCTGGTGTGAGCGCGGCGCGGCAGGCGGCGGCTGACAAGTTTGCACAACTGGGGTTGCCGCATCGGCGGATCGAGGAATGGAAATACACCGATCTTCGCAATGCGATGAAGGAAGCGCTGCCCAGTTCTGTTGGCGATGAGACCGCGTTGACCATCGCCGATGTGATAGTGGCCTTGGGTCCGCTGGCGCATCTGGATGCAAGCCGGGTGGTGTTCGTAAACGGCGCCTATCGCGAGGAACTGTCGTCGGCCAGCGATGTGGCCGGGGTTGAAATCGAGTCGCTTGCTGCGGTGTTGAGTGAGGGTGGTGAACGGGCCACCGGGCTTGCCAATCCGGCTGGTCCCGACAACGATGCCGTTCTGGCGCTCAACACAGCCTACATGACCGATGGATCGGTGGTGAGCGTTAAAGAGGCTGCGGCGGTTGAAAAGCCGTTGCTGTTGGTTCATGTCCGCGCCGGGATGGAGCCAGGCTTCACGGCGGTGCGCAATGTTATCGAGGTTGGCGGGAAGGCATCCGTCCAGATCATCGAAGCATTCGTGTCGCTGCCCGGTGCTGTCGAAGCAGGTCAGGTCAACACCGCGACGCGGATCAGCGTTGGCGAGGAAGCCAAGGTGCTTCACGTCAGTTGCGCAGCCGACGGACAAGCCAATGTCACGCACCTGTCGAACTGGATCGTGAACATTGCAGCGGGCGCCGATTACGGCGGGTTCCAGTTGACGCAAGGGGTGGCGCTGGCGCGCAACCAGATTTTTGTCGCTTTTTCCGGCGAGGGCGCGAAACTCGACCTGTCGGGCGTTTTTCTGGGTCGTAACAACGACCATATCGACACGACGTTGGTGGTCGATCATGCGGTGCCCTCGTGCGAGAGCCGGGAGTTGTTCAAGGGCGTTCTTGACGACAACGCGCGGGGTGTTTTCCAGGGCAAGATCATCGTGCAGCCGATCGCGCAGAAGACGGATGGCAAGCAGATGTCGCAAGGGTTGCTATTGTCGCCGAATGCTGAATTCGATTCCAAGCCCGAGTTGGAAATCTTCGCCGACGATGTGGTTTGCGGACACGGCGCAACGTGCGCGCAATTGGATGAGGACTTGATGTTCTATTGCCAGTCGCGTGGCATTCCCGCTGACGTTGCCAAGGTTCTGCTGATTGAATCTTTTATCGGCGAGGCCGTCGAGAATATCGGCGACGAGGATATCGTGGAAGCGATAATGGGTTTTGCGCGCGGATGGCTTGCGCAGGCTTGAAGCGTGGCAAAGGGAAACGAGTTTCTATTGGCCGGCCATTGTTGGGGCGGCTCATGGAAGCGGAAAGGGCGAGATGACGATTGGTGTCGACTCCGACTTTGACCAGCGGCCGAAAAGCGGTGCGGATCAATTCGACGTGGACCGGATCCGCACGGATTTCCCGATTCTGTTTCGGGAGGTCTATGGCAAGCCGCTCGTTTATCTGGACAACGGGGCGAGTGCGCAAAAACCGCGTTCGGTAATCGAAGCGATGGACCATGCCTATCGCTTCGAATACGCCAATGTTCATCGTGGCCTGCACTATCTGTCGAACACGGCGACAGGCAACTTCGAAGATGCACGCGAAGTGGTTCGCCGCTTCCTGAATGCGGGCTCCAAGGACGAAATCGTTTTCACCCGCAACGCAACGATGGCGATCAATCTAGTGGCGCAGTCATTCGGGCGCATTGCCATCGGCGAGGGCGACGAGATCGTCTTGTCGATCATGGAGCACCACTCCAACATCGTTCCGTGGAACTACCACCGGGAGCGCTCGGGCGCGGTCTTGAAATGGGCGCCGATCGCAGACAATGGTGAATTTCTCCTGGAGGAGTTCGAGGCGCTGTTGACGCCGCGCACCAAGATCGTCGCAATCACGCATATGTCGAATGTGCTGGGTACGGTGGTTCCGCTCAAGCAGGTCATCAAGGCGGCCCATGAGCGGGGGATTGCCGTGCTGGTCGATGGCAGTCAGTCGGCGGTTCACATGAGCATCGATGTGAAGGAACTCGATTGCGATTTCTACGTGTTCACCGGGCACAAGACGTACGGGCCGACGGGAATTGGCGTGCTCTATGCCAAGCAGGAATTCCTGGAGCGCATGCCGCCTTATGAGGGCGGTGGGGAAATGATCGACACGGTGAGCGTCGACAAGGTGACTTATGCCGACCCGCCGCACCGGTTTGAAGCCGGTACTCCACCAATTGCTGAAGCCATCGGACTGGCGGCAGCGCTCAATTATATGATGCAGATCGGGCGGGAAAATATTGCCGCTCACGAAGCCGACCTCGCGGGATATGCGCATCAGCGTCTGGGCGAGTTTGACTGGTTGACGATCCACGGGGAGGCGCCCGGCAAGGGGGCTATCGTTTCCTTCTCGCTGGACGGGCTGCATCCACACGACGTTTCGACAATCATCGATCGATCGGGAATCGCCGTCAGGGCGGGGCACCACTGTGCGCAACCATTGATGGACCGGCTGGGCGTTACAGCGACGTGCCGGGCTTCGTTTGCAATGTATAATACGCGGGCCGAGGTCGATGAACTGGCTGATGCTTTGGTTCGAGCCAAGGAGTTTTTCGCGTGAGTGAGAACAAGTTTATCGATGGACGCCCGGTTGGCGGTCAGCAGGGCGAGGAGAGTGAAATTTCTCCTGCTTCTGCTGGTGAGCCGTCGCCTGGTGAATCCGTAGGCGTGCAAAGTGCCCCCAAGCCGCCGCCCAGCGTCGCCGAAGGCGGTACGCCAATTCCAGGCTCGACTTTGTCGGCTGAAGAGCTCGATCAATTGCAGGCCGATATCATTGCGGCGTTGAAGACGGTTGAGGACCCTGAGATCCCGTCAGACATTTATGAGCTGGGCCTGATCTACAAGATCGACGTCGGGGACAACCGCAATGTCGACATCGATATGACGCTGACTGCGCCGGGCTGTCCGGTGGCGGGAGAGATGCCCGGCTGGGTTGAGAATGCGGTGGCCTCTGTTCCAGGCGTCAGCGGCGTGAACGTCAAGTTGGTGTTTGATCCACCGTGGGATATGAGCCGGATGTCGGATGAAGCGCGGTTGGCGATCGGCATGTTCTGATAAGGGCGGCGGCTTTGACGTCGCGAAGTCAGTGCGGGAGCCGACTATTGCAGGCTACTCCGACAGGCGGACCATTTGATCGCGAACGCGTTCACCGATTTCGTTGAAGCTTGCGATCAGGCCGGACTGAATGTCATTGGCATCGAAGAACATGCCGGAGCCAGCGCATTGCTTGAGCAGGTCCAGGGTGTGGGTGTCGGCGAGGTCGTAGCCGATGGTGAAGACCTTGATATTCTGCGCCTTCATGGCTGAGCATAGGGCGAGTAAATTGGCTTCGGCGGCAGCCGGCGTTTGAGTGCCGTCGGCGGCCCATCCTGGAGCGGTCTGCATGCCGTCGGTGAGGATGATCGCCACCTTTATGGTCTTGTCGGTGTTATAGGGGGCGGCCTTGCCGAAAACGCCCGTGGGCGAGAGCATCTGAAAGCCCATTTCCGCGCCCAGGGCGATGTGGGTCCAAAGGTAGGGCTGCATTGCCGAGATCTTGTTTTTCACGCCGCTGTGGTCGTTGGTGAGATCGACGACATCAAGTCCGCGTGAGCCCATTTCGCTGCAGTTATGCGTGCTGGTGACTTCACCCCATTTGCTGTCATCTGCAACGCTTGGGCCGTCTTCAAGCGTGTTGAACGGGTGACGGCGATCCTGAGTACAGCCGGCGCCTGTTGCGTCACTGCGGATTGCCCATGCGGGTAGATTGGCCTTGACCATTGCAGCGAAGGGGACGATGCCGAATTTGGCGCGCTTGTTGGTGCCGTGCATCGATAGTGTGTCGACCAACTGGATGGCGGCATCTTTCATGCGGACATATTTTTGATTGCTGGTCATGGAGTCGGAGTAGTCGAGGACCATGACGACTTCGGCTTCCAGCAGCCGCGGGATCGGGCTGCGTACGGTGGCTTTGAGATCTATGGTGGGGTAGCCGAACAGCGGCAGGATATGAGCTTTCAGGGCGCGTTGCAGAAGCCGTGATGTAGCTCGTCTGATCTGAACCGTTATCCTCTACATCGATGGATATCTTGGCATCGGCGGCTTGCCTGTAGTTGGCTGAGAAAACGGCTTTGCCGCGCGCTATGCGTTCGGACTTTTTGGCATCGAGCAGCAGGGCGGCACTTAGCGCAGCGGAGTCGGCAGCCTTTTGCAATTGGTCGCGGTGGGAATAGGCAAGGCCGAAGTCAACGGCCATCGCCATGGTTCCAAACAGGCCCATGATCGATACAGCGAAGATCGGCAGGACGCTGCCCGAATTACACTTAGTCGCGCTGGAAAATTTCGTCTTCAACTCGTGCATCCGCCCGGCCATTCGCTGGAGCCTTTTTTTATTTCTTGGCGCTTGGTCCGACAGTGTGGTGAAGCCCATCGCCCATTCAAAAGTCCACCCCGATTTGAACAGAAGTTCCCAGAAGAGCAGCGGGGGAGACACGCAGACTAATGAGCAATTTCTTCAGCATTTCTAAAGCATGCGGATTTCACGGGTTTCGGTTGCGGTGTTGGTTAGTCGACCGGCAAGCCTTGTTTCAGTCTGGGGCAGAGCCGGTTGCCGGCGACCTACTGATTGCATCTGTTTGGCTTTTGCAGCCTGGGATGTGTAACAATGGATGGGTGCAGCATCGGTGGTCGTATGAACGGAGATACACATGGCTGATACGCGTAGCGCTCTGGTGACTGGTGCAACCCGGGGGATCGGTTTGGAGATTGCCAGGCAGTTGGCGCGGCAAGGGGTGCTAACGGCGCTTGGTGCGCGCGATGAACAAAAAGGCGAGGCGGCGGTTGCCGAGCTGGCTGGCGAAGGGTTGGAGGCGGTTGCCGTTCAGTTGGACGTTGCCGAGGATGCAAGCGTCAAGTCGGCCGTGGAAAAGGCGCGCCACCTGTTTGGCCGGATCGATATCCTGGTCAACAACGCCGGAATTCTTCTGGACCGCGATCCGTCCGGGGTGGCCTCCCGGGCAGCCGATGTCAGTATTGAAACCGTGCTGCAGACCTTCAACGTGAACACCGTCGGCGCGCTGCGTATGATGCAGGCGGTGTTGCCCGATATGCAGGCCGAGGGCTACGGGCGGGTCGTCAACCTGTCCTCGGGCATGGGGCAATTATCTGACATGGGGGCTGAGTTCACCGCCTACCGGATGTCGAAGGCGGCGCTCAATGCGTTGACAAGGACTGCGGCTGCTGACTTGGTCGACACTGAAAACGTCAAAATCAATAGTGTTTGCCCTGGCTGGGTGCAGACCGATATGGGGGGGCCGAATGCCCACCGCTCGGTGAGCGAGGGAGCCGATACGGCTGTGTGGCTGGCGACGCTGGATGACGATGGTCCAACGGGCGGGTTCTTCCGCGACCGCAAACCGATTGCCTGGTAGCTGGCCCGCCTGGCTCACAGAGTCGTGAAGCGTGGCGGAGGCCGATTGGCTGGAATCATCGCGTTGGTTTTGGTTGGGTGAAAGACGATGGGACATGCTGTCAGGGTTTTTGCCGGGCCGTTGAGCTCGATGCGTGCGTTTACCCAGGCGTCGCGTGCCGCGCGGATATTCGCGCTGAGGCCGGAAGCGCAGATTTTCGTTGTGCCGCTGAGCGATGACCTGCAGGACGATCTGCACTCACAGTTTGGCACCGGAGACTGGTTGGAGCGGGGCCCGCGGATCTCAACGGGTGACATGGCATTTGCCGCGAAAGCTTCGCGATTGGCAGGGGTGGGCTATCTGGAGACGGAATACTTTGGCGGTGACGGCGAGCAGAGTGCGGTTTTGTGGAAGGGCGGTGAGCTTGCTGTCGGTCCGCTTTGCTTTGCCATTAATGGCAAAGATTCCGGCATCGGCCGGCCCAGATCTCTTTGGCCGATCAATGTTGTTTTGAGAGGGCTTGGATTTGTGGCGACCAGCTTTGCTGATGAATTCGAAGCCTTCGGGCTTGGCGACTATCGCTCTGTGGATGACATCGAGGCGCGGGCGGTGCCGATTGCCGGGTGACTGTTCTATTTTCCGGCGACCGAGCGATGCCGTACTGCGATAATGAGCCAAGTGGGAGCATGACCGCCCGCATAGTCCGGGGGGCGCCGGTGTCGTTATTCGTCCGGTCAGATGCCGCGCACGAGATTTCCGACCATCAGCGTCAAATAGGCAGTCATCGCGAGCCAATATTCCTGATGGGGCAGGTAGCGGGGAATTGGAACGATTCCCATTTTGGTCACGACGGCGAGGCCGGCGAGAACAAGCGAGATCAGAAAGATCACGATGGTCGGCGGATTGAGCCGCATTTTTCCAACACCCTTTTTGTCAAAACAAGATCGATACAGGCGCCTGGATTAAGCCAAACGAGCGCACTGGTGTCTAGTGTTCCGTTTCAGACATTTGCCACCGCTTGATGCTGGGTCGTCAGCAAATGTCTGAAACAAGAGGAACACTAGCAAGTCTATGTTTCTAGTGTAGCTTTTATCTTCGACGTTTGCTCACCAACTAAGAAACAGAACGGAGGCAAACGTCGAAGATGCTACACTAGTCAGAAAGATGCCGGAATCGTTTTATTGAGCCCGCGACGCGCTGCAGGGGTCACAGTTCGTGATGGGCCGCCGTATCGATCGGTGCAGTCTGGCTCAAGCCTTCCAGAAGCATGTGGATGGGGCGGGCATTGACGTCGTCTGTTGGCTGCAAGGTGACCAGGACCGGCCGCATTGCAGTGTTGGAAGCAGTTGGGAGGCTGCCTGAGGGCAACTCTTTCAGGGAAACGATTTTCAGCCGGCGCTCGATTCCCCTCATGCTCAGCGTGACGAAGTCACCTTTGGCGACGGCGCGATCGTTCCAGGAGGCAAGCGTTGCGGGTGTGTTGCGGGCATCGCCCAGCCACTCGGATTCGCTGGCTGCAACGGGGGTTATGGTGTGGTTGGCTGCGGTGTGCTGCACCCTCTTTGAGGGGTGGCTGCGGTCGGCAAAGGCGCTTTCGAATTGGGCGCGCAGCAGCCCGTCACCGGTCATTGCCAGTGAAGCGGCGGCTGCCAGGGTAAATGCGGCGGCAAGAAACAAACTAAGATGTGGCTTGCGCAGTCCGGTCCAGCTGAGGCTCGGCATAGTCCCTCCTGGTTTCGTGGTCGGCCACGATCGGGCCGTCGCGGTCTACATATATTGTCGCTTCACTGCCTGCCAAATTCGGCCGGTAGGTTGAAACGCGCGCCGACCAGCCATCTTAGCGGTTCTCGGCTGAGAGGTAATATATGTCCAACATTACGAAATCCCAAGGTTAAGCGATCACCGTGGTGGAAATCTGTTGCGGCGGGCTTGATGCTGGTGGGCATAGTAGCGGCGGAAAAGGGCGAGATTAAAGGCGTAGAGCAAGGCGAACATGCCGGCCATGAGGGAGATCGCGGTCCAGCCGCCGGTGAACCGGAAGGCGTTCGATTCTGCTGCGCTGGCTGATTTGGCGACTAATTCGGGGCCGTAGGGCGGGAGGGTGTAGTCGGCGGCGTTGGCGTCAATCGACAATACGCTGGAAACCTGCGGCAGGGCTGCTGGGATTTGCCCGTCGAGGATAAGGACGGCGATGGCTGCAAACAGGCCCAATCCAATCAGGATGTCTCGGCCAAAACGTCTCAGATCACCTAATATTCCCGCATTCATAACTCATTTCCTTCTCTGCCAGTCACGGCAGAATTAGTTGTTTGCTCGCGACTCAAATATCGCGTTTGAGGCAACGAGACCCTTTCGGTGTGGCGAGCCTTGGTCGGGATTGTGGCCGGCTTGGGTCATTCTCGCGATAGCGGCCGCAACGGGAGCTGGTTGTTGCTGGAATGGTATTATTCCGGGATGAAGCATTACACCGGCGTTAGAAATCGAGCGCAGGTGAGCCGGGGCAAACGAAGCGGCCGGCCGGTCGTTGGGGTGTCAGCGAGGTCGCTGTAACCAACTGATCGGTTGCGGAGCGCTCGGTGCGGGGTTAGCTTGCCCGCCGATTGCCTGCTTGCTGGCTTGTTTGGCTGGCGAGCCGTCGAACCCATTCAAAACCCATGAAGAAAGGCCAACTCCCGTGGGATTTCTTGCTGACAGCCTTGCCCGCATTCAACCTTCCGCCACCATCGCCGTTTCGACCAAAGCACGCGCGCTCAAGGCCGAGGGGCGCGATATCATTTCGCTTTCGGCCGGCGAACCGGATTTCGACACGCCAGAGAACGTCAAGGAAGCCGCCAAGAAGGCGATGGATGACGGCAAGACCGGTTATACAGATGTCGACGGCATTCCCGAGCTGAAGGACGCGATCATCGCCAAGTTCAAGCGCGATAACGGTTTGACCTACTCGCGCAGCCAGATCTCGGTGGGGACCGGCGGCAAGCAGGTGTTGTTCAACGCGCTGCTGGCAACCGTCAATCCGGGTGACGAAGTGATCATCCCGACGCCGTGCTGGGTGTCGTATGCCGATATCGTGCTGTTGGCTGGCGGCAAGCCGGTGTTTGTCGAAGCGACCATGGACGACGGGTTCCGGTTGCAGCCAGATGCGCTTGAAGCGGCGATTACGCCCAAGACCAAGTGGTTCTTGTTCAACTCGCCGTCGAACCCGTCTGGGGCCGCCTACTCGAAGGCCGACTTGAAGAAGCTGACCGACGTGCTCATGCGCCATGAGAACGTGTGGGTTCTGACGGATGATATCTACGAACACCTGATTTATGACGGCAACGTTTTCTGCACGCCTGCCGAAGTTGAGCCGGGGCTATTTGATCGCACGCTGACGCTCAATGGGTTGTCGAAGGCGTACTGCATGACCGGCTGGAGGCTGGGGTATGCGGGTGGGCCGGAGCAACTGATTGCGGGGATGCGCAAGTTGCAATCGCAGTCGACGTCGAACCCGTGCTCGATCACGCAATGGGCGGCGGTTGAAGCGCTGAACGGGCCGCAGGAGTTCATTGCCGAGCACAACAAGATTTTTGTTGAGCGGCGCGATCTGGTCGTCTCGATGCTCAATCAGGCGAACGGTATTTCGTGTCCGAAACCTGAAGGTGCGTTTTACGTCTATCCGTCGTGTGCGGGGACGATTGGCAAGACCAGTGCGGGTGGCAGAAGAATCGAGTCGGATGGCGACTTCGTCACGGCACTGTTGGAAGAAGAAGGCGTCGCGTGCGTGCACGGTGCAGCATTTGAATCTTCGCCAGCATTCCGGATTTCGTATGCCACTTCGACAGAAGCGCTAACCGAAGCCTGCAATCGCATCCAGCGGTTCTGCGCCGGACTGAAGTAGGGTGCGGGATGGCCGTGCGGGGGGCTTTTTGGTCCCCCGGCGGTGCTTTTAGCCACGGTGGCCGAAATCTGCTAATATTCAGCAGGAGTGGAGATGGCCGATGTCGGACCCGGATTATTCAAAGCGCATTACACACAACGCCAAGCAATGCGGTGGGCGCCCGTGTATTCGTGGGCTGCGCATTCGGGTCAGTGATATTTTGGGAATGTTGGCTGGTGGTGCCAGTCGCGAGCAGATATTGAACGATTTTCCCTATTTAGAGGATGCCGACATTACCGCGGTGCTGCAGTACGCGGCGCATGAAGCGGAGCGTCGCACGGTCATTGCCGCGGAGTAGCCGATGCGGTTTCTGATCGATGCGCAGTTGCCTCTGGCTCTATGCGACTGGCTGCGAGAAAAGGGTCACGACGCACAGCACGTTGCCGATGTGGGATTGCTGGCGGCAGACGACGGAGAAATTTGGCAGCATGCCTGCGAGAATAATTTGGTCCTGCTTACCAAAGACGAAGATTTCCTAACAATTCAATTAGCCGACGAAATGGGTACCGCGGTTTGCTGGTTGCGGATCGGGAATGCGTCAAATCCTGCGCTTTTGGAGTGGATGGATAAGGTGTTTGCGAAAATGCTGTCGGCGTTAGAGGCTGGGGAAAGGCTTATCGAGGTGCGCTAACGGATAACGG
This sequence comes from Alphaproteobacteria bacterium, assembly GCA_022600345.1. Classification (GTDB taxonomy): domain Bacteria; phylum Pseudomonadota; class Alphaproteobacteria; order Rhizobiales; family Hyphomicrobiaceae; genus Filomicrobium. The sequence goes on along the minus strand of JAHZKP010000036.1, from coordinate 3,759 downwards.
CGAGCGCATTCAGCGATTCGGCACGGGGCTGAAGTAGGGGCGGTTGGTTGAGCGGGCGGGGCTTAAACTCGCGTATTGAATTCGAAAGGGTTGCGAAGGTGCTGATGTCTGCCGTGGGACCGCTACTTGCCGTTTATGGTAGCTTGCGGCGCGGTGAAAGCGGCTTCGATGAACTTGGTTTAAAAGACAAACTGCGCTTCGTCTCGGCATGTCAGATTCGCGGCAAGCTTTACGATCTGGGTGAGTATCCCGGTCTCGTGCTTGGGGATGGCGTTGTCGAGGCAGAGCTTTATGAACTGGTTGATCGACAAGCCATTGTCATCCTGGACGAGTTCGAGTGCTTTGATGCAAATAACCGGGCAGATAGCGAATACATTCGGGAATGCGTTCAACTTATCAAGCCGGATATAAAAGCGTGGGTCTATGTCTATAACGTTGAACGCGACGGGATAAGCATCGATCGCAGCTCTGAGGTTCAGCGCGGAGATTGGCTCCGTCACCGGCAGTCAAAGGTGATTTCGCAATGACCTGAGTCTCAGTCACGTCATATGCGCGCAACTGGCGACAAGCAGAGATCGGTGGCGGGCTTCAGGCAGCTCCGTCACCCCAACTCCGCCAGCAGACATTTCAAAATCCCATAGTCGAAGCGGCCCTCAAGGCTTGCGTGGGCGGGCCCTAGCTTTCCTGATTCCAGGGTTTCGCATTCTTCGAAGGCTGCGTGAATTGCATCGATGTCGTCAGGCTCAACGTTAAGGACATCGTCGCAGGTCAGCAGCCCGGCTTCGATGGCTTCAGCGAAATGGCCGTAGATGGTGGAGAGTTGGATCTCGCGCTTTTCGGCGATTGCTTCGGCCGCCAGTCCATCGATATGGAGGGCCAGTGTTGCGTTGATGGTGGCGGACAGTTGGTTGGTCAAAAGCGGGTGTTTGGGTTTGCCGGCGATGGTCTGCAACAGGTCGTCGCCGTAGCGCTTGATCTTGACGGTGCCCAGGCCGCTGATGTCGGACAATTCGCTCTTGTTGGTGGGGCGTTTTTCTGCCAGCTCGGCGATGGTGCTGTCGTGGCAGATGACGAATGGGGGAACTTTTGCTTCGGCGGCCAAGCGGGCGCGGAGCTGTCTTAGGTCTTCGAACAGTTCGGCGTTTTCGGGTGCGACGGGGGCCTGCTTCTTGCGCTCGCCACGTTTGCTACCGCTACGCGATGAACCGGTTGATTTTTTGGCTTCGCGCATGCGGAAAGTTGTTTCGCCTCGGAGCAGCGGGCGGGCGGTGTCGCTGAGAGAAAGTGTGCCGTAGCCCTCGCTGTCGCCGACCAAAAGGCCCGATGCCACGAGTTGTTGGAACAGGTGCCGCCAGGCCAGCGGCTCCATGTCCGTGCCGATGCCGAAGACGGCCAATTGATCATGACCGTTGCGGATTGCGCGCTCGTTTTCGCGGCCGGTCAGGATGTCGACGACGTAGCCGACGCCGTAGCGCTGGCCGGTGCGGTAAACAGCCGATAGCGCTTTTTGCGCGGCAACGGTTCCGTCAATCGTGGTGGGCGGGTTTTGGCAGTTGTCGCAGTTGCCGCAGGGTTCGGGCAACGTTTCGCCGAAGTAGGCGAGCAGCGGTTGGCGGCGGCAACCGATCATTTCGGCAAGGCCGATGAGGGCGTCGAGTTTCTGGCGTTGTACGCGCTTATAGACTTCGGCGCCCTCGCTTGCCTCGATCCACTGGCGTTGCTGGATGATGTCCTGCAGGCCGTAGGCCATCCAGGCGTCGGCAGGTTCGCCGTCGCGGCCTGCACGGCCGGTTTCCTGGTAATAGGCTTCGATGGATTTGGGCAGGCTCAGGTGGGCGACGAAACGGACGTCGGGTTTGTCGATGCCCATGCCGAACGCGATGGTGGCGACGATGATCATGCCGTCTTCGGCCAGGAATCGGGATTGGGTTTTGGCGCGCTGATCGGCGGGCAGACCGGCGTGGTAGGGAAGTGCGTTGCGGCCCTTCTTGGTCAGCCAGGCGGCTGTTTCTTCAACGGCGCGGCGCGACAGGCAGTAAACAATGCCGGCGTCGGTTGCGTGTTCCGTATCGATGAAGCGCCACAATTTTTCGCGCGCCGAGGTGCCGCCCAATTCGGCAATTCGATAGTTGATGTTGGGGCGGTCGAAGCTGGCGATGTAGCGCTGGGCGTTTTCCAGGTTGAGTTCGCGGACGATCTCTTCGCGGGTGCGCTCATCTGCGGTGGCGGTGAGTGCGACACGGGGGACACGCGGAAACCGCTCGGCGAGGATGCGCAGTTGACGGTATTCGGGGCGGAAGTCATGGCCCCATTGCGAGACGCAGTGGGCTTCGTCGATGGCGAACAGCGAGATGTCACAGGCCGACAACAGATCGAGCATGCGGTCCTGGACGAGGCGTTCAGGCGCGACGTAGAGCAGGTCGAGGGTGCCGTTGCGCAGGTTGTCGGCGACCTCGAGCTGTTCGGGGTAAGTGAGGCTTGAATTGAGGTAAGCTGCCTTGACGCCCAGTTCCTTCAAGGCATCGACCTGATCCTGCATCAAGGCAATCAGCGGGGATACAATGATGCCGGTGCCGGGCCGGATCAGTCCGGGGATCTGGTAACACAGCGATTTGCCGCCGCCGGTTGGCATCAAGGCAAGGCAATCGTTGCCAGCCAGCAGGCCGGTAATGATGCCTTCCTGGTGCGAGCGGAAGGCCTGATATCCAAAGACCGTCTGCAGGATGTTTTGGGCATCCTGAAGTGTCGGGGGATCGGCGGAGTGGATTTTGAGGGCGGCGCTGGCCATGCGATCTCGCGAATTTGGAGTGAATTTGCGAGAACCGTAAGCCGATTCGGATGTGGTCTTGGGGTGCCAGTGGCAGTTGCAATTCGAGTTTGCACCGAATTCACAGATGTATCACGGCGGGTGAGCAGCTATTTGGTTCAGGGGCGGCTGGCGTGAGGGTTTTGGCTGTGAAGGCAGGCTAAATGAGGCATTCAGATTGGGTTCATACCCTGTCGGCTACATTTCAAAGCATAGGGAGCGATGCTGAAAGCAGCGTTGCCCGGTTCGAAACTACGATGGCTGATAACACTACAGACTGGCGGTCTTGTGCTGTCATACTGGAAAGAACCAAGTCAACGTAATTGTTTCGGAGTGAACTCGATGCCAAAATTGGGGGGCTCTGACCCCGGCAGGTCGATCATTTTCGCAGAGTGTGGATCGCCGGTTAGGGAGCTTTAGGATAGGGAAATGACAATGTTTGGGACACGGACAGTTTTTATCGCTACGGCGCTGGTTGCCGCTCAGTTCGCGATTGCAGCAGGTGCGCAGGCGCAGTCGAGCTGTAAATGGTATGCCGCGACGGCGTTAAAGCAGCAGCAAAGCAACGAGCAACTCAAGTGTAATTTCACGGGCCTTGGCTGGCATGCTGATCTGGGCCGTCACCTACAGTGGTGCAAGGGCGTTTCGCCTGACGAATGGAAGACGGCAGCCCAGGAACGCGACCAGCAGTTGGCGCAGTGCGCAGGCAAGTAAGCCTTAACAGGCTGTTGAAGAACTCAGTGAGGTCGCGATGCGAGACGAAATTGGCTGCCGGCAAGACGCGTCCGGTGCAGGCGTGGTGGACCCCACGACAAACCGGCGCAACGCAGTCCGGCAGTCAATTTCGCCGCATCCCTCTGGGACACCGCACTTTTTCGCCTCGGCGGCGTCGCGGCACTGGCACGATAACCCATATCGCGCTGCGCGCCGCTTCTGGCCGAATGCGAAAAAGT
>JAHZKP010000035.1 GCA_022600345.1 Alphaproteobacteria bacterium | reverse complement strand
ATCGATTTGAGTGGCCGGTTTCACCGCTTCGCTCCGCCGCGATGGCGGCTGCGCTCACCTTCGAAACCGGCTAAGGTGAATGACAAATAGTGTCAGGGATGCTGCCGGTTCAAAGTGTCAGGTATCAGCCCGGTCGTTCATGGCCATAACTCCTTGAAACAAAGAGTTCCAAACGGCAATGTTCGCTCGCCAAGTATTTTTCCGTTATGATAGGAACACAAACATTCGCAGCCTTAACCTGTTTTAGAAATTCTGATCTCCATTCGACGCCAGAGCGCATTTCCAGATCAATCCATACCTTATGCCGGCGTGCCGTCAGGAAGGCATAGATCTCCTCAGCAACCTCACGGTCCGCAGATTTGTATGAAATCATCACCCTCATAGATTTGACCCTATATCCTCGACTAACCGGCCACCAGTGCCGATTGAAGTAGCTGCAACGCGTTCGTCAATCAGCAACAGTTGCCCTGCGCTGACTTGGTTTTTGGGTCAATCGGTACATCCTGCCCAACTCGCACGTCGGCAGGGCTTCATAAGCCGACGTTTGAACAGTGGCTGCGTTGCCTGTGTTCATTGCGACTGCACTGTTTCGCACTACCGGCGCCATCTCAACATATTTTCTGATCGCGCGTAATTGGTTGCGCGACCCGTTTTTGCAGGCTTGCTCGTAAGCCCGCCTGCGCGTGGGGCATTTGTGCCGACCATGGCCGCGGGGCGGGCACGCTTCAATGGCAAGCCATCGGACTCTGGCCTGCGGCCAGGCCGCCCGGCGCTGCGCGCTCGGGTTCCGCGCGCCCTCATTCCCCGCGGCGCTTCGTTCGTCACGCCCCCGCTGATCGGCGGGCGCAAACGAAAGGAGCCCGAACATGTCAAACCGCAACCACACCCTGAAGCGTGATCTTTATGCCGAGATCACCGCCGACCTCATCAGGGCCATCGAGGCCCATCCTGGCAAACCGCAGATGCCTTGGAGACGATCTGGCCGTCCGCTGTGGATCCCCGAAAACGCCTCGTCGAAGGCGGCCTATAACGGCATCAACACCGTCAACCTGTGGGTCGCCGCAGAATTGCGCGGCTTCACCTCGCCGCTGTGGGCCACCTATCGCCAATGGTCCGAACTCGGCGCCCAGGTCATCAAAGGCGCCAGGTCCGAACTTGTCATCTTCTACAAGGAGTTCGACGTCGACCCCGACCCGGAGGTTGCCGGCGATAATGGCAAGCGCCGCGTTGCCAGGGCTTCCCGCGTCTTCAACGTCGCCGAAGTCGAAGGCTTCGAAGATCCGGGTTTGCCAGAACGCCTCGGTCCGATCGAGCGCATCGCGAAGGCCGATCGCTTCATCTCCGCCTGCAGCGCCGATGTGCGCCATGGTGGCGAGCGCGCCTGCTACGACCCCAAAGCCGATCATATCCAGATGCCGGACGAAGCTCTCTTCTGCGGCACCGATACGATGACCCGCGACGAGGGCTACTACGCCACGCTGCTGCATGAGCTGACGCATTGGACAGGTCATAAATCCCGTTGCGATCGCGATCTCACCACGCGCTTTGGCAAGGAAGCCTATGCGGCAGAAGAGCTTGTCGCCGAGATCGGAGCGGCAATGCTGTGCACCGAGACCGGCGTCACGCAGGACACCCGCGCGGATCATGCCCAGTACATCGCCAATTGGCTGCGGCTTCTGAATGACGATCCCAAGGCCATCTTCACTGCCGCCGCCAAGGCGAGCCAGGCTATGGCGTGGTTGAAGGCAAAGCAGGGCAATTCGTGAGCTACGTCCACGGGCGCCGAGAAATCGGCGCCCTTCCCACCTGCATGCTGTAGAAGCTTCTACTGTGGTATTGACAGCCATCAGAAGAATCACTATAGAAGTCTGTAGGCAAGTCTACAGAGCAAATTATGGAAAAGTTAGACACCATTGCGGATATTCAGATCGGCTTCACGGCGCGCGGCAAGCTGGAGTCGATGGATGGCGGTGTGCGTGCCATCCAGTTGCGCAACACCACGCCTGATGGCGAACCTCGAGGCGAACCAATCGGACGCTTCCGTCTCGATGACGTGCCAGATCGATATCAGGTTCGCACGGGCGATATCGTCTTCAGGTCGCGGGGCGACCGCAATACCGCGCTCACCCTAGGCTCCGATTTCGACGAGCCTGCCATCGCAGTCATGCCGCTTGTCATTATCCGGCCTCACCCGCGCGTCCTTCCACATTATCTTACATGGTACATCAACGAGCCTCCGGCTCAGCATCATTTCGAGAAAGGCGCGCGCGGCACGGGCATCCGGATGATCCCGATGTCATGCCTGTCCAAGTTGGAAGTCCCGATCCCGGACCTTGAGACGCAGCGCGCCATCGCGGTCGTCAATGGTCTCGTGCGCCGCGAATTCCAGCTCGCCACCAACCTCGCGGAAAAACGCCGCCAACTCATTTCAGCCGCGCTTCTTCGCGGCGCACACGAATCCACTTAGACTCACCATAGCAACACCACGGCCGCAGCGCGCGCCGCGCAAGGGGGCACGCGATGACCGACCAAGTCACACAACAGCAAATCAACAACACGGCATGGGCCGCATGCGACACCTTCCGGGGCGCCGTCGATGCTGGCCAGTACAAGGACTACATCCTCGTGATGTTGTTCCTGAAATATATCTCCGATCACTGGAACGACCACGTCGCCTCCTACGAGAAACAGTTCGGCGGTGATGCCGTTCGCATCCGCCGCCGCCTTGCACGCGAGCGCTTCATTCTGCCGGAGGGCTGCAGCTTCTATGACCTCTATAACGCCCGCGATGAAGCGGATATCGGCGAGCGCATCAACGTCGCCCTCGAAAAGATTGAGGACGCCAATCGCACCAAACTCGAAGGCGTCTTCCGGAATATCGACTTCAATTCCGAATCCAATCTCGGCAAGGTCAAGGACCGTAACCGGCGCTTGAAAAATATGCTCCAAGACTTCGCCAAGCCGGAACTCGATCTGCGCCCCTCGCGCGTCACCGAAGACATCATCGGTGAGTGCTACATCTACCTGATTTCGAAATTTGCTTCCGACGCCGGCAAAAAGGCCGGAGAATTCTATACACCGACTGCCGTCTCGACTCTGCTGGCCAAGCTCGCCAACGCGCAACCCGGCAACACAATCTGCGACCCGGCATGCGGCTCAGGCTCGCTGCTGATCCGCGCGGCCGAGGAAGTCGGGTCCGACAACTACTCGCTCTACGGCCAGGAAGTGAACGGCGCGACCTGGGCGCTCGCCCGCATGAACATGTTTCTGCACGCCAAGGACGCCGCCCGTATTGAGTGGTGCGACACGCTCAACAGCCCCGCGCTGATCGAGGGCGATCATCTGATGCGCTTCGATGTCGTCGTCGCCAATCCGCCGTTCTCGCTCGACAAATGGGGCGCGGAAGGAGCCGAGGCCGACCAGTACAAGCGCTACTGGCGCGGCATCCCGCCGAAGTCCAAGGGCGATTACGCCTTCATTACGCACATGATCGAGATCGCCAAACGGCAGTCTGGCCGCGTCGCGGTGATCGTGCCGCATGGCGTGCTGTTCCGTGGCGGGGCGGAGGGCAAGATCCGCAAGAAACTGATCGAGGAGAATTTGCTCGACGCTGTGATCGGCTTGCCCTCGAATCTCTTCACAACAACGGGCATTCCGGTCGCCATTCTGGTTTTCGACCGCTCGCGGGAAGAGGGGGGCAAGAACGAGAAGCGTAAGGACGTCCTTTTCATCGATGCCAGCCGCGAGTTCACGAACGCCAAGACGCAGAGCGTTCTGGAGCCCCAGCATATCGACAAGATTGTCACCACGTACGCCAAGCGCACCGAGATCGAGAAGTATTCCCACAAGGCAAAGCCTGGCGAGATCATCGAGAACGATTTCAACCTGAACATCCCGCGTTACGTCGACACGTTCGAGCCCGAGGCCGAGATCGATGTCGCCGCCGTGCAGAAGGAGATCGTTGCTATCGAAGCCGAGTTGGCTGAGGTGCGCGGTCGCATGGCCAAGCACTTGAAGGAGCTTGGCGTCGATGTCTGAGGGGGAATTCGTACTCTACAACACCGAGGACGGCCGGACAAAGGTCCAGCTCCGTGCCGTCGAGGGGACGGCTTGGCTCAGCCAACGCCAGATGGCGGAGCTGTTCGACAAGGACGTGCGCACCATCAACGAGCACATCGGCAACATCTATGACGAAGGCGAGTGCGAACCGGAGGCAACTCTCCGGAAATTCCGGATAGTTCAAACCGAGGGCAAGCGGCAGGTCGCCCGCGAGGTCGATTGCTACAACCTCGACGTTATCCTCTCGGTCGGCTACCGCGTCCGCTCCGAGCGCGGCACCCAGTTCCGCCGGTGGGCCAACACGGTCCTGAAAGAGTACATGGTCAAGGGCTTTGTCATGGACGACGAGCGCCTGAAGGACCCAGCCTGGGACTATTTCGACGAGCTACTTGAGCGCATCCGCGACATCCGTGCATCCGAAGCGCGGTTCTATGAGAAGGTGCGCGACATCCTCTCGCTCAGCGAGGACTACAATCCGAAATCACGGCAGGTCACGACCTTCTACGCGACCATCCAGAACAAGATGCTCTATGCCGTAACCGGCCATACGGCAGGCGAGCTGATCGACGCCCGCGCCGATGCGGGTGCCCCCAATATGGGTCTGACCACCTGGAAGGGCGCAGACAAGGGCCGCGCGGTCCGCAAGGCCGATGTGGGCACGGCCAAGAACTATCTCGGCGAACTGGAGATCAAGGAACTCAACCTCATCGTCGAGACCTTCCTGAACACCGCCGAGTTGCGCGCCTCACGCCGCCAATCCATGCGGCTGGCCGAATGGGAAGGGGTGCTCGACACCTTCCTCGACAGTAATGAGCTGCCCAAGCTGCGTAATGCCGGCAGCGTCACCGCCAAGCGCGCCGAGACGATCGCGCATGAGCGTTACGCCGAATTCGACGGCAAGCGCAAAGAGGCTAAGCGGCTCGAGGTCGAGAGCGCAGGGGATTTGAGAGAACTGGAGCGCATCGCCAGGGAGTCCAAGGGTCGGAAGAAGGGGGGCGGGGATGCTTGAAGGTTGGCAAGAAACAAGCCTTGGCGAATTGATCGATCCAGCTCGCCCAATTACATATGGCGTCGTGCAACCAGGCGAGCACGATCCGCTTGGTGTGCCGCTCATTCGTGGCGGCGACTTCTCATTCGGTTGGAAACCCATCGAAGATTATCGACGTGTCTCGCCAGAAATCGAAAGTGCTTTTTCTCGTGCCCGGCTGAAGCCGGGAGACTTGGTGATTACCATCAAGGGTGACGTAGGAGCAGCTGCTATTGTTCCCGAATTCCTTGATGGAGCCAATCTGAGCCAGACCAACGCCCGGCTAGCCATCGATGACAACAAGGCCGACGCATCCTTAATTTTGGCCTTTCTTGAATCACACGAAGGCCGCAAGCAAATTGCCGCCGTCACGCAAGTCGGCGCACAACCGGGGCTTATTTTTCGTGACATACAAGCGTTTCGCCTCAAGCTTCCACCCCTCCCCGAGCAGCGCAAGATCGCCGAAATCCTGCGGACGTGGGACGAGGCCATCGACACCTGCGAGCGGCGTGGTGACTATCTTCGCAAGCAAGTTGAAGGTCTGCGCTTGAAGCTATTCGAGGCCGCTTATGCGTCTACCGTTCGGGTTCGACAGGCCAAGGAATTGTTCGAGCCTGTCTCCGAGAAGAACCAACCTGACCTGCCATTGCTCGCCGTGATGCAAGACATTGGTGTTGTTCGACGCGATGAGCTGGATCGGCGTGTTGTCATGCCCGATGGCAGCACCGATGGATACAAGGTCGTTCGAGAAGGTGACTTTGTCATCAGTCTCCGTTCATTCGAAGGTGGCCTCGAATTCTCGCGCGTCACGGGTCTCGTCAGTCCAGCCTACACGGTGCTCCGACCGAGCGGCGGTGATTACGATGGCGACTACTACCGCCACTTTTTCAAATCACGCAGCTTCATCGGCCGCCTCGACCGTTTGATCTTCGGTATCCGCGACGGCAAGCAAATTTCTTTCCGTGACTTCGGTGACATGAAGATCCCCAACCCGACCGAAGACGATCAGACGACGGCCGCCACAGTTCTTGGGCTCGCAGAGCAACAGATCGCACTCGCCGATCAGGAAGCCGCGAAGTTACAAGAGCAGAAGCGTGGCCTCATGCAAAAGCTGTTGACCGGCGAGTGGCGTGTCACGGTAGAGGAGGGATTGCCATGACCAAAGTATTGGGTTTCCGCGCAGATCCTGCCAACGCGCGATACGCTATCGTCTCTTGCGATGGTACTGATTCTACACTTGAAAACGCCGCATCTGAGAGCAAGCTTGTCTATCCGGCCGATATCGATACGGTTCCTCAAAAGCTAGAATGGTTGCACCGCGAGTTTGAGCGGATGTTTCATGCTAACCGCGACATCGAGATGGTCGTGATCAAGACCAATGAATACGGCTTAAATGAAAAAGCTGCTATGCGCGAATCCAGTTATCTGGAAGCAGTTCTTCTTCTTTTTTGTCAGCGCAACGGCATTCCAGTTGAGATCAAGACCTACAATTCGCTGGGCACGCGTAGCAAAGACGCGAAGACGCACGCCGAGCATCGCGTCGGCCGAACAAGCAAATATTGGGACGCGAAGATGGCTGATGCCGTTATTGCTGCATGGTGGGGGGCAAAGAACAAATGACCACACTTCCCGCACCAGTCTACGCGCCGAATGCTCGGCTCTACAAATACAATCTGGTCAGCCGCCTGGGGCAGGGCCAGTTTGGCCAAGTCTGGCTGGCTAACGACCTGACACTTCAACGCCAATATGCAGTGAAAATACTGAATCCTGGCGTCCCAGTCGACCAAAGACTGAAAGAAGCCCAGATCAGTAATCGGCTCCAGCATGACAACTTGGTTCATGTCTATCAGGCAGATGTCGTACCGCACGGAAACGACCACGTCGTTCTGCTAGCGATGGAATACTTGCCTGATGGATCTGTCGTTCAAAGGCTGAATCCAGCGAACTTCTTGCCCCTATCAGAGGTGCTGTCAGTCGGAAAGCAGGTACTTCAAGGGCTCGACTACCTGCACGCCAACAGCTTCTATCACAACGATATCAAGCCTGAGAACATAATGGTCGGCCAGGCAGGTCAGGCCGTGCTAACCGACTACGGCATCATGGGCATTTCAACGAATGGCCAGCCGACTGCCGCCCCGAATGCATATCGTTTTCATATGGCCCCAGAAGTCATGGCCAACGGGCAGATTAACGTACAGACAGATATCTTTCAGACCGGCCTCACCCTCTACCGGCTTGCATCAGGGCTCTCGTCTTTGCGCGCTAAACAGGCCGCGATGGGATGGAACGACTATCACAAGGCGATAGGAGCCGGTCGACTTCTCGATGACCGCGACTTTCCGGCTTTTGTACCGAACTCCCTTCGCAGAATTATCCAGAAATCTGTGAACCCTGATCCCGCTCAACGGTATCAATCGGCTTTGGATATGCGCCGTGCAATTGAGAAGCTTGCATTTCCCGGCCACTGGACCACTGATGCGACCGGCAACCTGATCGGTTACGACCAGCGCCACAAATACCGCTTGGAAAAGTCTCCTAACGCGACCAGGTTCGACGTCACTGGCTACAAGCGTAATTTGAAATCCGGTCGAGAGACACGCGTTTCCGACTTTTCCGTCAAGGGCGCAACAGAGCGTCAAGCGGATGCCCTCATAGACAAGTTCGTAAAATTCGTAGTGAGGGGCAAATGACCTTCGACGCCGCCGAAAAATATCAGTCACAGATCCCAGCGTTGCAGACGCTCGTCGCGCTTGGGTTCCAGCCGCTGTCGCAGGCCGAAGCAGAAGAGAAGCGCGGCAAACTGCGCAACGTGCTGCTCGACGACATCCTTGTTGAACAGCTCCTCGCGATCAACAGCTTCACACATCGCGGCAAGGAATACGCCTTCGATCTGCAGGACGCGCACGAGGCACTGCGGCGCCTGCGCCCGACACCGGACAAGATCAAGGGACTCAAGGCCACCAACCAGGAGGTCTACGATCAGCTCGTGCTGGGCACGACGATCACCAAGACCATCGATGGCGACAGCAAGAGCTATTCGTTCCGCTACATCGATTGGGAAAACCCCGCGAACAACGTCTTTCACGTCACGGCCGAGATGTCGGTCGAGCGCACCGGTTCACTCCAGACCAAGCGCTGCGACATCGTCTGTTTTGTGAACGGCATCCCGTTCGTCGTCATCGAGAACAAGCGGCCGACCGAAAGCCTGAAGAAAGCCGGTAGCCAGCTCATCGGCTATCAAAGCGAAGACAATATTCCGCAGTTGTTCCATTTTGCGCAGCTTCTGCTTTGCATGAACCGGAGCGAGGCGCTCTACGCAACGGTCGGGACACCGCGCAAATTCTGGCAGACGTGGCGCGACGAGGAGGACACGGACGAGCAGATCGACCGTGTTCTGCAAGACGCGCCGGAAATCAATCACGATGCTTCGATCTTCTCTGGATCATTCGAGAGTGCCGGCGGGTATTTCGGGGAAATGGCCCAGGCTGGTTATCGGGTCGTGACGGAGCAGGATCGCCTGATCCACGCGCTTTGCCGTCCAGAACGCCTGCTCGATATCGTTCGGCGATTCACAGTGTTCGACGGCGGTGTGCGCAAGGTCGCCCGTCATCAGCAGTATTTCGGGATCAAGGCCGCCATTGAGCGGGTCAAGCAGTATGATCTCGGCGATGTCCGCAAGGGTGGCGTCATCTGGCACACCCAAGGCTCGGGCAAGTCGCTCACCATGGTGATGTTGGGACGCGGTCTCGCGCTCGATAAGGACATCGTCAATCCGCGCATCGTTATCGTCACCGACCGCGACGATCTCGACAAGCAAATCCGCGACACGTTCAAGTCCTGCGAAATGGAACCGGTTCGCGCGCGATCGGGCGCGCATCTGGCTGAAATGATCGAGGCCAAGACGCCGCTCGTCACCACCATCATCAACAAGTTCGCCTCCGCCCTGAAGGGCAGTGCGCTCGTCGACAATGATCCGAACGTCTTCGTGCTCGTTGATGAAAGCCATCGCACACAGTCGGGTCGCTATGGCGGCTTGGGCGACTTCGCCAAGAAGATGCGGCGCATGTTGCCGAACGCCTGCTATCTGGGTTTCACCGGCACGCCCTTGCTAAAGAAGGAAAAGAACACGCTCCACACTTTCGGCGGGCTCATTCACAGCTACACCATCGACGAGGCGGTCAAGGACGAAGCCGTCGTGCCGTTGCTCTATGAGGGCCGCTTGGTCGAGCAGCAGATCACCGGCAATGTCATCGACACCTGGTTCGAGAAGATCACCGAAGGGCTGACGACCGAGCAAACGGACGACCTGAAGCGCAAGTTCTCGCGCATGGATGCGCTATCAAAGACGGGACAGGCCATCCGCGCCAAAGCCTTCGACATCTCCGAGCACTACCGCCAGCACTGGCAGGGCACCGGCTTCAAGGCACAGCTCGTGGCGCCGTCCAAGGCCGCCGCCATTCGGTTCAAAGAAATGCTCGACGAGATCGGCCACGTCACAAGCGAGGTCATCATCTCAGGGCCCGACGAAAATGAGGGCAACGAGGAAGTCGACACCGAATCCAAGGACCTGGTCCGCAAGTTCTGGGGCCGGATGATGAAGCGGTTCCGCTCCGAGGAAGACTACAACCGGGAGATCATCGGGAACTTCAAGGGGAGCGGCGAGCCGGAAATATTGATCGTCGTCTCGAAGCTCCTCACGGGCTTCGATGCCCCCCGCAATACGGTGCTTTATATCTGCAAGCCGCTTCGCGAACATAATCTCTTGCAGGCCATCGCGCGCGTGAACCGCCTCCACGAACAGGACGGCCAGCACAAGCAGTTCGGGTTCATCCTCGATTATGAAGGCCTGCTCGGTGAACTCGACAAGGCGCTCACCACCTACGGTGCCTTCGAGGGCTTCGATGCGGAAGACGTCGCCGAAGCGCTCGTCGACATCAAGGTCGAACTAAAGCGCCTGCCTCAACTGCACGAGCAGCTCTGGGATCTCTTCAAGGCGATCCCCAATAAGAAGGACATGGAAGCCTTTGAGGTCTTCCTCAGCGATGAAGCCTTCCGAAACGATTTCTATGAACGCCTACGTGGATTCGGCCGATGCCTACACATCGCGCTCTCATCCGACAAGATCCACGACCTGTTCACGGATAAGCAGATCAACGGCTTCAAGCGTGATTGGAAGCAATTCTCCGAGCTGCGCAAATCCGTGCAGATCCGCTATCAGGAAATCGTCGACATCAAGGAGTACGAGCCGAAGATCCAAAAGCTCCTCGACGATCATGTGATCGCTATGCCGGCGACGCGCATCATCGAGGCCGTCAATATCAACGATCCCGATGCGTTGAAGAAGGTCGTCGACGAAACCGGAGTCACTGCCGCCTCGAAGGCCGATCGGATCGCGAGTGCCACCAAGCGCACGATCACCGAAAAGATGGATCTCGATCCAACCTTCTATGCCCGCTTTTCGGAAATGCTGGAAGAAACCATCCGGGATTATCGGGCTAAGCGACTGTCTGAGGTCGAGTATCTCAACAGCATCGTCAACATCGCCCATAAGGTCGCCAACAAGGATCACGGACGCGGTCTGCCGACCGAGATCAAGGCCGATGATGATGCCGCCGCCTTCTATGGCATCATCGAGCCGATCATTTCCTCAGCCGCCACGGTCGACGCCCCGAAGGATCTTGCTGTCACGGTGACGTTGCGTATCCTCGCAATCGTCAAGGCCCACCACATTGTCGATCTCTGGTCCAACGAGGTGGCGCAGAACAAGATGCGCAATGCGATCGATGACTATGTCTTCGATAATTTGCGCGATGCGCAGGGTCTCGACCTTCCCGTCGACCAACTCGATGATCTTCAGGAGCAGATCATGCGTGTCGCCCGTGCGAGGTTCCCGGCGTGAGTGAACGGCGCGCATTCATCTACGGCGATCGGCGATACGATTACTCGCTGATGCGGCGGGAGCGCAAAACCCTGTCGATCTCGGTTCTACCTGACATGACGATCGAGGTCGCCGCACCCCTGAATGCCTGCAATGATGACATAGACAAACGGTTACGCAAGCGCGCCGCCTGGATCTCGCGGCAATTGCAGTATTTCGGGCAGTTCCACCCCCGCACACCCGCGCGCAAATATGTCGCCGGGGAGACCCACCTTTATCTTGGTCGCCGATATCGGCTCAAAATCATGCAATCTGTGCAACAGCAGGTGAAGCTCAAGCGCGGCTTCATAGAAGTTCATGCCCATCGCCTAAGCCGGACAGATATGATCGAGGCGCAAGTTGCAGCTTGGTACAAGTCGAAGGCGGTCGAGCAATTCAAGGCACGGCTGGCGGTCTGTATTGATCACTTCCCCGATCCGAGAATCTTCACGCCGACCGGGCTGATTGTGCGCCGAATGTCCGGCCGTTGGGGCTCCATGAGTCCTGGTGGGCGCCTAGTTCTCAACCGCCGCCTGATCGAAGCAGCCCCACACGAGATCGACTACGTGATTGTCCACGAACTCTGCCACCGCAGGTTTCATCACCACGGTGCTGACTTCTACAAGCTTCTCACGCGCGTCATGCCGGACTGGGAAAAGCGGAAAGAGAGCCTGGAGCGACGCCTGATCTGACGTCCGTAACTTTTCTAAATTGTTAGGAATTCATCAGGCTGGCTGCCGATTTCTCAAGATCAAATCGCGCCCCAATTCCCATAAGATACATTATCACATCGGACGTAGACGCCCCTCGCGGACCGTCTGCTGACGCGCTAAGTCGCTGGCTATTGATGGCCGTGGCGACCAATTTTTTCAGTGAGAACGAATTGCTAACTGTTAGCCGGCGTCTCGGCCACCGACCCACAGAATCTCGTCAGGCATGCGCAGCTATTCGCAGCATGCTGTTAGCCCGGCGTTAGCCGCGGTCAATTTTCGGTTTTTTCGGGAGGGTGATTTTTGAACTAAGCTATTGAAATCATTGGCGCACCGGGGAAGATTCGAACTCCCGACCCCCAGATTCGTAGTCTGGTGCTCTATCCAGCTGAGCTACCGGTGCTGATCCGCGAAAAATCGAATTGGGCGGCTGATCAGTTGGCAGCCGTCGTCGCGGAAGCGATCTTCTACTCGCTTGCGGCGCACAACGCAAGGGTCAAAGCACTGCAAATTCCCTCGCATCCGTTCCAATCCCGTGAGATCCGGACTGCAACCCTTGAAGGGGCCATGCCCTGGCGATCTAAAACCCGAAAACCGCGATTGGCCAATCTGGCAAGTCTGGTGCGTCGTTGCAACCGGCAGCCGCCGCATGCCAGCATTGCCCTGTTGCCGCCATTTGGGTCTTCTGGGGCTGGCCATTGGTGTCTTAGAAGAGGGTGATTGGAAGATGAAGGTGGCTTGAGGGGGGGGGAGATTCGAAAAAATGGTCCAAAGGATACAGTTTTCGGCAAATGCCCTTTTTTACGCCAACGCGAAAGGGAGCGATTGGCTCGCAGAGCATGGCCGTCTTGGGGTTGTCTGTCTTGCGCTCTTCGTTTCAGCATGTTCGGAGGGGCCGCAATCGTTTCCGCTTTCGAAAAGCGATGCAACGGCCGCACTGAAAATATTTGGGAATGTGCCCGATGATGCCAAACTTATTATTTGGCCGCAGCGCCGGCGTGTAGTCGAAGTTGTTGCAGGCAGAAGCTTTTCCAGACTTATTGAGGAGGTTGTTCGAGAGCGCAGCTTTTTTAGGTATTCGTACTTTCCAAAAAATGGGCGAAATTTGTTTATTGTTGATGTGTCGCGGGGTTACCAAAAGCATCAACTAATAAACAAGCAGCATTCCAGATTAATGCATTCGAAAATGCGGCGTCTGAATGGGGTTTGTTCGCATTTCGGTATTGTTAGTACGCGATTGGGTGTTTATGCCGGCGTTGTGTTCTTTGACGGCAAACGTGCTAGTGCGATGCGCGAAGTTACTCGCGATTGCTTGCGGAAGGCGCTGTGGCTCGTAAACATTTCTGGCCTCTCGCCTTCTCGGTTTTCCGGCTTTACTGTCGGTAGCGCAAGAGCGCTGGTAACAGCTATTTACCGTTGTGCAGAAGAAGGGGGCGAGGGTGGCCGGGACAGCCACACGGTGAGTGGCCTTGTCGTCAAGCCCTCGGTTAAATGCGCCAAACAAATACTGATGCAGGCAGCGAATTCCAAGGGGGGATAGATGTCAGAAATGGGTTGCACAACACTTCTGATCGCTTGTGGTGTGCTCGCTCCCGCCCAACCATGCTGAATCTTGGGCGGAAAATCCAATTTCTATCGAGGGAAATTCTGCAGAACGGATCATTCTTGGCTCGCTCCGGCCCGCTACCCGTATTCGGATCGTGGGCGGTGGGGGAAATACAATGGAGTGTGATTTCAAAGGGAGTGTTTGTGCGCGACAATGGCTAACTACTTGTGGAGCAAGCTATTGATGCCAGACGAACTACATCTCCAGGTAATTGTGATAAATACCTGGATCTGGCTGTTTTGGTTGCTGTATTGGCATTCTCAGTTGCGCGGTCGCATGCTTGACGGAAGTAAGTTTCCAACTAACAGCTTGATCATACTCTTAGTCGGTCCGCTCTCCTTCATTTTAGGATACGGATTGACCAACCAAGGAAAACGAATTCGGAAGATGGTTGGGATTGGAATAATTGGGATGTTCGGTGTTCCATTAATCATCGGCTTGTGGCTAAACGTTTCCGCTTATAATTCTGAGCCCTTCGGTGCCCTCAATCAATGGTAGAGACCAGGATTGTAATGATCCTCCTCAGGCATGCGGATTGCGGTCGGGGATGATGAGCCTGAATGCTGCGCCCGGTCCGTTTTCGAGCAACTGAATGCTGCCGCCATGGGCGGTGACGAGTTCCTGGGCGATTGCCAGGCCGAGCCCTGAGCCACCGCGCCGTTGGGAAGACTGGAAGGCCTTGAACAAGTGCTCGCGGGCGCGCGGCGGGATGCCGGGGCCATTGTCGCGGACTTCGATCGTGACGCGGCGGCCATCTCGTTGCGCACTGATTGCGACTTCGCTGAGGGGTGTTTGTGGGGGCGGGGGAGCGGTGTTCGAGCCGGGCTTGGCGTTCAAGGGCGGGGCTGCTGCTGCTTCCAGGGCCTGGACGGCGTTGCGGCAAAGGTTTGAGAGGACGCGATAGAGGTGGTCGTGATCGGCATCGACGCGTAATGCGGGATCGATGTCGAGGCGCCAGTCGATAGAGCCCTCGCGCGGCAGGCCGAGCCCGTCGCCCACCTCTTCGGCCAAGGGTCGAAGCAGCATGAGCTGGCGGCGCGGGGCTGCTTCCTGGGCGCGGCCGAATTTCAATGTGTCGTTGCAAAAGTCGATAGCGCGGTCCAGGGACGCAATCAGCTTGGGGGCGAAGCGCTGCACCGTGGGGTCGGGCAGAGTCGTCAGGCGGTCGGAGATCAACTGGGCATTGGCCAGCATGTTGCGCAAGTCGTGGTTGATCTTGCTGACGGCAAGGCCCAGTTGCGCGAGGCGATTTTTCTGCAACAGCAATTGGGAAAGCTGGCGCTGCATTGAGGCCAGCTCGCGTTCGGCAATGCCGACTTCATCGCCGCGCGTCGAGGGTTCGATGATGCGGCTTGCGTCTTCTGGATCCTGGGCGAACCGCAGCATGTTGTCGGTGATCCGCGTCATCGGGCGGACCAGCAGGCTCGATAGCGCAATGTAGACCAGGGCTGCGGTAAACAGGGAAATGATAATCGAGAGGAACAAAATGTTGCGCCCGTATAACAACAAGGCTTCGCGCAGGGGTGCTTCGGGGATGACGATCTCGATCAGGCTGTTTTCTTTGTCCGGAATCGGGCCGGTGACGCGAAGGGTTCTGTTGTCTGATCTGACCAGGGCGGCGAGCGATTCTGCAACCAGCTCCAGGTTGTCGCGAATGGCGGTGAAGTAGCTACGCCCCTTGACGGGGCTGAGGTCGAAATGTGCGTCGATGGTCATCGCTTCGGTCGGAGGAAGGACGATGGTGCGGCGGCCATCGTGGCGCACGGCGACAGCTTTCACAGCGGCTGTGCGTAACAACTCGTGGCGGAGCATCGGGGCGAGCGTGCGCCCGGGTGCTGCTTCGGCTGCAAGGGCTGCCAGGTGGGCTGCCATCAGACGGTCATTGAGCCAGTTGTGGCGATGGTTTGCGACTGAGGGAACGAAGATCAGCACTTCGGCCAGCATGACGAAGGCAGTGGTGAGGACGAGAAGCTTGAAGGGCAGTCGCAGGCGCTGCCAGGAGTTGACCGTCGCTGTCTGGCTGGTGCGGCTTTGGAATTGAAACGGCAGGCGCGAAAAAAAGCTCGGCACAACTCGCGCGGGCGGGTCTGAGCCAGCTTTCGGGCCAGCGTCTGAGGCGTCCGGGGGGGAGCCTTTATGGTCTTTGTTTATCTGGTCCATGATAGCGGCTGAAACCGATTTAAAGCGCCTGTCTGATCGGGGAGTTATACCATACCGCGCAGCCAGGGTTTCGTGAACGGTCGGCAGTCCTACAGCGTTATTGTAGAGAAATTGGGCACGGGCAGGGTGTGCCTTGCGGGGAGCGAAAACTCCCTGCAGGGCTGGATGAACTGCCCGTTTTGAAAGGGAAGACCTCTCAGATGACTACCCAAGCTTGGCCAGCAGGCTGATGGCTTTGCGAAGCACCGGGCTTGAAGTTGCACCTGCGTAGAACTTGTAAGCCGCGCGCTTGTTGATCTCTGACAGGGTCGGATAAGGCGAGATCCAACCCGTCATGGCCTTGATCTTCATCTTCTGGGAGATGGCAAGCGACCACATACTTATGATTTCGCCTGCGTGTTCGCCGACGATCGTGGCGCCAAGTATTCGCCCCTTTTTGTCGGTGATGACCTTGACGTGACCGCTTGTCTGCCGCTCGGCCTGGGCGCGGTCGTTTTCATGATACGGCCAGCGCAGGACCGAGATCTTGCCGTGTTTTTCGACGGCCTGATCCTCGGTGAGGCCGACGTGGGCGAGTTCAGGATCGGTGTAGGTGACCCAGGGAACGACGCCTTCGTTGACCTTGATGAAGGGCAGGCGGAACAGGGCTTTGCGAATGACAAGCCCGGCATGGTAGTTGGCCACGTGAGTAAACTGCAGGCCGCCGATGACATCGCCGATGGCGAAGACGTTCTTGTTGGACGTGATAAGGCCTTTGTCGACCTTGATCCCGCGCTTGTCGTACTTGATGCCGGCTGCTTCCAGGCCCAGGTCGTCGACGTTGGGCTTGCGCCCGGCGGCAATGATGATGTGGGTGCCTTCGACGACGTCTTCGATGTCGCCGACCTTGATGTGGGCGCTGACGCTGCCCTGGCTGCCTTCCACTCGCGTTACAAGCGCGTTTTCGCGTATGTCGATGCCTTCACCGCGCAGGTGTTCGAGGACGACCTTGGTCATCTCGGGGTCGTCCTTGCCCAGTGCCTTCATGCCTTCCAGTACCGTGACGCGGCTACCCAGGCGGCGGTGTGCCTGAGCCAGTTCCATGCCGATGGGGCCGCCGCCGACGATCAGCAGGTGGTCGATTTTGGTCTGGTTGTCGAAGATCGATTCGTTGGTGAAATAGGGGACGCTATCGAGGCCGGGAATGGGCGGCACCAGGGGTGAGGAGCCTGTCGAAATTACAAAGCGGCGCGCCTTGATGCGGCGCTCGCCTGCCTCGACGGTGTTCTTGTCGACAAAGCGGGCGGCGGCTTCGATGACGTTGACGCCAAGGCCGGTGAAGCGTTCCACCGAGTCGTTTGGCTCGATTGCAGCGATGACGCTGTGGACGTGATCGTGGACAGCCTTGTAGTCGATGCGGGGCTCAGAAGGGGCAATGCCGAAGCCGTTTGGAGCACGCATGAGCTGGGCGCGCTTGCCTGCCGCGATCAGGGCCTTGGAGGGGACGCAGCCGTAGTTGAGGCAGTCGCCGCCCATCTTGTGCTTTTCGATCAAGACGACGCTGACGCCGAAGGAAGCTGCAGCGGCGGCAACCGAAAGGCCGCCAGAACCGGCGCCGATGACGCAGATATCGCACTCGATCGTGTCGTTGTTCTTGCGGGCGGCATCGCTGTCGGTGTTGCCTTTTGCAGGGCCGGAGGCTGGCGCACCTGAGGCGGGGCTGCTCTTGTCGAAGGCATCAGCGGTTGAATCATGCGGCTGCATGGCGGTTGCTCCACTTCTTGACGATGACCGGGATCAGCGCGACGACGCCGATTGCCGCGAACGCGAGAATGATTTCCTTGCTGACAAGAGTGCCCGCGTCAATAACATATGGACATGCCGCCTCGCCTTTTTCGGCTACGCAGGCAGCATGCTCGGCATTGGTCTTCTCGATGACGGTGCCAAGCTGGGAGGCGGCAAAGGAAAACGCCATGGTGCCGGGAATGATGCCAATTGCGGTTCCGATGACGTATGTGCGCAAGGGAACGCCAAGCAGGGCGGGCGCCAGATTGACGACGAAGAAGGGGAAGGCGGGGACAAGCCGCAGAAACAGGAGATAGCTGAGGGCGTTTTCCTGAAATCCTTTGCGCAGCTTGTTGACCGCCGGTCCGGCCTTGGCAGCCAGGGTTTCCCCTAGCGAGGTCTTGGCGACCAGGAAAATGACGGTGGCGCCAATGGTTGCTGCGATGACGGTGACAGGCCCGCCGATTTGCCAGCCGAACAGAAGTCCGCCTGACAGGGTCAGGGCCAGCGCGCCGGGCAGGGAGAGCGCGACGACGGCAATATATAGCGCCGCGTAGGCGAGGATCGACAGCAACAGGTGGTCGGCGATGAACGTGT
Source organism: Alphaproteobacteria bacterium (assembly GCA_022600345.1). Lineage (GTDB taxonomy): Bacteria > Pseudomonadota > Alphaproteobacteria > Rhizobiales > Hyphomicrobiaceae > Filomicrobium. The sequence goes on along the minus strand of JAHZKP010000035.1, from coordinate 76,584 downwards.
TCAACGTTGCGTAGTTGCGGCCGAGTTGCTCAAGCGTCAAATACTTGTGCCAGCCCATGGCAAAGACCAGCGCCATGATGGCGACAATGACGATAAGCGGAGCCCAGGTCCGCAATGTGCTCTTTTGGGCTGCGGGCGGTGCGGCAGCGGCAGTAACATCGGTTGTGGCGTCGGGATCATCGTTGGTCATTGGGAAAATGCTCCTTCTTGTTTGCTATTGTTCTTGTCGTTGGTCGCCGACGCTCTCAAGAGCCGCTGTTGATGTCGTTGAGCTTCCAATCGTAGCCGTAGCTGTCGATCGCCGACTTGCCCTCGAGTTTTGCGGCCAGACCAGGCTTGGCGTATTTGCGGACGTGGTCGAGTACGCCTTGCTGCGTGCCGCCGAAGTCCTCCTGGAACCATTGGTAGATCGATGAGGCCCAGATGTAGCCGTCGTTTACCTGGATGCCGCGGACGTTGTTGACGAAGGCTTTGGCGTTGGCATCAAGCTGGCCGTCGAGTTCCTGGCCGGTGAAGGCCTGGGTGCCCAGGTTAGGGCAGCCGAATGAGGCGCAATTGACCGAATAATGGACACGTGGGTCCTTGAAGATCGGCCGCATGATCTTGTGTTCGATGTCGTCGAGGCTGAGCTTCTGGTCCAAAACGTTGATGATCTTGGCTTTCCACGGTCCGCCGGCGCCGACGCTTTTCTTGATGAAGCCAAACAGTCCTTCGTTGATGGAGATTTCGCGGATCGACTTGATGGGAAGATGGTCGAGCACGATTTCGATGGTTTTCGAATTATACAGGTTGGCCCAGAAGGCGAACTGCTCGGCGCGGTCCAGCTTGCGAGGGTCGGTTGCCTCAAGGCGCTTGACGTAGGCCTTCAGGGCTTTGTGGTCGTCTGATTTCCAGGCGGAATAATCGACCCGGTTGACGCCGTCGGCGCCCGGCACGACGTATTTGCCCAGCATCCGCGTCCATTCGGAATGATCGACGGTGGCTTTAGAGCCGGCTTCATGGGCCGTGAAGGTTTGGGTGACATCACCGGCAACTGTGGGCTGGATTTGCCCTGCCAACAGCAAGACCGCACCAAGGAGGGCGGCCAGGACGGCCGGTCGGGCACGGCGTTTCATGGGGCTGCTTGAAGGGCGTGGTTTTTCGGAACTGATCGATGTGGAGGTTGCGTTCATTTCTAGCTCTCAATCTCAGGCTGTGCGATCCAGGGTATTCGTGTTGCAATTGGTCCCAAGGTCTCAAAGGCCGTCGGAGAGATGGTGGATGCCGAAGGACACTCGGGTTTGCGTCGGGACAACGCGAACATGAACGAGGTTGGGCAATAAGAGAACGGGCTCTCAAGCAGTCGTGAAGGGTCTAGGCCGTTCGTGATGGATCGTGATCGGTTTTTGCAGTCTGGAACAGCGCTTCCGGGAACCGGGGCCGGGCTCAATTAGGCCCGCGGTTAAGTTTGACTTTGGCCGTTCGGGCCCGTATAAGCCCGCTTTCGAGCTATCGGGTGCAAATTCCCGCTAAAAACCAGTTTCGGCGCTGCCCTGCTAGCCCGCCTATCCCATAGGGGTACGGGCGTCATGGCCTCAGGCGGGCCAAGGTATGACGACGATACCGACGATGAATTTGCCGCTGCTTCGCAAGAAACCTGCGATGGGGCGGTCGTTTTGTTTGGAGACCAGACGTGAAACGTACTTATCAACCTAGCCGACTGGTGCGCAAGCGCCGCCACGGCTTCCGCAAGCGCATGGCAACTTCGGGCGGGGTGCGCGTTCTTGCCCGCCGTCGCGCCAAGGGCCGCAAAAAACTGTCAGCCTGATCGAGCGAGGTTCCCGGCTGGAACCCGATCGCCTCATGACCTTTGAAACGCTGAAAAAACGCTCCGACTTCCTTCGTATCCGGGGGGGCTCTCGTTGGGGCGCGAAATCGTTTGTGCTGGAAGCCAAGCGGCGGATGGCAACTTCGGCGGCCGACGCAAAGGGGGGCGGTGCAACTCCGGAAATGGAGCCAGCACGGGGCGTTGATTGCCATTCTGAAAACGTCGCAAGGCCCCGATTTGGCTTTACCGTGACGAAGAAGATGGGCAATGCGGTGACGCGCAACCGCATCAAGCGTCGTTTGCGCGAAGCGGTTCGAAACGCCGCTCCTGGCGGGGCGGTTCAGGGTTGCGACTATGTGTTAGTGGCCCGGCATGCGGCTTTGACACAAAACTTCGGGCAACTTGTCGGGGATCTAAAAAACGCGCTCAGGCAGGTCAATTCGGGGCTCAATGGCAAACCCATGACGGTCAGGAACCGGCCGCGCAAGGTGCGTTCCAACAGGCCATGACTGCAAGTGATCGAATCTAACTTGGGGCGGTTGGATTTCAACGGTGGATGCGCAGCACAGTCCCCTGTATAGACGGTGCGCATAGAAGATCTAAAATTGTGTCCTGTTACGGGATCAAACGGCTGTCGCGACGGCGCCACCTGGCAGGACAAAGAATGATGCGACGCGAGCCGAGGCGAGATGAAGAGCCAAGATCCCGACAATTCCAATAACCTGATGCTGGCGGTCGTGCTGTCGTTAGGTGTGCTGTTGACCTGGCAGTTCTTCTTCCCGCCGCCCAAGCCGCCAACGGCTCCCTCACAGCAGCAGGCCGAGCAAACAATCGATGGCAGGCCGGCGGCGGCCTTACAGGCGGGAGCGCCCGGTGCTGTGAGCGGTGTTGGGCCGGCTGGTGCCCAGGCCGGCGACAAAGACCAGCGCGTCCCCGTCGTGACGCCATCGCTGAACGGTTCGATTGCGCTCAAGGGAGCGCGGATCGATGACCTGAAGCTCGTTCACTACAAGGAGACCACAAAGCCGGACTCGCCCGATGTCGCGTTGTTTCTTCCAACCCATTCGCGCACGCCGTATTTTGCCGAGCATGGCTGGCTGGCGCCGCAGGGGTCGACTGTAAAGGTCCCCGACGGATCGTCGGTGTGGTCGGCGAAAGAGGGGGCCGAGCTGACGGTTCAGTCACCGCTTGTGCTGACATGGGATAACGGCGCCGGGCTGACGTTCAAACGGACGATTTCGGTTGATGCCGAGTTCATGTTCACGATCGTCGATGACGTTACCAATTCGTCGGGCAACGACATCGTACTGCACCCTTATGCGAGAATTTATCGCTTCGGCACGCCCAAGATCGAGAACTTCTTCATTCAACACGAAGGTCTGATCGGCTGGCTGGGCGATGAGGATCGTCTGCAGGAATTCGGATATTCGGAAATCCAGGAGGAAACTTCTCCGAAGCGATTTTCCGGCATCAACGGCGGTTGGGTCGGCTTTACCGACAAATATTGGGGAACGGCGCTGATACCCAACCAGGACCAGCCGTTCTCGGCGCAGTTCTGGGCCCCAACGCGACGGGGGCAGGCGCAAGTCGAGTCGTTCCAGGCCGATATTCAGCAACTACCGGTGACAATCGTTAGTGGCAGCACCACCTCCGTGACCTCCCGGTTGTTTGCAGGTGTCAAGAAGGTCGAGGCGATCGAGGCCTATGAGGAAGAATTCAAGATCCTCGAATTCAACTATCTGGTCGATTGGGGCTGGTTCTACTTCATCACCAAGCCGCTGTATTACCTGCTGCATTGGCTTAATGGCGTGTTTGGAAACTTCGGTCTGGCGATTCTGGCAACAACGGTGATCGTGAAGGCTGCGTTCTTCCCGTTGGCGAACCGGGCCTATGCCTCGATGGCGCAGATGAAGAAGCTGCAGCCGGAAATGGAAAAGCTGAAGAAGCGTCATCCCGATGACAAGCAAAAGCAGCAGCAAGAGCTGATGGCGCTTTATCAGAAAGAGAAGATCAACCCGTTCGCCGGGTGCTTCCCCATCCTTTTGCAGATCCCGGTATTCTTTGCGCTGTACAAGGTGTTGTTCGTTTCGATCGATATGCGCCATGCGCCGTTTTATGGCTGGATCACCGACCTTTCCGCGCCCGATCCAACCTCGCTGTTCAATTTGTTCGGGCTGTTGCCCTATGACGTTCCAGGCTTCCTGTTGGTCGGCGTGTGGCCATTGCTGATGGGCATTACCATGTGGCTGCAGATGCAGCTCAACCCGTCTCAGCCCGACCCCACGCAGCAGATGATCTTTAACTGGATGCCGGTGTTGTTCACCTTCATGCTGGCGACATTCCCTGCGGGCTTGGTCATCTACTGGGCATGGAACAACGTTTTGTCGTTGATCCAGCAGTACACCATCATGAAGCGCCAGGGGGTCGAGGTGCCGTTGGTCGATAACATCAAGAAGACGTTTGCGGTGGTGACCGACCTGATTCCGAAACGCAAGAGTGAGTAGCCGGGCGGCCGGGATGGCTGCCGGTTAAATGGAAGGCCGCGTTACGCATGCTGGAAGATACGCAGGTCTCGGCTGGGAATATCGAAGCCGGTGAGGCGCTTTGCCATCGGCGATGGGATTTCGTCAAGGGTGTCGTTGCGATTGAGCACCTGCCGGCGGCAGACCGGGGAGAGATCGCGTTTGCTGGCCGCTCCAATGTTGGCAAGTCGAGCCTGATCAACGCGCTGTTGCGACAGAGTGGTCTGGCGAGAACGTCGAACACGCCCGGGCGGACGCAGGAGCTTAACGTGTTCGCACCGGCTGCCGGTGAGAACGCCCCGCCGGTCTACCTGTTCGACCTTCCAGGCTATGGATTTGCCAAGGCGCCCAAGGACAAGGTCGATACCTGGACGACGCTGGTTAAAGACTATCTGCGCGGGCGGCCGACCTTGAAGCGTGTATTTTTGCTGATCGATTCACGCCACGGCATCAAGCCGGTGGATCTTGAGATCATGGAAATGCTGGACATCTCTGCTGTCAGCTATCAGGCGGTTTTGACCAAGACCGACAAGATCAAGGTACCCAAGGTCACCGCACTATTGGAGGCGACGGCAAAGACGCTGAGCAAGCACCCGGCCGCCTATCCAGAGGTTCTGGCGGTGTCTTCGCTGAAAAACCAGGGTCTGAGCGAATTGCGCGGAACGATGGCTCGGGTTCTTGAGATCGAGTTTTCTGAATAGCGGTGGGCGAGTTTTTTAGGGTCCACACTTCCTAAAGTCGTGTTGGGCTACTGCCCCAGTGACTTGATCAGCGGTTCGAGCGATGTCCAGATCTGGGCGCCGAATTGTGCCAGAAGTCCGCCGATAATGGCGGCAACGGCCCAGCCCGCAAAGCGTTTTGCGAGCACCGAGTAGTTGGTCGCAACCTTTATCTCAATGACCTGATCGGGCAGTGCGGTTTCGGCCGCCAAGCCATCGGGGCCGACCGTTCTGGCCGCGACGATCAATTGAAGGCGGCGCTTGCCCCTGGTTTTCGGCGTCACCGTCCAGCGCCAGCAGGCGTAGTCGTCGGCCATCAGGCCGAGTGCATTCTCAATCCATTGCGTTTCAGGCGACGCCGTTTCGATGAAGAAGCCGCCGTCGGGCGCACGAAGGCGCACGCTCATCGCCTTCGTGACCTGGATGTCGTGTTGGAACGCTGTCCTGGCGACATCGAGGCCATCCGAGATGGCTTTCACCTCGGCCTTTGCAATGCGGACTTCGACGGGGGCGGAGATACCCACCCGCATGCGCCGGGGAACGGTTTCAATAAGTTGCCCCGGAAGAACGGTCGGTGCCTGAGCTGAGGGTTCCTGGGTTTGGCGACGGCCGCGCTCTCGGCTTGCGACCGGTGCAGCGCCTGAGGGGGCAGGCGTCGATGGTGTCTGAGCGGTGTTGGGAGCCGGCGGAGGAGGCTGAGGCGCCCTTGATTGTTGTGCAGGGGACGGTGAAGGCGCAGCCGTGACCGGCATGGTGCCTGGGGCGGGCGGCGCAGGCGCGCGTTCAGGATCCTGGCCGGTCGATTGACCCGCTGGCTGTGGCGGGCGGGCATTGGCCTTGAAGACCTCTTCGGGAGAGGGCATTGGCGGATTTGCAGATGACGGCGGGTTGGTCCACGGCGGCTCGCGGCGGATAGGCTGGCCTGGAGGACCTGCGAGCGGGGGCCGGTTTGCCGGCGGTGGTGCGGGAGGGCGCTGTGGGGTGGCAGCCGGGGGCATCGGCGGCGGTGCACCCCGCGGGGGCTGAGCGGGTCCGTTTGCACGACCTTCTGAGGGTGCAGGGGCCCACCCTCGCGAACCTTGTTGTGCACCAGGCTGCTGTGGCGGCGGTCCGCCCGATTGCGGCTGGTTTGATGGCGAAGGAGGCGGCGTGGGAAGGTGCCCATGCGGCGGCGGCCCGGGTGGTGGCGGCGATTGCCCAGGGGGCGTGCCCGTAGTGTCCGGTCGACCGGCTGGAGGTGGAGAAGGGGCCGCATCTTGCAGCGCGGCGTTCGCCAGCGCTTCGGATAACGGGCGAGATGGCGGCGGCCTTTGAGGTTTTGGAGCAGGAGCAGGTTGGGGCCGAGCGGAGTCCGCTGCCGGGGGCGGAGCGGGTGCGGGCTGATTGACCGGTTCGGGAGCAGCGGGAGGCGCCGGAGCAGGAGGCTGGGGTGTTGCCGGCTGTTGGGCAACAGGAGCAGACCTCGATGCGCCGGTCTGCGGTGCTTCGTCTTCGACACCAGATCCGTCCACGCCGTACGTTTCCTGCGACCCGCCGTCTTCAGAACTGTTCTCGTCAGAACGAGCTGCGGCTGGTTCTTGTCCGGGGACTGGGTTATCCAATTCCGCGTCAAAAGATCCGGCAACCATATCGTCGAGGGTGACGGTCGGGGAAGCCGGCGGCGCGACGATCAGGGTATCGGCTTCCTCCAGGGGAACCTGGGAGGGGTCTGATTCGTGGTCTGGTTCTGGCTGTGGCCCGTCTGGCGGGGCAGGACTGCCGGGAACGTCTGGTTGGTCGGTCGTCGTGCCGGTGCCGCCTGCAGGGGGGGCAGAGTCCGGTTCGGATTCGCGTATTGGCTCAGGTTCAGGAGCAAACTCAGATTTTGGTACAGGTTGGATTCGTGGCCGGGTCTCGGGCTGGTAGTTGTCGGTGTAGCCTGTGGCCTTTCGGCTGGCGACGCGTTCACGGGCGGCGGCGAGAATTTCGCTGGTGTCGCGAGGGCGTTCGCCCTGGTGGGATGCCGGCGGGGCTGGATTGGGCTGGGGCTGGGGATCTGGCTGGAATGTGGGTGGCGGTGGGCTTGCCTCGCCTTGCGATGGCGTGCGGGAGGCCTGGCTGGGAGCGTTCAGCGGCGGCTGGGGCGCGGGTTCGGGCGGTGGTGACTGAGGAGCATTGCGAATGGCGTTGATGGCGGCCTCAAATGTCAGGCCGTGAGCGCGTAAAAGAGCTGCTGCATTGGTTTTGCCATCGCCGATAATTGCGGCCAAAACGATTGCGCCATCGATCAGCGGCCTGCGACCGGCCTTGGCTGCGACTGCCGCAGCGTTGAGGATGCGCTTCAGGTCTTCTGAGATTTTGGCCGTGCCGCCCTGTTCGCCGGGAAGGCGCGCTTCGATGTTGCCGATCTGCTGGGAAACATCGGTCTGTAGGCCGCTGATATCGACCGCGCCACCTTCCAGTACCTGCCGGGCATCGCTATCTTCGCTCAGGGCGAGCAGAAGGTGATCGAGGGCAACTTCGGTGTGGGCCTGATCCTGCGCATACTGGGCCGAGCGCGCCAGGGTTTGGCCAAGCGTCGGCGACATCGGTATCGGCGCGAGTTGATCGGCGATGCCCGCCCCCATTCCATGTTCCCCTTCTCGCCACTTGGTAGCTTATTTCTTAGCTTACGGTGTGCGTTTGTCATTGTTTCCGGCCGCCGATCCCGCTCGGATTCCCGGACTGTTTCCATCTCACCACGCGATATAGACGGTGAATGTGGGCGAATTCCGTTGTTTCTATCGCGGTGCGGTACAACTTCGCTATATAAGTGCCGTATAAATAATAATCTGTGGCCCGTATGCCCTGTCTGAGGCGGCTGGACCCGGCAAGGCAGGGTGGTTGGCTCATGACCGGGCGAAAGAAAGTGATCGATGGACGATAAGAAGAAGCGTGCGCACCCTCCAAAGGTTGCGGAGGGTGGCAAGTCGGACAAGATTACGGCACATATCCAGGCCCGGATTCTGGCCGAGGCACTACCGCATTTGATCCGTTACGACGACAAGACGGTGGTGATCAAATTCGGCGGCAATGCGATGGGCGATGAAAAGCTGGCGGAAGCCTTCGCGCAGGATATCGTTTACCTCAAGCAGTCGGGTGTGAATCCAATCGTGGTACATGGCGGTGGGCCGCAAATCGCCCGCATGCTGAAAAAGCTTGAGATCAAATCGGAATTCATTAACGGGCTGAGGGTAACCGACAAGCCGACAGTCGAAGTGGTCGAGATGGTTCTTGCTGGGGCGATCAACAAGGAGATCGTGTCGGCGATCAACCGGCAGGGTGGCAAGGCTGTTGGGATTTCGGGCAAGGACGCCAACCTGATGATCGCGGACCGGATCACCGAGATGAGTGATCCAACGTCCAATCTGATGAAGGCGATCGATATCGGGTATGTCGGGGAGCCCAAGTACGTCAACCCGCACATTGTCGACGTCATCTCAGGGTCCGACCTCATACCGGTGGTCGCTCCGGTGGCGATATCGCGGGACGGCGAGACGCTGAATGTCAATGCCGACAGTTTTGCTTCTGCACTTGCGGCGCGCATGAAGGCGAAGCGGCTGTTGTTATTGACCGATGTGGCGGGCGTTCTGGATAACGACAACAAGCTGATTTCATCGCTGACCATTGCGGATGCGCGCGAATTGATCCGTGATGGCACCATTACCGGCGGCATGATCCCGAAAATGGAAGGCTGCATCGAAGTGGTCGAAGCCGGTGTCGAAGCGGTTGTGATCATCGATGGACGCGTGCCGCACTGCGTTTTGCTGGAGTTGTTTACCGAGCATGGCGTGGGTACGCTTGTGGGACAGGAAAACAAGATCAAGTGAGCGGTAACCGCAAAGCCGATGCGGCAGGGCCTGGGTTTGAGCAGACCGGGGTCTGGGTGTTTGACCTGGACAACACGCTCTATCCGGCCGACTGCAATCTATTTGCGCAGGTCGACCAACGCATGGGGTCGTTTATCGCCAAGGAACTGGGCGTTCCGTTTGCCTATGCAAGGCACTTGCAGAAATCCTACTACAGGCAATTCGGCACGACGTTATCGGGGCTGATGCAGGTGCATAAAATGCCGCCTGAACCGTTTCTCGAATATGTCCACGATATTGACCTGGCGTGTGTGCCGGAGCTGCCAGCCTTGAAGGCGGCGATTGCGCGTTTGCCGGGGCGAAAGCTCATTTTCACCAACGGGTCACGGCGGCATGCCGAAAGGGTCGCCAGTAAGCTGGGTGTGATCGATGAATTCGAGGATATCTGTTCGATCGAGACCTGCGAGTTCGTACCCAAGCCGGAAGCGGAAGCGTTCGAGCGAATGGCGCGCCATCATGGCGTGGCGCCCCAGAACGCAGCGATGTTTGAAGACATGCCGCACAATCTGGAAGCGCCGCATGCGCTGGGCATGACGACTGTCCTGGTGCACTCGGATTTCTTCGACCATCCGGTCCAGGCCAAGATCAAGACCTGGGTGGAACCGCCTGAGCATGTTCACCACATGACCGACGATCTGACTGGGTTCCTGGATGGGATTGCGCCGGATTCTACTTAGTCAGACAGACTCTGGCACGCTTCAGGCAATGAGACCATTCAATCAGTCTAACCGGGGCAGGTTTCGACGAGGCGATAGCCCAGGCCGCGCACGGTTTCGATCGTCAGCAAAGGGTGCTTGGTCTTTTTGCGTAGCCGATGGATGTAGGTTTCAATCGATTTGGGATCGCTCTCCTCATCGAGTGTAAAGACACGAGAGGCGATCCTCTCCTTGCTGACCAGGTTGCCTTTTGCCCGGACGAGAACCTGTAGAACGCTACGCTCGCGCGGCGTCAGGACAAGCGGGTTTCCATCCAACGACGCATTGCCCTGGTGCACGTTGATCTGGAGCGGACCGAATGATGTTGCTGTCGCGCCGTGGTCCATGTTGCCGATGGGCAGGCGTTTGGTGACCTGGAAGATGCGCAACCGAAGTTCATCGGGGTGGACTGGCCGCAAGACGAAATCATGTGCGCCATTTTCGATTGCTGCGGTTACAGATTGTAGCGAGTCGTTGCTACCGCATACCAAGACTTGCATGCCGGGTGCGAAAGCACGGATTGCGGCCAGTTCATTGGCTGCGTCCGGGTCCAGTGCATCGGCGTCCCAGATTGCCAGGTCATAGGAGTTGGTCGCCAGGACTTCTGCTGCCTCGTTCGTGGATGAGGCGTTGTCGATGGCAACGACCATAGACCGAAGCAATGCGTTGACTTGCAAGGCCTGCGGGCCTGCGTCGTGAATGTGCAATATCTTCATCGGCCTGGTCGTGTTTTAGAAGTGATCCCCGATTGACGGAAACGATCGGTTTTCCGCCTCGGCCAGTCGACGGCACTATGCGCTTCTTACGTGACAGTTTCTTGAAGCCACACAGTGGTCGAACGGCAACGCTGTTGCCAGCCAACTGCAAGGATCATCGTTTAAAGCCTCTCTCGAGGTCGCGTCGGTTTCTTTAACAAGCGTCGCGTCATCGATGGAAAACGGGACGTGCCCTTTCGATAGGCATTCCCGTTGAGTTCAATTTCGATTTTTGGGGGCTATTATGAGCTTTCGTATGTATGGCGTAGCTGTGCTTCTTGGCACGGCTGTCGTTTCGTCGAATGCGTATGCAGCAGACCTTGGCGGTGATTGCTGTGCGGATCTGGAAGAGCGCGTTGCAGAACTCGAAGCCACCACGGCTCGTAAAGGCAACCGCAAAGTTTCGCTGACGGTTTACGGCCAGGTTACCAGCGCAGTTATGTGGTGGGAATCGGATGACGACGCTCCAGGCGCCGCTGGCGATGAGAGCAACGTTTACGTTGTCGACCCACAGACATCGGGTACGCGCTTCGGTTTCAAAGGCAAGGCGAAAATCACGTCCGACTGGTCGGCTGGTTACCGCATCGAACTGCAGTATCAGCAGGCTGACGCCGACGCCATCCGCAAGGACAACGACGAAGGCCCAAACCTTCCTGAGTTCCGCCTTGCCAACTGGTACATCAAGAGCAAAACGCTCGGTAAGATCACCGTTGGCCAGGGTAACACGGCAAACTCCGGCATCGCTGAAATCAACGTCGCCAACTCCAATATCGCTGATGGCATGTCGTCGTCGCATGCCGGTGACGAAATCATCGAGCGCACGCTTGACGGTCCGGATCTGGAGAACTTCGAGTTCAACCGCCGCAATGTCGTTCGATATGATACGCCAACTGTAGCCGGTTTCATCTTGAGCGCTTCGTACGGCGAGGATGACCTCTGGGATGTGGCTCTTCGCTACGCGGGTGAACTGGGCGGCTTCAAGATTGCTGCTGGTATCGCTTACGGCGAAGTTACCGATGGCACCGTTTCGCTGGGCGATGGCGCATTCCGCAACTCAAACGGCAATGGTGGCATTCAGGAATCCGCTATCCAGACGCTAAACGGTGGTCTGTCCGTCAAGCACGTCGGAACGGGTTTGTTCGCAACAGGTTCGGCTGGTACGCGTGACGCAGACGGCAACGTCAGCTGCGGTGCTGCACTGTGCGAGGAAGAAAGCTTCTGGTTCGTCAACGCTGGTATCGAGCAGAAGTGGAGCTCGCTGGGCAAGACGACGCTGTTCGGCATGGGCGGCGAATACGAAGACGCCATCAGCCGTAGCGCTCAGCACTGGGGTCTGGGTGCCGTGCAGAAGATCGACGCCGCTGCGATGGACATGTTCATCAGCTACCGGCACTACGACATCGATCCGTCGCCAGGCACCAACACCGAACCAACCTTCGATACGGTTGTCGGTGGCGCGCGCATCAAGTTCTGATGAGCGACTGATTTGATGATCGGGAGGCCTGCCGTCAATCTCGGCACGGCCAAAAGCAGGCCTCCCGATCTCAATCGCCTGTACAGGGCAATGAACTTTACAAGAGTAATCTGCCTTTTATCCGGATTTCGAAGTTCGCCGGTCGAGCTGTTTTGCATTCAGGCGAACTTCGCAATCAGGCATCTAGGCGACTAAAGGGTTCCCCCGAACCATACTGAAGCCTGGCTAGGAGCCGACCTGTCACCGCGGGTCGGCTCCTTACTGTTTGGAAGGCTCCAGCGTATTTGCCCGCAAGCGTTTGGGCGGCTGCCGAACAAGTGAGAGTTTGTCCAGCGTATGAGACCATTGACCGGGGCACTGCGCCATCATGGCGTAGCCCTGCTGCAAGCTGCGATGTTTGAAGACATGCCGCACAATCTGGAAGCGCCGCATGCGCTGGGCATGACGACGGTGTTAGTGCATTCGGATTTCTTCGACCATCCGGCCCAGGCCAAGCTCAAGAGCTGGGTGGAACCGCCTGAGCATGTTCACCACATGACCGACGATCTGACTGGGTTCCTGGATGGGATTGCGCCTCTTGAAACCTGAGGCCTGAGATTTGAGGCCAGCAAGCGGTTTCGCTTTAAAGGCCGATGTCCTGGTCGAGTTTCAGGTCATCGATGATGCCGAACACAAGTTGCATCTCGTTGACGATTTGCCGGAATTGGTATTCCAGATCGACGGGTCGAAACAGTGTTAGCGGCGGGAAATGTTCGACGCCCGTTGGCAGCATGAATAGAATTTTTCCATCATGAAAGCTGCATGACAGCTTGTCCAAGTGGTGCTTGCGGCTCATGTCGACCATTCGCTGCATGAAGCTTGTGGTCAACACCGTGCGTGCACCGATCTGATCATCGGAATAGACTTCGAAGAGTTGTTCAAATGTTGGGTCTTCGAGTTTGACGCGGCGCAGCGTTACCCGGCCGAAGCTCAACAGTCCGGACAGCTTATTCATGAGCGCGCCTGCGTCCTGATCGATGATTATGCGAGCGTCGAATTTTCGCTTCGGTGTCAGGGCGACTGCCAACCCATCGAAAACGATTTTTGTGCCGTGCTTGCCGTTCCGGCGTGAGAGTTCCAATTCGGCCAGTTCGATGCCAACGCCGTTGTGCGACCCGGTGACATAATCGGAGATGTTTGAATATGTGTGGTAAGGCGCGATTTTGGACGTGACGATGTCTTCGGTGATGCTCTCGGGAGCGGTGATGTGGTGTTTGAAGTCGGCGCCGAAGTACATGAACATCCGGGGGTAAATTTCGCCACGCACGTCAGCATAGAATTGTCGCGCTGGCTCGTGCGTCCACCAGCCCAGAAGGACGACGGTGCCAATGAAAACCCACATCGGGAGGCCGGAAAAGCGAGTGGATTTTTCCGCCAGTCCCAGTAGGTGGGCATTCTGGCCGAAGATAATGAATACGGAAATGAGGAAGATGACTGCCGCAACAGAGTAATAAAGGCGGCTTTTGACTTCCTGGACGGCGGCGAAGCGCTTGTTTTCGTATTCGAAGGCGAAAGGCGCGATGTGAAGATTGTAGTGTGACGCGGCGCTGTCTTTGCCCGCCGATCTATATTGCGATGGATCGGATGCCTTGGATTGTTTTTCTGTGATGGATATCAGGAAATCGCCGAAGCTTTCGATTCCCCGGATCAGATGGGCCGACATGGCTGAGCGGTGCCCTTGCTAGTTATATTGATTTGATCGATCGGGGTATCTGCCTGGGCCTTCAAGCGGGCAGGTAGGCATCCGCGTCAACAGGCTGGAGGTGGGCGGCATCGGCTTCGTAGAATGGCATTTCCTCGATGTTGGCGAGGCTGGCGATGAGATTGCCCGGGAAGGTCTGGATCGATGTGTTGAGCGAGTTGACGGCGGAATTGTAAAACCGGCGGGCGGCGGCGATTTGCAATTCAACCTCGTTATAGGTTTTTTGCGCCATGACCATCGTCTCATTCGATTTCAATTCGGGATAGTTTTCGACTGTCAGCATGAACTGACCCATGCGGCTGGAGAGCTGCTTTGCGGAGTCTAAGTGCTGGGCGACCGCATCGGCATCCTTGGGATCGTATGGGGCTGCTACCTTGTTGCGTAATTCGACGATCTCGTTCAGCAGGCCGCGCTCATGGTTCATGAAAGACCTGGCGATCTTCAAGACATTGGGGATCAGGGAAGCGCGTTTCGTCAGTTGGACGTCAATGCCAGAGAGGGCTTCAAGAGCGCTGTTGCGGCGAGAGACCATCGCCATGTACCAAAGATAAGCGCCAGCAAGGACTGCCAGTGCGATCATTTCCGGGACGCCCAGAATTGCCATTTTGAATTGTACCGTTGGCATTTTTTAACCCTACCCGCTCAGTTGGTTGGTCGTAAGTCGACCGATTTGTTTGCTTTCAGGTTATCTTGAGCGAAGACAATAAAAATTGGGTTTCCACGGAAACGAGTTTGCTGTGCAGGGATGTTGAGGCGGTAATTTGCATTTATTCGATTTATGCCGTCTTGGGTGCAGCCGGGGAGGAAGACGTCGCAGAAAAAGGGGGGCTTTCATGGACCGCAAAACAGGTTGGGGAATTGGTGTTTGGCTGGGTGGTGTTGCTGTCGCATTTGCAGGCTTCAGCGCGGCACATGGAAAAGATGTGAAGCGCTCACCGCCATTGTCGAAGCCGGAACTGAGGGAACTGCTGACCGGGAATAGCCTTGCTGGCAACGGCCGGGACAAGACTCCAGCGGAGCCGTATGACTGGATTGCCCATTATGGAGGCGATGGCCGCATTGTGATGCGGCTCAAACCTGAATGGGGCGGGTTTATTTACAAGGGCCGTTGGTGGATGACGGATGATGGAGAGTTCTGCCGGTTCTTTGAGAACAAGCAGAAAAAAGAGGGTTGCTGGTGGATGCACAGGGAAGGCGACTTCCTGCGGTTCGTGCCTTCCAGCGGTGTTGCCGTCGAAGGGCGCGCCGTCATGCTTCCAGGCGATGCTGTCGGCGAGGATGTGCCCGGGTATTGATGGGTTCTTGCAGGCGTTCTCGAAGCTGTGGGCTGGTCAGAGCGCGGGCGACTAAAACGAAAAAAGCCGACGCTCCAAGAGCGCCGGCTTTCGTTTTCGAATGTGGGCGACGGGGCTGTAGTTCTATAGCAACATCCGATCTAACGGAATCGCATTCAGCGATTCATAGATCGGATAAAGTTGCTCTAGAATCATAGGTGTAGAGCATCTTTATCCGACCATTCGATCACGAAGCGTGACCGCGTATGGTCGGATGATGCTCTAGCCGTCGTCGAAGATCTCGTTGCCGTCGTCATCAAGAGCGATGTCTTGGCTGTCATTGGCCAGCAACGGTGTTATCCGGCGAATGGCAACGCGGCGATTGCGCGATTCCGACCCGTAGGTATCGACCTTCAGGAACTGCTCGCCGTAGCCCTGGGTGACGAGATTTTCCGGTGGGATCTCGTAGTATTCGGTCAGGGCATTGGCAACGGCCGAGGCACGCTCATCTGACAGCGTCAGGTTGTCGACCTTTGAGCCTGTTGCGTCGGTGTGGCCTTCGATCAGGTAGACCTCGTTGGGGTTCTCCTTGATGGCCTCTTCCATGGCGGCGCCAATCGAATCGAGCCGGTCGAGCTGGCTTTCAGGGATCGAAGCCGAGCCCGAGGCAAACGAGATGGAATCGAGGTCGATGCGGGGCATGTAGCCGCGCAGGTTGGCGTTCACCAATATCTGGTTCAGCGTGTAGGTGCGGCCAATCTCTTCGACAGGGTCGGCAACGATTGTGTCGTAAACCGTGTCGACGCTGGCCCTTGAAGGTTCGACGATGTAGCGATCGCGCGGACCCGAATAGCGAGCCGGCTGGACTTCAACTGCCAGGTTGCCCTCATCCCACCAACTGGGCTGGTTGTCGTAGAGCATGGTGACGCGGTTGCCGGGATAGACGCGGTAGCGGCGGACGATAAAGCCGCTGCCATCGCGGACCGTGACGACGCGAACACCGTTTGGACGGATCACGACGTTGCGGGTCCAGCCGTTATCCAAATCGTCGACGTAGACGTCGCGGGAGCGCCAGTCGATGCGGTTGTCGTCGTTGTGGTGGACGTAATAAGCGCCGACGATTGCAGCGCCCACGGCCGCGCCGGCAAGGGCGGTCAGGATGGTGCGATTGCCGCGTTTCTCAACCACTCGTGCGCGGCGGCGGAAGGCGAAATCGCGGCGCGGTCCGCGACGGCCAACGCGGCGCTGGGAGCGTAACCAGCTCCGCTGACGGGCAAGCCGCCGGTTGGTGCGCTGGATGCGAACTTTGCGATTGCGCTGCCGGTTGATTTGGTTGCGCAGCGTTTTGCGTTTCCTTTGCAGGCGGGTGAACGCGCGCTTGTTGGGCCGCGCTTGACGGCGCTTGATGTTGCGACGGCGCTTGACGGCGACAGAGCGGCGCTTCAGGCGCTGGTTCGTCGCGTTCATCTTTTCACTGCGCTGCTTTAGCCGCTGGCGCTGCTGTTTAAGCCGGGTGACAGGTGATTTGGCATCCGGTCTGGCGCGTCGTGCGGCGGGGTTGGCTCGGCGGGCAGCCGGTTTGGCTTTGCGGGGGTCGGTTGGCCGATACTTTTGCCAGTCAAGCCCGCCTGGTTGGCGCGGTTGCGAGGGGGCTGCCTGCCGTCGAAGATCCTGCTGGCGGTTCAACTGCCTCTTGTTGCGAGCCTTTTGCTGGTTCAGCTTGCGGCGCTCCAGCTTGCGAGCGCGGCGCTTGATGGCATCGCGGCGCTTTTTTTGCACGGCGCGATTTGTGGTCGGCCGGGGTTTGGCGCCGGGGGCGCCGGGGCGTCGGGCTCTAGCCTTGCCCTTTTGCTGACGCCGTTTGCGGCGCTGTTCTGCACGCCGCTTGCGTTGTTCCGGGGTGAGGTTTCGAGCAGGCGCGCCCTGGGCCAGAATGATCGTCTTGGCCGCGGTTGCCGAATTCACTGAATTGGCGGCGGGTGCTTGGGCCTGAGCGGAGGAGACGACCGCCGCTATGAATAGACCCATGACTGATAAACTGGCGAGGAGTGAACGTATGGTTGATGTCATTTGTCAAACCCTGGTTGAAACGCGGCCTGCATCACACGGTCTGGATCGAGCATTGGCTCAATGAAAGTTCAAAGCTGCCGCTGGAAGCGATGGCCGCGACACGGCATTCCTTGGTCAGGGAATACTGGTCGAATGTCTTCAGTTGATTGATCTGAGTGGCGGAAAGAAGGCCATTTTATGGGGTTATATGACTTTCGGAGATATTGCGGCGTTCGGTGGGCATTGCGCGTTGTGGCCAAGTGTTAACGCAGTACGCCAGGAGGCCGCGCTGGCTTGGTGGGTACAGTTGACGCTCATTCGCCCGAACCGGATTCGAAATCATATTTTTTGCTGCAAAATTCGCAGGTTACGTTAATCGTGCCGTCTTCGTTGCGAAGATCGTCAAGGCCGCTTTTGGCAAACCCTCGCAAGAACCGGCCGACACGTTCTCGTGAGCAGGTGCATCGGTCGGCCAGTGGATGGGGATCGTTGACGCGGACGCCTTCTTCGTGAAACAGGCGATACAACAGCCGCTCGGGCGACAGGTGAGGATCGATCAATTCGTGATCTTCAACCGTTCCTGCAAGAATTTCCGTTCGCTGCCAGGCGTCATCGTCTTCGCCCGCCAACGGAATGGGTTCGCCCTCACGCTCGGGAGTGCTCGCGCCACCTTCATGGGCGATGTGCTGCAACAAAAGACCGCCGGCGCGCCATGTCCAACCATCCTTGCTGCCAGGAGAGTTGCCGCCGGCGGGGGTGGGTTCATAGACCCGCGCGACAGCGAGCCTGATAAATGTGGGCAGTTGTTCTGATTGGCGGAAGTAGGTCAGCGCTGCGCTGGTCAGGGTTTCATTTTCCAAGGCGACGATGCCCTGATAGCGGTCCATGTCGCCATTTGGGTCGATGGTCATGGCAAGGTAGCCTTGGCCGAGTGCGCGCGGCTGGAGGTTGGCTGAATCTGGGTTGTTTTTGTGGGCCTCGACTTCTTTTGCCAGGCGGTTTGCATCGAAATTGGCATAGCCGCGCAGGTTGCCGGGCGTATCGTAGTTGACCACGAGCAGGTCGAGGGGGCCATCGGTCTTGGTCTGCATGATCAGGCGACCGTCGAATTTCAGTGCGCTTCCCAATAGCGACGTGAGGGCGACGGCCTGGCCCAGTGCTTCGCCGACGGCATCGGGGTAGTCATGACGGTTCAAGATGCCATCAAGGCTGGGGCCGAGACGAACAATGCGCCCCGAGATGTTGGAGTTCACGGTCTGGAACGGCAGCACAAAGTCATCAGCAATGGCGGGGGTGCCGTTGTTGCCGTTGCCGTTGTCTTTGCCGCTGTCGCTGGCTGGTTGTGGTGCCTGGTCGTCGGTCACGCTGCTTCAGGTCCTTGGATTCAGAGTTGAAGACATGGTGTCGGAGCGGGAAGTTAACCAGACAGTCCTGCTCCAAGGCACCATGAGAGGATTGCCTTTTGGGCGTGCAGCCGGTTTTCCGCCTCATCGAAGACGACCGATTGTGGCCCCTCCAGTACATCCGTTGTGACTTCGTTGCCGCGATAGGCTGGTAGGCAGTGCATGAAGATTGCGTCGGGATCGGCGGCCTGCATCAGTTCCTGGGTGACCGCGTATGGAGCGAGCAGCGCTTTGCGTAGCCTGGCGTCCTTCTGGCCCATCGAAACCCAGGTGTCGGTGACGACGCAATCGGCGCCGGCGACCGCTTCCCGGGCGCTGTCGGAAATTGAAACGCGGCCGTTGTGCTTTTTTACCCAGGCAACGACCTCCTTGGCGGGGCTCAGTTTCTTGGGGCAGCCTATGCGCAATTCGAAGTCGAATTTGACGGCTGCATGCATCCAGGAGGTGGCGACGTTATTGCCATCGCCAACCCAGGCGATCGTGCTGCCGGAAATTGGGCCTTTGGATTCCTCATAGGTCACGATATCGGCCATGATCTGGCAGGGGTGGGAGTAGTCGGTCAGACCGTTGATCAGCGGGATGCTTGAATTCTCAGAAAACTCAAGGAGAGTCTGGTGGTCGTTGGCGCGAAGCATGATGGCGTCTGCGTAACGCGAGAGAACGCGGGCGGTGTCGGCAACGGTTTCGCCACGGCCCAATTGCAGATCGGTATGGTTCAGCATCACCGTCTGGCCGCCCAATTGGCGCATGCCGACATCAAATGAAACGCGGGTGCGGGTCGATGGCTTTTCGAAAATCATCACCAGGACGGTGTTTTCGATGTCGCTGGGGCGGAATTTTTCAGGTGTGCGCTTGCCGGAGCGCTTCATGGCGTGGGCTGTGTCCAGGATGCCGCGAAGGGTGTCGGTACCCAGGAGGTGAATATCCAAGAAATGCCGGGGAGTGTTTTGTCGCAACCCGCAGCTCCGTAGTTTGTTTTGCTTCTATTGGGACCCGTTGCGCAGGCTCGTTAGAGCGCGGCGGAGGCGGGCGAGGCCGTCGCTGAGTTCGGCCTCGGTCACGGTCAGCGGCGGGATGATGCGAAGGACGTTATCGCTGGCACCGACTGTCAAAAGTTGTTCGTTGGTTGTGGCAGCGCTCAGGTCGGCCGCCTTAACATGATCGCGAAGCTTTAATCCGCTGAGCAGGCCGGAGATGCGGACTTCTTCCACCAAATCACCAAATTCGTCTTCGAGCTGGGCCAGCCCCTGGCGCAAGCGTCCTGACTTGCGCGCAACCTCGTCCAAGAAATCCTGCTGGTTGACGATGTCGAGCACGGCGTTGCCGACAGCCATTGCAAGTGGATTGCCGCCAAAGGTCGAGCCGTGGGTGCCTGGCGCCATACCGCTGGCTGCTGCTTGGGTTGCCAGGATCGCGCCCAGCGGAAAGCCACCGCCGATGCCTTTGGCAATCGGCATGATGTCGGGTTCGATGCCCGATTGTTCGTAGGCAAACAAGGTTCCGGTGCGTCCGACACCGGTTTGGACCTCGTCAATGATGAGAAGGATTTCATTGCGGTCGCACAGCTCGCGCAGGCCCTGTAGGCAATCGGCGGGAACAATTCGCACACCGCCCTCGCCTTGAACGGGCTCTATCATTATTGCAGCGGTTTCGGGCGCGATGGCTGCCTTGAGGGCATCGTGGTCGGCAAAGGGGACGGAGACGAAACCAGGAGCTGGTTCGCCGAAGCCTTCCAGGTACCGGGGGTTCGCGGCGGCGGCAAGAGCGGCAAGTGTGCGGCCGTGAAAGGAGCCCTCAAACGTTATGATTTGCGTGCGTTCCGGGTTTCCTTTCGCGAAGTGATAGCGGCGCGCGATCTTGATGGCGCCCTCGCAGGCTTCAGCGCCTGAATTGCAAAAGAAGACCTTGTCGGCAAATGTCGCATCGGTTAGCCGCGAAGCCAGGCGTTCTTGTTCGCCTACCCTGTAAAGGTTTGATGTGTGCCAGAGCTTGTCGGCCTGGTCTTTAAGGGCTTCGATGAGATGGGGGTGGGCATGGCCAAGCGCATTAACGGCAACGCCTGAGCCGAAATCGAGGTACTTTTCGGCGGTCTCAGTATAGAGCCAGCTACCTTCACCGCGCTCGAAGATGAGGTTCTGGCGGGCGTAAGTCTCCATTACGGAGGCCGCGGGGCCATCGACTTTTGCACCAATAGGCGAGGGGGCTGTTGAGGGGCCTGCCATCAAAACCGTTCCAAAGTTCCAAAATCAAAAAGGCCGCCATGGCTGGCGGCCCGTTCGGTGGAATGATGTGAATATGCCCGCCGTGACAAACTGTCAATGATTGATCGACAACTCCAAAGGGCGGCGGCAACGTCAATTGGCACGGGGGTTTTCGGCGGTCTCAGGTCGACTTTTGGTCGGCAAGCGAACGAATCGCCGCTGTGGCGGGGGGGCAACAAGATTTGTCAACCACCGGTAAACAACGCGAGCGGCCTTGTCGCGGAAGGGGCTGTTGTTGTATTTTGATGATGGTCTGGCACGACATCTTGTATTGTTCCGTAAGTATTACGCTTTATTTCGTCGCCAGTACGCGTAGGCCGATGTGTATTCCGGCTTGTTTTTGTTCGCGTCAGTTTGTCTAGCGTTAAATCCAGTGAAGTTCATCAACCGATCGTCATCGGTCGAGTGAGTTTGTGCGCGCATTTGCGTTTGCGTTCGTGATGCATCGATAGCATCCGCGCGAATGAAGGCTGCTGCGCCTTGTGACTCCTGCTCGCCCCTTTGAGATCGGCAGTTTGTCTCGCGCTCTTTACCTGAGCAGCGACGATATTGTGATTCTGTAGGGAGCGAAATACATGTCCTGGACCGATGAAAGAGTAGATCTGCTGAAAAAGCTCTGGTCTGAAGGTTTGAGCGCGAGCCAGATTGCCGGACGGCTTGGCAGCGTGACGCGGAATGCGGTGATCGGTAAGGTCCATCGTCTGGGGCTGTCTGGACGCGCAACAACTTCGCGATCGCAAACGCGCCGGGTTCGCAAGAATAATCCCAATACCGCCAAGCGGGTGGCGCGGTCGCGGTTTGCAACGTCGGGTAATCCGACGGTGCGGGCTCTGTATCCGACCGAAGGCGAGCCATATGTTCCTGCCGTAGAGGAACTGGATATTCCCGAAAAACAGCGCAAGACGTTGCAGTCGCTTGAAGCCTGCAGTTGCCGTTGGCCGGTTGGCGATCCACAAACGCCCGAATTTTTCTTCTGCGGCGGCAAGGCGGTACCAGGCTTGCCGTACTGCGAACACCACGCCCGCCGCGCCTTCCAGGCCGCTGCGCCCAAGCGCCGCGAGCGCGAAAGCGTCGAGACCGTGCGTGCGGCTCTGGCGAAGGTGGAAAACGACAGCAAGGCTCCCGCCAAGGTTTAGGGGGCTTCCTGGCGATGCATGCCGAGGGGCATCGAGCCGGGCTAAAAAGTTGCGCCGATGCGAAAGCGTCGGCTGCGGGGGGAAAAGACCGGATGGGGCAACTCGTCCGGTCTTTTTTGTGTGATCCCAGCTAACCCAGTCACGCTCTTGAAGACTTAGCAGGCTGTTGAAATTCGACCAGCAGCCCACTGAGCACCATTGAATTTTGCCATTTCTCGCCGAGCAGAACGTGGTCAAGCACGAAGACCGCACCTCAGCTCGATCTGACAGCCATCAACTAAAGGCCGAAAAAGCAATTTCAACAGCCTGTTAGACTGTGTTCATTTTGGATGAACGCGGTTACGGGCTGCGGTCCATGCGGTGCATGGCGTAGCCATGGCAGCCCCGTCAGCCCAACATTGGCTTGCATCTGTCACGAGCCTGCGAAGCGTCAAGCAGAGGACGCGTTGGTGAGACAGCGTCTTGCGGCTCCGCCCCCTTTGACGGGGGCGGACGGAATGCCATCACTTGGACCCGATTTTCAAACGCCAGCAGTCCCACAGTTGAAACGCCAGGAGACCAAGTGATCGTGGCATTCCCAGGCGGGGGTGTCTTTTGCTTGGCTTGCAGTTGCGGCTGATACCCCCTCCTATCCGCGCCAGGATCGCTTAGCCCCTCGTGTTGCGATGCCGGAAACGACACGTTTTGAATGCGAGTCTAAACGATGGCGCGGAGTCCTCCCCCTGAAGACATGGGGAGGGGCTTCGTCAGGTGCGGCAGCATGCCGGAAAGGCCCGTGGGCGAAAAAAGCTAAAGCTAAGTCCATCTAAGATGAACACGGGTTAGCGTTGGAAAGCTGCCGTTGACCAGATGCGGATGCTGCCATCTTCGCCAGCGCTGGCAAAGCTGCGGCCATCGGGCGCGATGGCCAACGTATTTACGGCACCCTGGTGATCGGGGATGGTTTTTATGGTGCGCCAGCGTTTCGTTTCGATGACGCGCAGGGTGCCGTCCTTGCTCGATGTTATGAGGAGGCGGTCATTGGATGAGAATTTGAGGCCCGTGATCTTGCCGCCGTGTCCGTTGATACGGCGGACGCGAGAGCGCGATTTGGTGCGGAAAATGCTGACTTTGCCGCTCAGGGTGCCTGACGCGATCAGCCGGTCGTTGGCCGAAAAGCCGATTGCCGTGATGAAATCGCCCTGCTTGCGGTAGGCGCGGACGCGGTCGAGGGTGTTGAGATCCCACAAATGCAATTGTTTGTCGGCACCACCGGAGGCAAGCAGCGTTCCATTCGATGACAGGGCGATTGTTTGCACGGGGTTCTTGTGACCCTCGAAAACATGGATCGGCGCATCGGGTTTGCGCATGTCCCAGAGGCTGACAGTCCAGTCATGCCCGGCGATGGCAAGGCGTCCTGAATTTGTGAAGGTCACCGACCAGATGCGCGCTTCGTTGCGCCGCAGATGGGCGATTTTGGTTCCTGCTTCCAGATCCCACACCGTGGTGGCGCCATTTTCATGTCCGGTCGCGGCATATCGCTGGCGGACTGCTAGCGAAGTGGCTGGGCCGTTGCCGAGATTAATGACCCGGTCGGGTGTACCAGTATCCACGTTCCAAATGCGTAGCGTGGCATCGGTCCCGGTCGAAATGATCCGGCGGCCATCGGGGCTGTAGGCAATTGCGAGCACAGGTCCGGAGTGGGCAGCGATGGTTTTTATGTGCAGCCGAGGCGGCGGTGGATTTGGGGAGGTTTTCTCAAGCGCTGCGCTACGGGTGGTGGCCTGGGTCGGTGTGCGCCTGGGCGGAGTGGGCGGTTCAGACCTTGCATTGGGTGCGTTGCCGGGGGCTGAAAGCACCGACTTTTTCAATTGTTCGCCAATATTGCCCAGGTCGGCGAAGTCGAATTCGGGCAGTTTATCGCGGTAGACGATGGCGGCGGTGACGATTCCACCGGCGAGCATCAGTTGCATCAGTGTGGCGCCCCAGCGGGCACCGCGCTTTGACAATGCCTCTCCTGGTGGGCGAGCCGGTTTGCGCTTGGCTTCGACAGGTACGGGAAGGCGTGGTTCGGGGGCTTCGTTTTGGAATGGCTCAGGCGTCGGCTCGGGCGGATTGGCCCGTTGGCGGGGGCTTGCGGCTTTCGCGGCTGCGGCTTTGCGTTTTTTAGGAAACAGCGGCGTGGGCGCGACTTCCAGGCGCACGGTGTTGGGCAGAGGATCGGCTTCGCCGGGGTGGTTTGCTGCAGGCGGCTGCTGGTTGCGGCCTTTCTTATTTGGGTTGGTTTTGACGGCGGCGTCCGCTGCGCCCCTTGAGGCTGCGCGGGCTGCACCTGGTGCGGGGCTATCTGGTTGCTTCAGGTCGTCGACAAAGTCGAGCATGCCGCCGCGCTTTCCCGGTGCATCGGGGGGAGGCGGAATGGGAGAGGTTGACGGGCCGGGAAGGGGGGTGTCTTCGCTCAGGTTGAGCGTGTCGGCGGGTGGCGGCTTACGGCCGCTGAGCCAACTGCGTCTTGGTTCGTCGGGGGCGAGTAATTCACCGCGCCAGGCTGCAACAGATTGAGGCCTGGAACTGATGTCGACGGCCAAGGCCGTGTCGATGGCACGCAGGAATCGTTTGCGATAAGAGCCCATCGCCAGTTCGGAAACCGGCCGGTATTCATCCTTGGTGACGCGCAAAACGGAATCGGGCGGCCGCTTCTTGGTGACGGCGAAGTAGAGCGTGGCGCCCAGGGCGTAGATGTCGGTCCAGGGTCCCTGCCTGGAATTCTTCTCGGCGTATTGTTCGTAGGGGGAGTAGCCAGGCTTGACGAGGGCGGAGATTGTCTTGGAATGGCGGGCGATTTCGCCGCGTGCGGAGCCGAAGTCGATCAGCACCGGCTGGCCGTTCTTGCGGATGATGATGTTGTCTGGGGCGATGTCGCGGTGGAGAAAATCGGCGTTGTGGATGTTTTCCAAGGCATCGAGCAACGGGGCGACGACCTTGTCCAGATCGGCCTGACGGGGCACGCGACCGAGATTTTTCAGCCAGCTCTTGAGGCTTTGGCCTTCCTCGTAATGCAGCACCATGTAGGCTGTGTTGTTGGCGCGAAAGTAGCGGTGTACGCCGACGATGTGGGGGTGGTTGAATTTGGCCAGCGTCTGGGCTTCGGAGACAAAGCGCTCCAGGCCCCAGCGGTAATCTCCAGCGCTTTCCTGCGAGCGTGGCACAGCCTCAAAGCCGTCTTTGCGGGCGGCAAAATCGCTGGGGAAGTATTCCTTGATCGTAACGGCCCGGTCCAACGCCATCTCGCGGGCAAGATAGGTGATCCCGAAGCCGCCCGCGCCGAGTACCCGTTCGACGGTATAGTCGCCGACCAAGTTGGTCCCCTCGTCAAGCGCTATGATGTTGGTCATCGTCCCCGGTCTTTTCGCATTTGCCAAGCTGTTGCGAAATTTTTGTATCGGTGCAGCAAAGCTCTGTTCGGCGTCCTTTGTGATGCCACTTTTGCAGCATGAATGTGGCGTTCGAGGGTGTGTTCGCCTCGATTGTTGCAAAAGGCTGCCAAGTCGTTGCACTTGATCGTTATCTGATCATTCGATCGACAATTGCGGTCGAACGAGCGGATGAAAATGCTCTACTGTTATGATTCTAGAGCAACTTTATCCAATCTGTGAATCGCCTTCGCGATTCCGTCTGGTAAGGATGTTGCGCTAGCCCGCCTTTCTCACAGGGTCGTGGAGCGTCATGGCGGTCGGGCCGGGAGGCAAGGGCCGATGCTGTCGATCGATGAACAACAGTTTGATCTTGTGTCGGTGGTACGGAAAGGTATGGCGCTCATTGGGGATGTTGTGACTGTGGGATTCGATGCGGCTCCAGCCTTGATGCTCGGGCTTGTGGTGTTGATTGCGCTGCCGTTCCTGATCGTAGGTGGCTTGATTTTGCGAAGGGTTGCGCCCGATCAAGGTTCGACATCGCGGTTTCGCGGCGGGGTGGGAAGTCTGACTTCCAATTCGGATTCGGCGGTCGGTGAGACAGCGGAGCCTGAACGAGATGGAGGTGAGCCTGTTCGGGCCTTTGCGGATGCGATGATCGTGATTGAATCCGATGTGGAGGACCATGGTTCAGGTGTGGGTGGATTTCGGTTCGGGCAGGCAACCGTGGTCCGGATCGGACGCGAAGAAGACAATGAGATCCGACTGAAGCATTCGACGGTGCATCGCTATCATGCGTTGATACGGCGGAGTTTCGAGGAAGGATACGAGATTTCCGACCTGTCGGACGAGGGAGGCAATGGAGTTTTGGTAAATGGTGCCAAAGTTCTGCATGGGCCATTGTATGATGGCGATGTGATCAGCCTGGGTGCCGCACGGCTTCGGTTTGATGTTGCGGGATGAATACTGCGGCGCAAAACTTCAAGCAGCTTGCCGAGCGCCAGGCGGGACGGGACGTGGATTGGACTTTTCGCAAGAGGGCTGGGGACAACGCTCTATTCTGGAGGACGCCAATAAAATGGGTCAGGATCAAAAATCGCAACCCGGCCAACGATCTGGGTTCTTGGGTACGTTGAAGGATGCGCTGGCGGCGGCCAGCCGCGATGATACCGGGCGCTCGACGCCTGGCTCAAAGGCAGACGGCGGCGAACTTACGCCTGTTGGAGAACCCATTCAGTTGCCGCCGCCGATTCCTGAAAAAGGCGATACGGCGGTCAGTGATGTCGATCTTTCCAGGTCAGATGGCCCGGCGATGGAGGATGGGGCCGAAGCGCAGGCAACGCCGGCGGCAACCGGGCGAGCAACCGGTTTGAGCGCAGCCGATGCAGCAAAGGCGGCCCGCGGCGGAACACTTGTCACGCCGGAAGCTGCGCATGTAGAACAAGTCGTGGAAACCACTCGGGTGGCGAAAGATATGGTAGCGAAAGCAGAAGACTCTTCACGCACGCAACTCGTGCGGGGCAAGGTTGAGGTGGCGCGCGGGGATTTTGAGCGGGACCCTGTGGTCGGTTGGCTGGTTGTTGTCGGCGGGCCGGGCATTGGCGCTTTCCGGCCCATATATGAAGGCAACAATTCGATTGGCCGCTCGCTGACGCAGCGCATTCCGGTCGACTTCGGCGACGATGCGATTTCGTCGGAAGAACAGGCCTTCATTCGCTACGATTCCAGCGACCGATCATTCCTGTTCGTGCCCAACCTGTCCAAAACGAATGTCGTTACGGTTGACAATGCGCGGCCGACCGGCGCGGTCGAGTTGTCGGCGATGAATGTGATCGTGATGGGGCGTACGCAGTTGGTTTTCGTACCGTTCTGCGGCAGTGATTTCGATTGGTCCGAAATTGCAGAGAAGTAGGTGTGATCCGCATTACGATCACAGGTGGTTGAACGATGGGTCGCAGATCGGCCGGATAACTGGGAGTTACGTTAAGGGTGATGTCGTTCAACAAGGTGGCAAATAGATTGGGCGCGCCGTAATGCTTGCTTTTGATTTCGGCAGCCGTGCCACGCAGGGTGCGCGCGAATACCAGGAAGACTCCAGTGCTGTTCATCCGGTCAAGGTCACGTCTTCGGGGGCTGGCAAGGAGCAGATGTGCAGCGAACTGGTGGCGGTTCTGGCCGATGGCATGGGCGGGCATGCGGGCGGTGCGCTTGCCAGCCGGCTCATATGTGACCAGTTCATTGCCACCTTCGGCGAGAGTGAAGGGGCGATCGATGCGCGCTTGTCGCAATCGCTGGCGGCGGCCAACGAGGCGATTGCCGAGAAGGTTGCGTCAGATCCGGTGCTTTGCGGAATGGGCTCGACAATGATCGGAGTGGCCTTCGGCAGTGCCGGGGTTGAATGGATCAGCGTCGGGGACAGCCCGTTGATGCTGTTCAGGCGCGGTGAAGTTGCGATGCTCAATGAAGACCACTCGCTTGCCCCCGAACTTGACCGGTTGGCGGCGGCAGGCCAGATCACCCAGGAGCAGGCGCGGCAGGATCCACGCCGGCACATGTTGCGTTCTGCGGTGACGGGCGAAGATCTCGATTTGATCGATCAATCGCGCCAACCGCTGGTGCTTGAGGACGGCGACTACGTCGTTCTGGCAAGCGATGGCATTCATTCGCTGGAAATTAATGAGGTCGAGCGCATCATTGCGGCTTATGCCAGCGACGGTGCGGAAGCCGTTGCCGGAGCATTGGTCAGGTCGGTTGATGCTCTGCGTGAGCCGCACCAGGACAATGCCACCATCGTCGCCGTCCGGGCCGTCGAAGTTTAAGTGCTCGGCTTTCTACGTCACACGGGTGTCCGTCATCCGGGCTTCGGCGATTTCGCGAATGTGCTGACCGATGTCGGGGTGGGCGGCGGCAAGCCGAGAGTAGTCGTTGCGGTGAAGCTTGAGCAAGCGGCAGCGGGTCGTGGTGCGGAAACTGGCGCGGTGATGTTCGCCTGACAACATGGCCACCGCACCGAAAAAGTCACCCGATCCATAGATCCGCGTGGTGTTGCCTTCGACCATCCGAACCTGGCCGATCGAGATAAAGTAGATCGCCGCACCCTGGCTGCCGGGTTCAATAATCTCTATGCCGGGGGGAAGATTGTGGGCGTGCAATAACGGCATGATCTCGGCGACTTCGCGGGCGTCCAGTTCGGAAAACAGCGGGATGCGCGACATCAGCGACCAGTTTACGACAAAGTCGCGCCGGGTCATTTCCTGGGCGAATCCGGTCGAGATGATCGCGACGGGAAGGGCCAGGACGCACAACCCTGCAATCATTACGAAGCTGCCGAACAATTTTCCCCAGGCGGTGATGGGCGTGACGTCGCCATAACCAACTGTTGTCAGAGTGGCGATGGCCCACCAGGCGGCCTGGGGAATGCTGCCGAACTTGTCGGGCTGGGCCTGGGATTCCAGGTAGTAGATGCCGGTTGAGGCGAACAGGACCATCGCCGCCATCAACAGGCTGGCGCCCGCGAGCGGGCGGCTTTCGTTGGCCAAAACGCGGATCAAAGTGTGGAGGGCTGGGGAGTAACGCGACAGCTTGAGGAAGCGCAGCAGGCGGAGGATGCGCAGAATTCTGAGGTCGATTGGAAGTAGCTGACCCAGATAGAACGGCAGAATGGCTGCAAGATCGATCAGCATCGGCGCTCGCAAAGCGAAGCGGGTGCGTGCTTTCCAGGCGGGCAGGCGGGACAGAAACGGGACCTCGATGGCCGTCCAAAGCCGAAGGCCGTATTCGACGGTAAAAACCGCCACCGAGAAAATTTCGAAGTAGGCAAACCATGTCGCGTAGGCCTGGCCGATCGAGGGAACTGTCTCAATGACGAAGGCGACGATGTTGAGGAGGATCAGGCTGACGATGAAGGCGTCGAACCACATCGACAATGCATCGTCGCTGTGGCCGGCTTCCAGGATCTGGTAGAGGCGCTGGCGAAGGGGGGACGGCGTAGGTTTTTTTGTTGGGGCGGCAGAGGCAGCAGTATCGGCAGGGGCCTTGGGCGATGTATCGGCTGAAGCAGCTTGCGGTGTTGGCGCTGGGGATTTGGTTTGATCAGATGTCATTGATACTGATGCCTCTGGCATTGGCTATCGCGGCCCCGGCAGTGGCATGGGAAAACGCAGGGGGACCCACATGAGCCGAATGGAAGCGGGGCTTGGGGCGATGGATCGATTTTCATGATAGGCCGGCGCGGGCCTCAGATGTTGGATTTTATTCGCAAGCAGGTTACCGCAAGCGGTGGCCTGGGTGGTGGCTCGGGCGGTGGCCACAATCCAATCATGGGTGCGTTGTGGGTGCTGGCTGCGATGACCTTTCTGGCCGTTTTGATAACGATCAGCCGTTTCGCGGCGCTTGAGGGCATGGACCCTCTACAACTTGCCTTCTTTCGCAATGCTTTCTGCGTGATGTGGATGTTGCCATTGTTTTGGTGGCGGGGACTGTCGCTTGTCAGGACGAGAAATCTCCGACTTTACAGTGTGCGGGTGGCGCTGAGCTTCGTTGCCATTACGGCAATGTTTCATGCTGCCGCGTTGATACCCATTGGCGAGATTACCGCCATCAGTTTTCTGTCGCCGCTGTTTGGAACCGTCTTCGCGATTTTGCTGCTGGGCGAGCGGGTTCGCTATCGGCGCTGGTTGGCGCTGGGCATCGGCTTTTTCGGGGCAATGGTCATCTTGCGGCCGACGATGGCGACGTTGGGGGCCGGGCAGATGGCCGCGTTGGTTGCTGCGTTGGCGGTCGGAGTGATTGGTCCGCTGGTCAGGCGGCTGACCCGGGAAGATGACGCTGACCGGGTGGTGTTTGTCACCAACCTGATGTTGACGCCGCTGTCGCTGGTCCCGGCGCTGATGGTTTGGGAGTGGCCGCCAGTTTGGTTATGGCCGTACCTGGTGGCAATGGGTCTTGCCGCCGTACTCGGGCACATGGCGCTTGTCAGGGGGTATTCGGTTGCCGAAGCTTCGCTGGTGATGACGTTAAAATTCGTTCGACTGCCGATCGTCGTGGTGCTGGGCTATGTCGCGTTCGGTGAGTTGATCGATGGCTGGACGTGGGTTGGGGCGCTGATCATCTTTGCGGCCTCGGCCTACATTACGCGCCGGGAAGCCGCGATTAGTCAGGACCCTGGCAAGCCCGCCGACGAGGTGCGGCCGCTTTAGAAAGTGTCAGGGTTTGATTGGAAGCAAGGTGGCTTGACGGTTGGGAAAATAAATAGGGTCGCTAGCGAATTGCCAGCGACCCCTTAGGTGTACCCCCGCATATGCTGCCCGTGGTTATCTGAACTGACGAGGAGTTGT
The DNA here is from genome assembly GCA_022600345.1 of Alphaproteobacteria bacterium. Classification (GTDB taxonomy): domain Bacteria; phylum Pseudomonadota; class Alphaproteobacteria; order Rhizobiales; family Hyphomicrobiaceae; genus Filomicrobium. The sequence goes on along the minus strand of JAHZKP010000035.1, from coordinate 46,133 downwards.
CGTTGGTTCGACGGCTCCACCATGGGCAATTTTTATTCGAGACACGGTGAGCGGCTGTCGCCAGTTTGCCCTCAAGCGCCGGCTGCTCAACGCGTCGTCGGTGGAGAACCTGACCTTTATCGCTGGCGGAAACAAGTGCGCATTTTCGCTTAACAGTGCTATGAATTTTGCGACTTTTTTCGTACTTCGTTTGGTGTGTTGCGAGAAGGTTTCATGGCATCGGCGAGGGCATTGTGCGTCGCAACCTTAAGGCGGTGGGGCAATTGTCTGTAAAAGTGGATATTTCTCTTTTTTCCAGATACTTGCTTACCAGATCCCGTTCGGGCGTCGCCGTTGCAGTGCGGTGGTGCGGCGTTTTTGGCGAGCTTATTCCACAGGTAAAGTTGTTAGGAGGCAATGCATTGGTATGACAGTTTTGCAACATCTCTATGGGGATTTCGTTGGGCGGGTATGCACTTTAGCTTGCGGCGAAATAACCGGTGAAACAAGGCGTTAGGGTGGCACCAGGTGGGGCAGTGAAGGTCCGATGACGGAAGGCCCGCCCGCGCTGGGCCGGAGGTAAATTTGAGAAGTGTTCAGTTTTCTCTTGGGTGGCGTCAAGGGGTCTTGTGCTGCGCTGCGAAGGGAGCAATCGGGCACATGGATGCAGACAAGAAAAAAGACCGGGGCTGATAAGCCGCCGGTCTTTTGAGTGGGTCAATTTGGATGTGCGGGTCTTGCGGGCTGCTTGCCCAGAACCTCTCTAAATCATGCCGCCTTCCAATTCAGGGAAGACAGGATAGACACCGGCAAAGCGACCCATCTGTTGGGTGAGCGCCAGCACTGTGTCGATCATGGGTGTTGGAACTTCGACCAACCGGCCCATTTCCTGAACCGCGGTCAATAGGGCGTCAAGCTCCAGTTTGCGCCCCTTTTCAAGGTCTTGAAGCATTGAGGTGCGGTGGGCACCAACCGAGGCCGCACCATTGATGCGCCGCTCAATGTCAACGCGGAAGTCGATACCCATCTTGCGGGCGAGGGTTTCTGCTTCAGTCATCATGGCGTGGGCGATTCTGCGCGTGCCCGGGTCGGTCGCGACGATATCGAGGGTGGCGTGGGTTAGCGCCGAGATCGGATTGAAGCATAGATTGCCCCACAGTTTCAGCCAGATGTCATCGCGGATCTGGTCGTAGACACGACATTTCAAGTCGGCGGCTTCAAGGGCTGCTGCAAGCGCCATGACGCGTTGGCTTTTTTCGCCACTTGGTTCGCCCAGATTATAGCGGTCGCCATAGGTGTGCGTGATGACACCGGGCTGAGTTATTTCAGCCGCGGGGTAGACAGTGCAGCCGATGGCTCGTTGGGGGCCAATCAGATTCCACTGGCGCGCTTCGGGGTCGACACTATCGAGTTGCTTGTTTTCCCAAGGGCCCTTCAAGCCGTAGAAATACCACCATGGCACACCGTTCTGCGCGGTGACGACGTGGGTCTCAGGGCCAAGCAATGGCAACATGTGTTCGGCGGCATCCCAGGCCTGGTGGGACTTGACTGCGACGATCACATAATCCTGGGGGCCCAGGTCGGTGGGGTCTTTTGCGGCGGGCAGGCGGGCGAGTTTTTCCTGACCGCCAATTATCAGTTTGAGTCCGTTTTCCTTGATCGCTTCCAGATGTGGACCACGCGCGATGACGGAAACGTCAACTCCGGCACCGTGCAGAAGCACGGCAAGATGCGCGCCGATTGCGCCGGCACCATAAACACAGACCTTCATACGAATTCGCTCCCCTCATCTTGTTCTTGTTGTTTGGCCGCCGGTATACCAGCACTTGCTCGCGGGTCAAAAGGCTATGTGTTGCAGGCAGGCTGCGGGGCCCAACCGGCAGTGGAAATTCGTGCGTTCAAACCGAGCCTGCTTTGCTCGCATACGTGGCTGCAATTTTCACCGCTTCGGTCATGTCGGCGGCCTCTTCGAATATCACTCCCGACGAAGTCAGGCGCACGCGTGCGAAGTCTGCGTTGTTGCCGGCCAGGCGGGCGACGATGGGCGGTGGATTTGTGGTCTTGCTGATGGCTATGGCAATGCCTTCGGCGATGGTATCGCAACGCTGCATGCCGCCGCCATGAACGTTGATGAGAAGGACGGCGGTGTTGGGGTTGCTCAAGACAAGGCCGACGCCATAGGCGATGTCGAGGCTGGTGGCGGTCGTGCGGATGTCCATGAAGTTGGCGGGGCTGGCGCCAAAGTCTCGCAACATATCCAGCGTTGAGAGGGCCAGACCGGCCCCGTTGACGACGATGCCGACGGAGCCTGGCAGTGCTGCGTAGTTGATCTGATGGCGGTCGGCGGCCAGTTCGAGGGGGTCTTCTTCGTCATCGGAAACAGCATCGCGGAAGGCTGCCAGACTGGGGTGGCGGAACAGGGCGTGATCGTCGATCTGAAGCTTGGCGTCGAGAGCAATCAGGTCATGATCGGGTGTCAGGGCGAGGGGATTTATTTCGACCTGCAAAGCGTCAAGTTCGTGCGTCAGGCGGGCCAGCGCGCGGAAAATCTCGATAGCATTTGTTGTCGCGGCTGTCGGCAATTCGAGGCTTTGCGCGGCGCCTTCGAAGTCACCTTCAAGGCCGTCAGGTGTGAACTTGAGGGGTGTCTTTGTGATCAGGCCGGGTTCATTGGCAAAACGAGATTCGATGCCAGTGCCTCCCGACCGGCTGGTGAGTAGAACGATTTCGCCGGTGGCTTGGTCAAGTACAACGGCCACATAAAGCTGGAGGGCGCACGGGATCGCCTCTTCGATAAGGACCCAACGGACATCTTCTGCTGTTGTTGCGGGCGTGGAGCGAAGAAGCGGTTTTTCGAGCATGGCGGCGGCAGTTGCGGCGGTGCCGTCTGGTGATGCGGCGAAGCGAACGCCGCCTTCGGCGAGGCGTTCGATGGTCCGGATCTGGGCCTTGATGGCGAAGCGGTCAAACCCCATGCGTTCGGCGAGGCGCCTGGCTTCCTGGCTGGTGCCCGCGATACGGCCTTTGGGGATTTTTACACCGTAGCGTTCAAGCAATTCCTTGGCTTGAAATTCATGGAGATGCATGGGCCTGAGGCTCGTTGTGACTGGGTGGCGGTGGGGCGGTATGAAGGCCCGACATTATGGCGCGGCGAGGTTGGCTGTTGGCCTTGGTCATTTCGAGATCTTGTCTTTCAGCCTGCCTCCACCTCATCACTTAGCCGGTTTTTTCGAGCCGCGCATTGTTGCGGTGCGGTGGTTTCCGTGTGCGTTTGCGAGGGAGGTTTTGCAATTGAAGTTGCGGAAAAGAAATTGCGCGGCCCCACCCGTTGGCATACAATATCCCATAGGGCCTGCAAAATGCCGCATTACCATTTTGTCGCCCCCATAAAGGCGCAACGAATAATGCGCTGGCCGCCGGGGAGCAATCCTTAAGGGGGCTGGAAATGCGAAGAAGCGCAAAAGGGAGGAATTTTGATGCTTCAACGTCGTGGACGGACCTTGGGAGTTTCCCTTGGTATGGTTGGGGCGACCGCTTTGGTCGCTGGTGCGAGTTCGGCCGCCCTGGCAGAATTCAAGCCGCAGAAGCCTATCGAATTTGTCGTCATGGCCGGTAAAGGAGGCGGTGCCGACAAAGCGGCACGCTTGATGCAGTCGGTCATCGCCAAGGAAAAATTTGCTCCTGTGCCGGTGGTGCCGGTCAACAAGCCGGGGGGATCGGGTGCTGAAGCGCTGGTCTACCTGAAGGGCAAAAAGGGTGACAATCACACGATCATGTTCACTTTGAACTCCTTCTACACGACGCCATTGCGTCAAAAGGGCTTGGGCGTGGACGTAACCAGCTTTACGCCCGTCATGCGCATGGCTGAAGACACATTTTGTCTGTGGGTGAATTCGGACCGCAAAGACATCAACAGCGTTGATGATTTCGTGAAAGCCGCAAAGGCCAAGGGCAAGAAGTGGATCATGGCCGGTACGGGCAAGGCGTCAGAAGACAACCTTCTGACGGACTTCCTGAACAAGGCTTACGGCCTGGAGATGAAGTACGTTCCTTACAAAGGCGGCGGTAAGGTTGCCAAGGAATTGGCCGGCAACAACGCTGACTCAACGGTCAATAACCCATCCGAGCAGCTTGGCTTCTTTGAAGCCGGCAAGACCAAACCGCTGGCCTGCTTCACCGATGAACGTATCGGTCTGTTCAAAGATGCGCCGACGTTCAAGGAAATCGGTAAGGACTTCGTCTACTACATGCAGCGCACCGTGGTCGGCGCGCCTGGCATGAGTGACGATGCAAAGGCCTACTACAAGGACCTGTTCACGAAGGTCTTCAATTCTCCGGACTGGCAGACCTATCGCAAGAAAAAAGCTCTCCAGGGCGATGCCCTATCAGGCGAAGATCTGATGGCTTACTGGAAGAAAGAGCGCGATGTTCACGAGTCGATGCTGAAGAAGATGGGCGAGATTAAATAATCCCGCTCGATAGAGCTGTGTCGGCCGGGCCTTCGGGGCCGGCCGACCAGAATTCCAGTCAACGTCGGTTTACGAACCATACAACTACTCGAGTTTTCGTTGGGCGTTTTCAACCGGGCGGTTGCCGGGGCGAGAAGTTGCGCCTGAAGGAGGACACATGCCGGCGTGTTTGCAGGGATACGCGAGATGACAGTTCGAATGGCTGAGCTACTTTTGGCGCTCACCTTTGCGGCCTTGTCGGCCTACTTGATGATCAAGAGCGCGGAATTGCCGATCGGGTGGATTCCCGATGAAGGACCGGGCGGAGGAGCCTGGCCGTTCTGGCTTTCAGCGGTGATGCTGGGATCGTGCATCTGGGTGCTTGTGAACTGGGTTTTGCGCATCGGGCCGGTGGCCAATAATGACGGCCCGCTGTTTGAAGCCGGCATGTTTGCGCCAGTGTTCCTGGTTGCGGCCGCGCTAACGATCTGCATCGGCTTGATTGAGGGAATTGGCGTGGGTGGATTTGGCGGCATCGGGTTCTATGGGGCCTTGCCGTTGTTCCTGGCTTTCTACCTCAAAGTGATGGGCAACCATTCCTGGATGACGACGATCCTGACGGCCGTTCTCGTGCCGGTGGTCACCTTCTTGTTCTTTGAGATCATGCTGAAAATAACGCTTCCCAAGGGAATGACGGACCCGTTGTTCATACCGGTCTACGCATTCTTCTACGGACTATAAAATTGGGCAAAACCGCCGGTTGCGGACCCGGGTTTGGATCTGGGGACGATCAGGGGGCCGGTCTGGCTTAAGGCAACCAACGTTATCTGGGTCGTATCGCCATGATGGAAATCTTCGGACTGTTGGGCCAAGGCTTCACGGTCGCATTGCAGCCCTTCAACCTGACATTGATCATCCTGGGTTGTGCGGTGGGTCTGTTTATCGGGGCGATGCCGGGCCTGGGATCGGTCAACGGGGTCGCGATCTTGTTGCCGCTCACCTTTCTGGTGCCGCCGGAAGGCGCCATCATCTTCCTGGCTGCGATCTATTATGGGGCCATGTATGGCGGGGCGGTTTCGTCGATCATGCTGGGTATTCCGGGAGCATCTACCGCGGTCGCGACGACGTTCGACGGACGGCCGATGGCCAAGCAGGGGATGGCCGACAAGGCCTTGACGACGGCTGCATTGGCTTCGTTCGTCGGAGGGACGATATCGGTCCTGCTGTTCACATTCTTTGCGCCGCCGCTTGCGCATGTTGCATTGACGTTTGGTGCGCCGGAAGAATTCGCCTTGATGATGTTGGCGTTCGCGACATTCGTCGGCCTGGGGGGCGACGATCTGGCGAAGACGATTTTCTCAATCTGCATCGGGCTTGTGCTGGCGGCGGTCGGTCTGGACATCATGTCGGGTGAGCCGCGCCTGATCTTTGGCAACATTACCGGCTTCATGCACGGCATCAACTTCCTGGTGCTGGCGATCGGCATTTACGGCATTGGCGAGATGCTGTGGACGGTTGAAGAGAATGCCAAGGCCGGTGGCAAGAGCATGCTGTCGGAGGCGACGCTGACATGGGCGAGAACGAAGACCAACATCCGTGAATTCCTGGGAACCTGGAAGATTACGACAATGGGGTCGGTTTTGGGGTACTTCGTGGGCATTCTGCCGGCAGCCGGTGCGACGCCAGGGTCGCTGATGGCGTATGGCGTTGGCAAGCAGATGTCGAAGACGCCGGAAAAATTCGGCAAGGGGGCGATGGAGGGTGTGGCGGCGCCTGAGGCGGCCAACAACGCGGCAAGCACCGGTTCGATGTTGCCGATGTTGACGCTTGGCATCCCAGGTTCGCCGACAACGGCGATCCTGCTGGGGGGCATGGTCATCTGGGGGCTGGAGCCGGGCCCTGCGCTTTTTGAAAGCCATCCCGATTTTGTCTGGGGTCTGATCGCGTCGCTTTATGCAGCCAACCTGTTTGCGGTGATCTTGAACATTTTGTTCATCCCGGCATTCATCTGGGTGTTGAAATTGCCGTTCACGATCCTTGCGCCGATCATTTTGACGCTGTGCCTTGTCGGCGGATATGCGCCCACGAAAGACATGCACGATGTGTGGCTGATGCTGTTGTTTGGAATTGTCGGCTACCTGATGCGGAAACTGGACTATCCGGTTGCTCCCGCTGTGCTGGCGATTGTTCTGGGGCCGCTTGCGGAACCGGCGATGCGCCAGTCGCTCCTGATCAGTTCGGGCGACCCGATGATCTTCTTCACCAGGACCTACTCCGGTCCGATTATGGTTGTTGCGATCATCTTGCTGTTCCTGCCCGCCTTGATGCCGCTGTTCAGACGTCTGTCAGGCAAAAAAGCGAGCAAGGCAGAGGGCGGTGCATCGTGAGACCCATCGTTCCGGAATTGCAGTGCAATTGCAAACGTGGCCTGGGCGCGTTGTTGGTGGCTCAGTACGCATGCGGTTTATATTTTTATAAGCCCTTTCGTGTGGGAACTGCTTGAGTGAATGCCTGAACCTGGTATATGGTATACCAGGCAGGGCGATGTGATTGAGCCGGGCTGTAGATCTGTGATTCAGCGAACGTGTTGAAGATAGCGAAACAACCCAAGCCTGGAGTTCAAGAAGCGCCGCTCTCTGATGGGAAAATTCGAAAGCGTGTGATGACTGCAAGCCGAATTTCCGTTGAGCCGATCGGTGAAAGCCAAAGCCTGAAGGCAAAGGCCTACAAGGCTTTGAAAGCTGCGATCACTGAAATGAACATTTACGACAGCAAGGTTGAATTGCGGCTGGACGAAAGGGATCTGTCGGCGCGCTTTGGGATATCAAGGACACCTTTGCGGGAGGCGTTGGCGCAGCTCGATCAGGAAGGGCTGGTCAAGGTCGTCGCGAGGCGGGGCATCTTTATCGTGCGCAAGACAAAAGCAGAGATCATGGAGATGATCACTGTTTGGGCAGCGCTTGAGAGCATGGCCGCAAAGCTGGCTTGCGAGGTGGCCAGTGACGAGGAGATCGCCCAGTTGCATGAACTGGTGGATGACTTCAGCCAGGACGCGGTTGCGCGCAGGATGGGGGAATATTCAGACGCCAACATTTCGTTCCATCAGGCGATCATCGGCTTGGGCAAGAATCAACTGATCAACGACATCACGGACGGACTATTCGTACATGTTCGAGCGATTAGAAACCGGGCGATCTTCGAAAAGGACAGAGCGAAACGCTCAATTGCGGATCACACGGAAATAATCAAGGCGCTGGAGGCCCGCGAGGCGGTGCTCGCCGGGCGGCTGGTATGTGAGCACACGGTGAAATTACGGCGGCATGTTGAGAAGTACGTCGACATCGACTGAGCAACCTAACGGCACTTTTTTTGAAATCGGGAGAATGATCATGGCCTCTTCGGGCTCTGCGCAAGTCGTGACGCATCCAAGCGCATCTGAGGAACCGGGGCCAGGTGCATTGACGGATGGTTTTCACCTGTTGATCGATGCACTCAAGATGAATGGGATCGAAAACATTTACTGCGTGCCCGGTATCCCGATTACGGACCTGGGGCGTATGGCGCAGGCGGAAGGCATGCGCGTCATCTCGTTTCGTCATGAGCAGCATGCCGGGCATGCGGCGGCCATCGCGGGCTTCCTGTCGAAGAAGCCGGGGATCTGTCTGACGGTGTCGGCGCCGGGATTTCTCAACGGGCTGACGTCGCTTGCCAATGCCACGACCAACTGCTTTCCCATGATCCTGATCAGCGGGTCGTCGGAGCGCGAGATCGTTGATCTGCAGCAGGGCGACTACGAGGAAATGGACCAACTGGCGATCGCCAAGCCGTTGTGCAAGGCGGCCTACCGCGTGCTGCATGCCAATGACATCGGTATTGCAGTTGCCAGAGCCATCCGGGCTGCGGTTTCGGGGCGGCCTGGTGGCGTCTATCTCGATGTGCCAGCCCAGCTCCTGGGGCAGACGATGGACGAGGTGGAGGGCCAGAAATCACTCGTTGAGGTGATCGATCCGGCTCCCGCCCAGATACCTATTGGCGATGCGGTTGCACGCGCTCTCGACCTTCTGAAGACAGCGAAGCGCCCGCTGATCATACTTGGCAAAGGGGCTGCTTATGCGCAGGCCGACGAGGAGGTGCGTAACTTCGTTAAGAAGTCGGGAATCCCGTATCTGCCGATGAGCATGGCCAAGGGGTTGTTGCCCGATACGCACGAGCAGTGTGCAAGTGCCGCGCGGTCTTTGGTCTTGAAGCAGGCCGACGTGGTTGTGATGGTTGGTGCGCGCCTCAACTGGCTGTTGTCGCATGGCAAGGGCAAGTCCTGGGGTGAGCCGCACTCGACCAAGTTCATTCAGATCGATATCGAGCCCCGGGAGATGGACAGCAATGTAGAAATCGCTGCGCCGCTGGTCGGTGATATTGGATCGTGCGTGTCGGCGCTGAGCGAGGCCATGGGGGATGCGTGGCCGCTTCCGCCTGCCGAATGGACGGATGCGGTTCGGCAAAAAAAGGACGCCAACATCGCAAAGATGGCGCCCAAGCTGTTGAGCAATTCCCTGCCGATGAATTTCCATGCTGCGTTGGGTGTCCTGAAACAAATCGTGGCCGAGCGGCCTGACGCGCTGGTCGTCAACGAAGGCGCCAACACGCTCGATCTGGCGCGTGGCATTATCGACATGTCGAAGCCGCGCAAGCGGTTGGATGTGGGGACATGGGGCATCATGGGGATCGGCATGGGCTTTGCCGTGGGAGGCGCCGTGGAGACGGGGCAGCCGGTGCTTGCCATTGAGGGCGACAGCGCGTTCGGCTTCTCGGGCATGGAAGTGGAGACTATTTGCCGGTACCAACTGCCGGTTTGTATCGTCATCTTCAACAACAATGGCATCTATCGGGGAACCGACGTCAATCCGTCTGGAGGTGGGGACGTAGCAACGACCGTGTTCGTAAAGGACGCCCGATACGACCAGATGATGGAGGCCTTTGGCGGAGTGGGGTACTACGCGACGACGCCTGAAGAGTTAAAACGCGCGGTGAACGAAGCGATGGATTCGGGCAAGCCGTGCCTGGTCAATGCGGTTATCGATGAGGCGGCCGGCACTGAAAGCGGGAACATCGGCAAACTCAACCCGCAGAGCGCGCTGAGCAAGGCCTGAAATTAATTATTCGAAAAGGGTGCGGGGGCAGCGAGCTTCATTGGAAGGGAAGCTGGCCGGCAGCCGCGAACCAAAAACCAGACACGGCGGGCCATGACGCCCCCCCGGTGGAGGAGTGAAAAAGACCAATGAGCAAGGCACTCGAAGGCATCAAGATCCTCGATTTCACACATGTCCAATCCGGGCCGACATGCACACAGCTTCTGGCTTGGTTCGGAGCTGACGTGATCAAGGTGGAGCGGCCCGGTGTAGGGGATGCAACGCGCAAGCAATTGGTCGATGTCGAGGGGGCCGACAGCCTCTATTTCACCATGCTCAACCACAACAAGCGGTCGATCACGCTCAACACCAAGAACGAAAAGGGCAAGGAGGTGCTGGAGCGGTTGATCAAGACTTGCGACGTTCTGGTTGAGAACTTTGCTCCCGGTGCGCTCGACCGGATGGGGTTTGGGTGGGAGCGCATCCAGGAATTGAATCCTCGGATGATTATGGCATCGGTAAAGGGATTCGGTCCGGGGCCGTACCAGGAGTGCAAGGTGTATGAGAACGTTGCGCAATGTGCGGGCGGTTCTGCATCGACGACGGGTTTTCTGGACGGACCGCCGGTCGTCACCGGAGCGCAGATCGGCGATTCGGGCACGGGGCTCCATCTGGCACTGGGGATCATGACGGCGCTATTCCAGCGTGAGAGAACGGGGCGCGGCCAGAAGGTGCTGGCGCCAATGCAGGATGGCGTGCTCAACCTTTGCCGCGTCAAGCTGCGCGATCAGCAGCGCCTGGAGCACGGGCCGCTGAAGGAATATTCCCAGTTCGGGGAAGGCATTCCATTCGGCGAAGCGACACCGCGTGCGGGCAACGATTCTGGTGGTGGGCAACCGGGACGTATTCTCAAGTGCAAGGGTTGGGAGAGTGACCCCAACGCCTATACGTATTTCATTACGCAGGCGGCTGTCTGGCAGAAGATCTGCGATGTCATCGATAAGCCGGAATGGAAGGAAGATCCCGAGTTCGCCACGCCGCCGGCGCGTCTTGATAAACTCAACTTGATCTTCAGCACGGTTGAAGAATGGACCATGACCAAGACCAAGTTCGAGGTGATGGAAATCTGCAACCCGCTTGACATTCCCGTTGGCCCGATCCTGTCCATGAAGGAACTTGCCGAGGATCCCTCACTGCGGGAAACCGGGACGATCGTTGAGGTCGACCATCCTGAGCGCGGTAAATACCTGACGGTCGGTTGCCCCATCAAGATGTCCGACAGCCCTGTCGAGGTCGAGCGGTCTCCGTTGCTGGGCGAGCATACCGAAGAAGTTCTTGGTGAAGTTCTTGGTTATTCGGCCGACGAGATTGCTAACCTGAAGGCGACGGGTGCGACCGAGGTGGTGAAGAAGGTTGCAGCCGAGTAGGTGCGCGGACAACACGAGACTCATCCTGGGACAAGTGGGGTGTCTGCCTAATTGCACCACTGCCCACTTTCGGTAACTTGAATGTCTGCTTCATTGCGAAGCGAAACGGAGGACGCATGCGGATCGTGGTTCATGGCCAGCAGGCTTTCGGTAAGGCCGTGCTGGAGAAGCTGCTTGAGCGAGGCGAGAATGTCGTCGCTGTTTGCTGCGCGCCAACCAAGGAAGGCAGGCCGGAGGATCCATTGGCGGAGTTGGCCCGCGAGAAGGGATTGCCGGTGCATCAGCCGGCTTCGTGGAAGACGCCAGAAGCGCTGGAACTGATGAAGTCGTTTGATGCCGATGTCTGCATGATGGCCTACGTCTTGTTGTTCGTGCCCGAAGCAGTTCGCGATGCGCCGCGGTTTGGAACATTTCAGTATCATCCATCGTTGTGTCCGGCGCACCGTGGGCCATCGAGCATCAACTGGCCGATCGCGATGGGGGCGACACGTACCGGCCTGTCGATTTTCTGGCCTGACGATGGTCTCGACGAAGGGCCGATCTTCTTGCAGAAAACCTGTGAGATCGGTCCGGATGAAACGCTGGGAGACGTCTACTTCAAGAAGCTGTTCCCAATGGGGGTCGAGGCGATGATCGAGTGCCTTGATCTGGTGAAGGCAGGCGTGATCATCAAGCATACCCAGGATCTGGAAGCGGGATCTTATGAAAGCTGGTTCAACAAGAAGGCTGCGCAACTTGATTGGTCGAAGTCAAACAGCGAAGTTTATAACTGGATCCGGGCTGGCAATCCGCAGCCGGGTTCCTGGACCAACATCAACGGGGTGAAGCTTTCCATCTTCGATGCGGCCAAGACGGCGGGTGACGGGAAGCCGGGCGAAGTGTTGGCCATTACAGATGAAGGCATAACAATCGCAGCGGGCGAGGGGGCTGTGCTTGCCAAGCGCGTGCGGCCGGACAAAGACGCGAAAGTAACCGGCAAGGAGTGGGCGGATGCCGCTGGGTTGAAGGTGGGCGATGTTTGTGTGCGGGAGGACGTCTAGGGTATTTGTGCCTAGCGTCCCCGGGGTAGCGTAAGAAAAACAAAACTAGTTTTGCGAGTTAGGGATAGGGAAACGTGCAATGACTGTGAAATCCGACATTGAAATCGCTCGCGAAGCCACGATGCAGCCGATCAGCGATGTGGCTGCGAAGATTGACCTTCCGGCATCCGCTTTGTTGAACTACGGACCCTACAAGGCAAAGATTTCTTCAGAGTTCGTCGACAGCCTGCAAAAGCGTCCTGATGGCAAGCTGATTTTGGTCACGGCCATCAGTCCGACACCGGCTGGCGAAGGCAAGACGACGACGACGGTCGGGCTGAGCGATGGCCTCAACCGTATCGGCAAGAAGGCAATGTGTTGTTTGCGCGAGCCGTCGCTTGGCCCGTGCTTCGGCGTCAAGGGGGGCGCTGCGGGTGGCGGCTATGCGCAGGTCGTGCCGATGGAGGACATCAACCTCCACTTCACGGGTGATTTCCACGCCATTACATCGGCCAACAACCTGTTGGCGGCGATGATCGACAATCACATCTATTGGGGAAATGCGCTGGGAATCGATTCGCGGCGCGTTGCATGGCGGCGGGTCGTCGACATGAACGACCGGGCGTTGCGACAGATCACCAATTCGCTGGGTGGGGTCGCCAACGGGTTCCCGCGTCAGGACGGTTTCGACATCACGGTGGCGTCCGAGGTGATGGCGATTTTGTGCCTGGCAAAGGATCTTGCCGACCTGGAGCGCCGGCTGGGTAACATCGTCGTTGGGTTCACGCGTGAGAAGAAGGCTGTGCTGGCGCGGGAATTGAAGGCTGACGGCGCGATGACCGTGCTGCTCAAAGATGCACTGATGCCGAACATGGTTCAGACGCTGGAAAACAATCCGGCCTTTATTCACGGCGGGCCGTTCGCAAACATCGCCCACGGCTGCAATTCCGTTCTGGCAACGAAGTCGGCGCTGAAGATGTGCGACTACGTTGTGACCGAAGCCGGGTTCGGAGCTGACCTGGGGGCGGAGAAGTTTTTCGACATCAAGTGCCGTATGGCCGGGCTGAAGCCGCAGGCGGTTGTGCTGGTTGCGACGATCCGGGCGTTGAAAATGCACGGTGGGGTGGCGAAGGACGAGTTGAAGAACGAAAACGTTGAGGCGGTCAAGAAAGGCGTCGAAAACCTAAAGCGCCATCTTGAGAACCTGCGCAAGTTCGGCGTTCCTCCGGTGGTGGCTATCAACAAGTTCGTCAACGATACGGATGCCGAAGTGGAAGCGGTCAAGGACGCAGCAGAGTCGGTCGGCACCAAGGCATTCCTGGCCAACCATTGGGCCGAAGGCGGAGCGGGCGTTGTGGACTTGGCGCAGCATGTTGTCGAACTGGCCGATTCAGGACAGGCGTCCTTCAAGCCGATTTATCCCGACGACATGCCGCTGTGGGAGAAGATCGAAACGATTGCAACCGAGATCTATCGTGCCGATTCGATTGCGGGCAGTCCGGCGGTGCGCAATCAGGTGAAGGATTTGCAGGACGCAGGTTACGGCCACCTTCCGATCTGCGTGGCCAAGACGCAGTACTCGTTCTCGACCGATCCGACTGCGCGCGGTGCGCCGACCGGCCATGAAATTCCGGTGCGCGAAGTTATCCTGGCGGCGGGCGCGGAATTCATCGTAGCGGTCTGCGGCGATATCATGCGGATGCCCGGACTGCCGCGCGTACCGTCTGCGGAGAAGATCTGCATCAACGAAAAAGGCGAGATCGACGGCTTGTTTTAAAAGGCGACCGGGCCGGTGTGGTGAGGCGCGAAACGGTCCGCCCCCCTCACCTGGCGCTGCCACGATGACTTGCAATCGCCGGTGCTCACCGGTTGTCAGTCGCAGGGCCGTTCCTCGTGCCAGGGCGCCTGCAAGTCATGGCAGCGCGTCCTCTCCCCCAAGGGAGAGGGGGCGTGTGTGGCGGTCGTTGGGGGGCAACATTTCCATTGCTCAACACCAGCCTGCGCTGTGTTGACGTAAAAAAAATCACGTTGGGCAGGACGCGGGTCGCGGTTGATCCCGGACAGGTGGATCACGGTGAACTTATCGACTCGCTCACGGTGCTGATCGGGCGCTGTCCCGGTCTACTCGCCGGGTGCGGGCGGGGCGGTGGAGTGTGGATGGGGCTCAGCCCGATCGCGGGATCCGAACAGGACGCTGCTTACTTTTTGAAGCGCATGGCCGATGTCGGCGCTGATTCCCAGCAGCGATGGAACGAGCAGCAGTACGAGGATCGTCGCGGCGGCAAGGCCGAACACGAGGGTCGTTGCCATCGGGATTAGGAATTGCGCCTGGCGGCTGGTTTCAAACAACAGCGGAGTGAGGCCGCCAACCGTGGTCAGCGACGTTAACAGCACCGCGCGGAAGCGGTCGCGGGCACCGCCGACTGCGGCTTCTTCAAGCGTTTCACCGGTGGCGAGGCGCTCATTTATTCGGCTGACGAGGACGATGGAATCGTTCACCAGGATTCCCGATAACCCCAACAGTCCGATCATCGAAATGATGGTCAGGGCCTGGCCCATAATGTAGTGGCCGAAGATCGCGCCCACGAGTCCGAACGGGATAATCAACATGACGCTGAAGGGTTTCCAATAGCTGCCGAAAACCCAGGCCAGCGTGATGTAGATCAGGCAGAAGGCCAGCAGGGCGCCCTGCTTCAGGTCGCGGAAGGAATCGCGGCGTTCTTCATCGCGGCCCTTGTAAATGTAGCCGACGCCGTATTTGGCAGCGAGGCCCGGCATCACCTCGGCGTTGAGCCGGGCGACGACCTCCTCGGTAGAGGTGACTTCAGGATCGATATCGCCGGTAATAGCGACGGTGCGAATGCCGTCCTTGCGTTGGACGATGGAGAAGCTGCGGCGTTCGGAGATGTTTACGACTTCGGTAAGCGGGACGCGGTCGCCGGCCGCCGTCGTCAGGTGGAAACGTACCAGGTCCTGGCGTCCGCCTTCTGATTGCCTGCGCATGACGCGGACGGTGATTTCGTCATCGCCGCGGGCAAAGCGGATGGAGATGGCGCCTTCGAATGCGCGGCGCACCTGGGTGCCGATCGATTGACCGGTGAAGCCCAGTGCAGTGCCGCGCGGGTTGACCTCGAAAACGTATTCCTGCTTGCCGTAGGGTAGATCATCGGTGATGCCGGAGACGCCGGGAAAGCCGGTGAGGGCCTGGCGCAATTCCTCGGCTGCGGCTTTCAGCGTTTCGACAGGTGCACTTTGCAAGCGGACATCAACGTCGCGTCCAGGAGGGCCGGGCCGGCGGCCTGAGATGGAAAGCCGTTCGACGCCGGCAATCCTGGGGACTGCCTCGCGCCACGCCTTGACGATTTGCTTGGTGCGGATCGAGCGTTGTTCGCTGGCGACCAACTGGACACCGAGTTGGGCGACGTTGTCGTTTTGAATGCGGCCGGCCTTGCCGGCCATTGTGAATACGGCTTCAACAAGTTGGGTCTCGCGTTTCTTTTCATCCGGGCCGACGCCAAACCACTGACCGACCTGCTTAATGACCCGGTCGATCTGGCTGGCCTCGCCGGTCTCCTGACCAGTAGCAGCGGTGGGCGCTGCAGGACGGGCGATCGGTACATCGGTACTTTGTGTGGCCAGCAGCTTTTTCTCGGCGCGGTATAGGGCTTCTTCGAACTGGGAGAGGGCGGCGATCTGTTGGGACCGCGGGATGCCCGGGGCGAATTCGACGGCTGCCGTCAGGTTTTCGGATTCAGGTGAGGGGAAGAAGCGGAAGCCGACGCGGTCGCCGGCGATCATGCCGATGGCCAGGAACAGGCTGGCAATCAGGATGGCAGCCGTTGTGTAACGCCACGCATAAGCGGTTCTCACGATTGCGTTGACCGGGCCGTCGCGCAGCCAGTTAAAGCCCTGGTCGAGCTTCTGGCGGATCCACCAGGGTTTGCGTTTTTTCGTTTCGCCGTGGCGCAGGTGGCCGGGCAGAATAAGAAAGCATTCGATGAGGCTGGCGATCAGGACGGCGACCACGACGAGCGGGATTGCGATCAGGATATCTCCCATGCGGCCGCTGATAACGACGATCGGGAAGAATGAGCACAACGTGGTGATCATCGCCGCTGAGACAGGGGCGAGCATGCCGATTGCGCCGGCCTGTGCGGCGTCGACGCTGTTCATGCCGTTTTCTTCCAGGGTCGCGGTTTGCTCACCGACAACGATGGCGTCGTCGACGATAATGCCGGTCATCATGATCAAGGCGAACATCGAGACCATGTTGATCGACTGGCCGGTCAGGTACATGACCCCCAGGGCTGCCAACAAGGCAACGGGGATACCGGCTGCGACCCAGAACGCAACGCGCGCATTGAGAAACAAGAACAACAACAGCAGCACGATCGCCAGGCCCTGCAGTCCGTTCTCAATCAGAATGCCGAGGCGTTGTGCGACGAACTTGCCCCGGACGTCATAGACATTCACTTGCAGAGATTCAGGCAGCGTCGGGCGCTTTGCATCGAGATAACGATTGAGGATTTCCATCGTTTTCAGGGTATCGGCCCGCTGCGCCCGCTGGATGGCCAGCTCGATTGCCGGTTGACCGCGCATCAGGCCGATCTTGCCTTCGCGTTCAAAGCGTGTGTCGATTTCGGCGATGTCTTTGAGGAACACCTTGTCGCCGGCGGGGCCTGATTTGACTTCGATATCGCCGATGGTCTCAGGCGTCTTGCGCTCGGCCTTGGAGCGGAGCTGAATTTCTGCTTCGCCTTCCAATTTGCCAGCCGGCAGGTCCTGCGTGTTCTGGCGGACCTTTTCTGACACCTCCTGCAACGTCAGGCCGAGGCGGCGGAGATCGGCTTCGCGCAGCCGGATCCAGATTTCCTCATCGCGCGCGCCATTCATGGTGACGCGGTCGATGCCGGTGGCCAGCAGTTCGTCGCGGATCTGCTTACCGAATGTCTTGAGGGCCTGCTCGGAAAACGGTCCGGTCAGAGAAAGCGAGGCGACGCCATCGAACATGGCTGCGCGCGACACGATCGGACGCTCGGAATCTTCAGGCAGCGTGGTGATGCGATTGACGGCCTGCTCGACGTCGCTTTGGGCCTTTTGCAGATCGGCATTCGAGTTGAACTCAATCGAGATAACGCCCGAGCCTTCGCGTGCAATCGAGGTGACTTCGCTGACTTCATCGAGAAAGCGCAGTTCAGGTTCCAAGACCTCAAGGATATTGCTCTCGACGTCTTCGGCGCTGGCGCCCGGCCAGGGTACGCTGACCGATATCGCCGGGATCTCGATGTTTGGGAAAAACTGGCGGTTCAGCTTCATCAGGCTGAAGATGCCAAACAGGATCATCACCGCCATCAGCAGGTTGGGGGCGGTGGGGTGGCGGACAAAGACGCCAATCAGCCCGCCCGATGGCAGGTGAGGTAGGCGACGGGAGGGGCCTGTTGTGCTGGCAGGGTTCATTTCACCTCCGCCTCCTGGACCTTGATGCCGGCGCCGGGTGTTGAGATGCGCGAGACGAGAATTCGATCGCCATCGGACAACTCACCGCGTACGAGGAGGTCTTCGTCTATTCCGGCGGCGAGCGTGACTGCGCGCGGTTGCAGGCGGCCGTCTTTGACCGCGAACACGGTGGTACCGTTGTAGAGAGCCGTTGCGGGCACCCTGAAGACGTTTTCGAAGGTCGTGTCTGGCACTTTGATTTCGACGAATGCGCCGGGACGAAGGGGGATGGGTTTATTGGGATTCTTGACGCGGGCGTAAACTTCGACACCACCTGTGGCAGACGAAATGCGCGCTGCGATCCGCTCGACGATGGCTGGGTAGGTGAACGTGGTCTGGCCCAGCTTCCACTGAACCGTGATCTCGCGGCCGGCCAGCGTGCCTTCCTTTGCAACAATGCGGCCGAACTGGCGGTCGGTCAGGTTAAAGCGGGCTTCGATCCAGTTGCGGTCGATCAGGGTGGCGACCTTGTCGTTACTGCCAACCATGCGGCCGACCTGCGCGCCGACCTCGGTAACGTAAGCGGAAAACGGGGCCGTTAGGACGGTTTCGGCCAAGCGTCGTTCGGCACGCTCAATCGTATTCTCAAGCCGGAGGGCGGCTGCCTGTTGCTGCCTGATGCGGGCTTCCCAGACCTTCAGGTTGTTTTCAAGTTCATCGGCGGCCAGTTGGCGCTGGAGCATGGCCTGGCGACGATCATCGACTGTTCGCTCGGTTATGGCGCGCCGCCGCGCAAGAGGCTTTGCTCTGTCCAGGTCGGCCTTGGCGATCTTCAATTGCTCGCGGGAATATTTCAAAGATTGCTTGACGGTTGCAAGCGAGCTTTCGAATTCGCTCACCTTGGCCTGGGTTTCGGCCAGTTGCGCACGCAGTTCAGCCAGACCGGTCGAATAGTCGATGGGGTCGATCTTGAGAAGCAGGTCGCCCTCGCCGACCTGTCCGCCTTCGCGCAGCGTTTCTCCGGTTTCGATGATTTGGCCGGAGACAAGCGCGCGGATGTCGACCTGGCGGCCGGCTACGATTGAACCGAACAAGGTCAGTTGAGGTTGGTAGGTGGCGGCCTTGACGGTCGCCGACTGGATGGTGAAGGCGCGTTCCTGTTTGGGCCTGACAGGGGGCTCGGGTTTGGTTGCGACAAGATAATCGTACCCGAAGTATCCGGCGACAATGACGATCGCCGGCAGCAGTGACTTCATAAAGAGGCGCAGGATCCTACCGGCAAGTGACTGGCGCGCAGGCGGGACCGGCGTTGCAGGCGCCGGGGCGGGCGCCTTGGAGGGGACCGCAGAGGGCGACGCGGAAGGAGACCGCGTTTCGGATTCACCGGCCGGGCTCGAGCGTTGGGAGACCGGGGCTTCGTCGTCGGTTCGTGCGACCACGGAGGGCGTGGTTTTGCGCGCTTTAGCTTTCGCCCGGCTCATCGATGTGATCTTTCTATCATGAACGCTCATCTTTTAAGTACCGTGGCGGCGGCCAAAGTTGCGGCCTGGTGTTGGTCAAAGTGTGCTGGCGCCGTCGGCTGCCCGTCGTTTTTACGGCTCGGCGGGCATGTTGGTTGTAACGTATACGACATCAAGCATGTTTAGGATTTATAGCCGCAGCGGCATGAATGTCGGCTGAAACGCAAATGCCCCCGAAGTTGGTTGACCGGTGTCGGCTTGACGATCAACAGACAGGTAAATAGCGACATTGTTCCGTTTCTTGAGCATTTCGGGAATGCAAATTTATGTTAAGTGCTGCGTCATTTGTTGGTGACGGGCAGGTCTGCTGGGCGGTCGACATCGCCAAATTGACGAGATACCGCAACGAGATAGTTAATGCGATTTTGAGCCTCGCGAGGAATCAAGGCTTTTGCCCCTTGGTCGGCATCCAACTCCATCAGACAGGCAAAATATCGTTTGGGCCACAGAACGGGATTTCGCTGCCTGTTATCGGCTGTTAGCGGCACAACGACGCGATCGGCAGCCCTGTGGTTAGTCGAGGGACGCTGGAAAAGCGAAATCATTGCATCGAGCGTCGCGGCTTCAACCCAGGGCATGTCGCCGGGCAGAATGAATGTGCCGGCGATCCTTTGGGGGAGCGTGGCAGCCCCGGCCGATATTGATGTACCAAGCCCATCGGTAAATCTCGGATTTTCTACGATATGGACGTTCAGGCCAGCGAGGGCGCGGAACAGTTCTGCGCTCAGAGGATGGGGTTGAACAATGACACTGACATGCGCACAACGACTTGCCAGGACACGGTCTAGCGTTGCGCGGATGAGGGAGGTGCCGTCGATCTTCGCTAGTAGCTTGTTGGCGCGGCCAAAGCGTTTCGACTGGCCGGCGGCAAGGACGATGCAGGCGACGGGGTACTTTTCGATTGGTGGCTGGCGTTGTGGCTGTATCATGTTGAGCCAGCATTGTTACGCTTGGCGCCGCGAAAGGCCAAAATGGCCTCTGCAACCAAGGATAAGGCGATTTCCTCGGGTGTAATGGCGCCAATGTCGAGCCCGATGGGGCAGTGGATTCGGGTTATTTCCTCGGCCGTGAATCCTGCGCCTTCAAGCCGGGCAACCCGTTTTGCATGGTTTCGCGTCGATCCAAGAGCACCGATATAGCCAGCCTGGCTACGGATGCCGATTTTCAAAGCTTCGTCGTCGATATGGGCGACATGGGCGAGGGCGACGATGGCCGTGAAGGTGTCGAGCTGGATTTCCGAGAGTGCGTCTTGCGGCCAAGCGTTGAGAACGGGTGTGTTTTCGAAACGGGTTTTGGATGTGAATGCCTCGCGTGGGTCGATGACGGTACAATCCAGACCCAGGATGTCGCTGATAGCCACGGTGGCCTGGGCAATGTGGGTGGCGCCGATGATGAACAGCCGCGGCTTGGGTAGATGAGCGTGGACGAAGACGTCACCGGTTGGGGTGGCGACCAAGGCGCTGCGGGTGGGTTCAATTGCTGACCTTAGCGGTTGGGGCAGGCTTGAGGTCATTTCGTGGACCGTTCGGTTGCCGGTTGTCAGCCTGGTTGCAACGAAGATCTCGCGGCGTTCCTGGCGGGCTGCGATCAACCTGGTGATCAAGGCCAAATCAGCCTCGCAGGAAAACGGTTCGACCATAACCGCGATGCGGCCACCGCACGGCAGGCCGACGTTCCAGGCGGTCTCGTCGCTGACGCCGAATTCCAGGCGCTCCAGGCGGTTATTGGCGATGACCTGCAAAGCAGCGACGATGACATCTGCTTCAACGCAGCCACCTGAGACAGAGCCTTGGAATTCAGTTTCGCTGGCGACAACCATCTGTCCGCCGACGGCGACCGGCGCTGACCCCCAAGTATCGACAACCGTTGCTATGGCGACCGGCCGGCCCGCCATCAGCCATGATCTGGCAGCCCCCAACACGTCCAGTGGTGCCGTCTCGTCGACCGGTTGGTGAACAGAAGTCATTGATCAACCTTTGATTCTGTTTGTTCTCAGGGAATGGAATTTGAGGCCGGATGCCTGTTTTCCTCCATTTTTATGTCGACGTTGCCTGCTAGGCCCGGTAATCCGTTAGTTGGAGAATTCATCCGACCGGTGAATTTGCGAGCCGGTAAGCGTTTGCACGAAGCCTTAGTAGTCTTTGTAGGGAGGAAAGATCTCGTGTGGAAGAAGATCATAGCATTTGCCGGCATGGTGGGCGTTGCCGTGGCGACATCGACCAGTGCCATGGCGGGCAAGGACGACTGGGCGCCGCTGGCTGAAGAAGGGCGCGACCGTATCGACAGCGTGGTGGTGAAGCCCCGCATCGGCCGGTTTGAGAAGATCAAAATCGTTTCGGTCTATGGGTCAGCCTATGTGCGAAACGTCAAGGTGACGTTCCGAGGCGGAAAAACGCGGACCTACAGGGTCGAGAAATTCCTGCAAAATCGCAAGCCGTTAAACGCCATCAAACTGCCCAGTGTATCGACGGTCATTACCAAGTTCGAAGTTGAGTATGGCAATTCGCGCAAGGGTCCAAATACCGGTCTGGTTATTCTCAACGGTCTGCTTGGTCCTGAGCCTGGTGGCTGGGAAGTGATGGAAAGCTCCAACGTGGGCGGTGATGACCGGGAGGTGCTGTTGAAAGTGCTGCCGGGCGAAGACCGAGTTGGGCAGTTGCGTTTGCGCGGTTGGGGCGAGACGCTGCGTGTGCGCAGCGCAGAAATCGTATTCAATAACGGAAAGCGTCAACGGGTTCGTATCCGCGACAGATTGGAGCCGGGTGAAGCAACCGATCCGATCGACTTGAAGGGGTATGAGCGCGGCATCAAGGGCGTGTCGCTGCGGCTTCGTCAGCTTGAAAAGGGTGCTTCGGGAGCCCGCATCGATCTACTGGGCAAGCGCGCTCCGCGCCGCCGCGGTCAGAGGCGTAGAGACCGCTGACAGGCGCCGCGTTTGGATCATGCCGATTAAACGGGTCGGTTCCTAGCGGTTTTGTCGCTTCAGGACGGCCTGCAAAAGAGACGATGAGTAGAGGATAGATCTCGTGTTGAAGAAAATGCTGGCGGCCGCAGTCGCCGTTTTGACATCGGGTTTCGTGACGACAGCACAGGCTGCCGATTATGACGATTGGGCCCGGATTCTGGAAGAACAACGCACGGTTATTGATGTTGTGAATCTGAGAGGAAAGATCGGTCGGTTTACGAAAGTACGCCTCGTTGCCGTCAACGGGCCCGTGGAGGTCATTGGCTTGCGTCTGAAGTTCGTCAATGGCAGTTCGGAGGACTTCAAGTTGAAAGTCGCCTTGAACAAGGGCGAAGGCACGACGGGCATCGATCTGCCAGGGAAAGCCCGCCGGATTGCAGCAGCCGAAATTCGTTACCGGTATCTGGGCAAGTCGAAGGGCCAGCGTGGACACGCCGTGCTTCAGGGGCTGATTGCCAATGAGCCGGGCGGCTATGATGTGATGGAAACCGCCAACCTTGGCACAAAGGACCGTGAGGTTACGCTGCGGCTTGACCGTGGTGACAAGCGCGTCGGTTCAATCCGGCTCCGGGCCTGGGTGGATACCGTCCTGGTGCGTTCGGCCGAGATCGTGTTCGCCAATGGTGACAGGCAGAAGGTAAAGATCCGTGATCGCCTGGAGCCAGGTGAAGCAACTGATCCTATCGACCTGCAAGGCGATCGCCGCAAGGTCAAGCAAGTCGTGTTGAAGCTGCGTCCACAGCGTGGGCGTTCTGAATACGCCCGCATCGACCTGCTAGGCAAGGCAGGTTACCGGTACCGGGGTAAGGATCGCCGTAGCGCTCGCCGGGACCGACGCCGCTCGGTATTTGACCGGGAAGGGCGGCGCGGACGTGATCGCGAGATCGGTCGGGGCTGGAGCCTTTTAGGTTCGCGGAAAGCTGGCTTGTTCAAAAAAGATGATGATGTTTTCAAGGTTGGGAAATCGAAGGGCCGCTATACGGGTGTGCGGGTTCGTGCACGCGGTGCCGATGTGCGGATGTATGGCATGACCATCGTGTACGCCAATGGACGCCGGGAGGAGGTTCCGATTTACGGGACGCTGGAGCAGGACGAAATCTCGGAACCATTTGACCTTAAGGGCAAGGCCCGGTTTATCGACCGGATCGAGTTCCAGTATCGCACCAAGCTCAATTTGCGCGGCCAGGCCGAAGTTGAGTTGTGGGGCAAGAGCAGACGTAGCAACCGCTGATAATCCGGCGATAGGACCAGCATGCGGGATGAATGCCGCCTTGTTGGAATTTGGATCAAAGTTAGGCGGAAGGGGAGCAATGCAAGTTGCTCCCCTTCCTTTTTTTGTTTGCGGGGCCTATCGATGAATGGCTGCCCGCTTGTTTCAGCCGGGGTTGGCAGGCCAATAGCTATCGTCGGCAAAATCTGTTGGAGGGGACGCTTCCATTGCGTTGCTGGCGGCGCGGATCGCTTCGATGGCCGTGTCGATTGCCTCCAATTCAGCGGCGCGTGTTGCTTCAGCCGTTGTCCAATTCGCCGTGCCTTTGCGCAACAGGCGAATGGCTTCGCGTGTGGCGTTGGTGACGATTATTTCCAGATGACCGGCATCGCGTGCGCCAACGAGAGCCTGCATGCGGCGGCTGGCTTCCGCGCGCACATCATCTGCCGTCGGGGCCGGCGGCGCGTAGGCGGCCAATGCCGCATCGGCTTGCGCTTGAGTGCGGCCAATAATCGTCAGGACGGCCTTGCCGGTTTCGGGATTGTTGACGAATTGGTGATCGGGCTCGCCAAGGGAAATGAGCAGGTGGCCCGGGTCGGTTGCTGACAGGTCAATCTCAAGGGTGGCTTTGGTTGTTGTCATCACGCGATCCCCGCGATTGTGAACACGCAGACGTTGGTGTCGGTTGTTCGTGTGGAGCCGCTGTTCTGGACGACGACGATCGTGAAGTAATCGCCAGGTGAAACGGCCACTGGCGGCGTGTTGATTGCGCCATTGATCTGAAGTTTGAAGTTGAAGCCGTTCAGGTAGATGTCCTGCAACACGTCGGAAGAGTTATAATGTTCGATCTTGATTGAGCCATTGTTGCCGGCAGCGGCGGACAGCTTCAAAAGCGCGGTCAGCTCCACCAGTGAAATCCCGGATGGCACGGTGAACCTGGTTGGCGATCCAGGATCGAACCAGCCACCGATGTCTTCGACTTCGTTTTGCCAGGACAGCGTCGTTTGTGTCGGCGCATTGGGGCAGGTATCGGAAGACGTTTGCCGGACAACAGCCCGGCTGGCGAACGGTGTGAAGCCGCCACCGCCGCCGATCGTTGTGTTGGGGAATGATACCTCGCCTGTGTCCTTGTCGATGAGGATGGCGTCGTTCCAGGCGGTGCCGTCGGCGCTGACCTTGAAGTGGAAGTCATCGTCTCCGGTCAGACCGATTTCCGCGCGGCCGGAAAAACCGGTCTGGTAGAGTAGTGAGCCGGTGTCGCCGCTAGCTGCTTTGTTGATCTTGAGCTGGTGGCCGTTGCCTTCGTGACTAAGCAGGGTGGCTGGCGCAGAGACCGAAAGCCGGTTGGTGGTGTCGGCTGTGGCGTTGACGCCGACAAGCGGGGTCGGGTTGACGCTGCCGCCACCGCCGCCGCTGGAAAGAGCAACCCAATTTGTGCCGTCGAAGGCAATTGCCGCGTCCTCGTCAGACACCCAGGCAATCCAGCCTTCTTTGGGGCTGTAGTACATCCAGGCGCCATCCTGAAAGGCGGCAATTTCGCCGTCGTGTCCTGCCCAGTCGCCGGTCGCGCTGGCTGCGACCAAATAGCGCTCGCCATCGGATGGGCTTGCCGGGGGGGCGGTCAGGTCGCGGTCGTCGACGGCCAAATGAACGATGGCGTCAAGGGCTCGCAGTGCTTCGTTGTGGGTTACGTGCTTTTGCGCCTGTGCCGCGATCAGATATGGCAGGCGCAGGTGATCGGTTTCCTCCATTCGGCGTGCTCCATTTGGGGAAATTTGAAAGGTGCGCCAATTTTGAATGGTGACGGCAGGGGCGGGGATAACCGGAGCGGGCTTTGGCTATTCGTAGCGGATGCTGTCGCGTGGTTCGCGCTCGCCTTCGCAATGTGTTAATTGCCTTTCTGCACATCATTCACGGGCTCGGGGAGCATCAACGAAAATGGACGACAAACAACTGCGGTCGCTGGCTGAAAAACTTACCGGAACCGCGCTGCGCGCCGGCGTGATCACGCTCAAATACTTCAAGAGCGATGCGCAAGGAGCGACCGAGAAGTCCGATGGCAGCCCGGTGACACTGGCCGATCAGGAGGCGGAGGTCGTAATCCTGGACGACCTGAAACGGCTGGTGCCTGAGATTCCGGTGATCGCCGAAGAAGCTGTCAGCCGGGGTGAGATTCCTCAGATTGAATCGTGCTTCTTCCTGGTCGACCCCCTTGATGGAACCCGCGAATTCACCAGCGGTTCGGGCCAATACACTGTCAACATTGGCCTGATCGAAAACGGGAAGCCGATTTTCGGTATCGTTTACGCGCCGGCGCTGGGCGATATCTATGTCACGGTGGGGCGCAATGAGGTTTTGATCGCCAAGGTTTCCGATCCAGCCGCAGTTGCCGATGCCGGTGGGTTCGCGGCACTCGACTTCAAGCCGACTACGACCAGGACGCCGCCTGCCGATGGGCTGACGGTTGTTGCCAGCAAATCGCATGGAACGTCGGAGGGCGATGCCTGGATCGAAGCCCTGCCGTTGCCGGTCGCAGGCCGGGCGAACATGGGGTCGTCGCTGAAATTCTGCCTGGTGGCGCGTGGCGAAGCGGATGTTTATCCGCGCCATGGACCGACAATGGAATGGGATACCGCAGCAGGCCATGCGGTTTTGAATGCTGCGGGCGGGCTTGTGACGAAGATCGACGGGGAACCGTTTGGCTACGGCAAGACCGATGTCGGGTATCTCAACACGGGCTTCGTTGCTTATTCCTCGGAAGATTTGAAACACAAGCTGATTGTGAGCTGACTGGATAGCTGCGGCCCCTTGATCTTGAGGGGCCGTCGCATCTGAGCTCAAGCGGGTTGATCGTAAAAATCGCGGTACCAATCGACGAACCGGGCAATGCCGTCTTCGATGGACGTGTCGGGCTTGAAGGCGACATCGGCTTTCAGCCCGTCAACGTTGGCAAAGGTCGCCAGCACGTCGCCGGGCTGCATCGGCAGGTAGTTCTTTTCGGCTTGCCGGCCGAGCGCTTTTTCCAGCGCCGCGATCATGTCCATCAGTTCGACGGGCTGCGAATTGCCGATGTTGTAAATCCGGTAGGGCGCCGTTGACGAGGCCGGGTCGGGATTGTCGCCGGTCCAGCCCATGTTGCCTTGAGGAATTCTTTCCGCGGTTCTAAGTACGCCTTCGACGATGTCGTCGATGTAAGTGAAATCGCGAGCATGTTTGCCGTTGTTGAAAATGTCGATCGGCCGGCCTTCAAGGATCAGCTTGGTGAACTTGAACAGCGCCATGTCGGGGCGGCCCCAGGGGCCATAGACGGTGAAGAAGCGCAAGCCGGTCATGGGGATCTGATAGAGATGCGCGTATGTGTGCGCCATCAGCTCATTCGACTTCTTGGTTGCCGCGTAAAGGCTGAGCGGGTGGTCGACATTGTCGGTGACGGCAAATGGCATCTTGGTGTTGGCGCCGTAGACCGAACTTGAGGAAGCGAACACCAGGTGATCGATAGCGTTATGCCGGCAGCCTTCCAGGATGTTGACCATGCCGACAAGGTTTGAATCGACGTAGGCGTTGGGATTCTCGATTGAATATCGCACGCCGGCCTGGGCGCCCAGGTGGACGACGCGTTGCGGCTTTTGATCGGTAAACAGGGCTTCGATCGCGGTGCGGTCGGCAAGGTCGAGCTTGTGGAACTGAAATGCCGGGTTGCCTGAAATATGATCCAGGCGGGCCTGCTTGAGGTTGACATCGTAATAGTCGTTGAGATTGTCGAGCCCGATCACCTCGTGGCCGTTTTCCAGCAAGGACCTGGCGGTATGGTAGCCGATGAAACCGGCGGCTCCGGTTACAAGATATCGCATGGGGTCGCTTTCTCCTGGCCACATCGTCTATTTGTGCAGAACCAAACGGGGTCGTGCCCGGCCAGCTAGTTGAATGTAGTAACGTTTGGAGAAACGATTAGATAGCAGCGCAGGTGCCGTCAATCGGGTACGCATCTGCCAATGAACCCCTCCTTGTAGAACTCCAACCTGCCAAAGCCGCTCCATGACCCAACTCAATCCGCCGACCCCTGAACTGGTTGCCAAGCTTACCGCCATTGTGGGGGAAGCGCATGCATTCACCGATGCTTCCGATCAGGCACCCTATTTGACCGAATGGCGAGAAAAGTATGTCGGCAGGACGCCGCTGGTTTTGCGCCCCGGATCGGCGGCGGAAATCTCCGAAATCCTGAAGCTTGCGAATGAGGCGCGGGTCGGCGTTGTGCCGCAGGGTGGCAATACCGGGCTTGTCGGCGGGCAGATTCCTTTCGAATCGGGCGAGGAAATCGTCATCTCGACGGAGCGGCTTAACCGCGTTCGTCATGTCGATGCGGCTGGTGGATACATGCTGGTCGAGGCTGGCGTGACGCTGGCTGACGTACAAAACGCGGCAGAGGAGGCGGGTGCGCTGTTTCCGCTCAGCCTGGCGTCTGAGGGTTCGTGCCGCATTGGCGGAAACCTGGCGTCGAATGCCGGCGGGGTGCAGGTCTTGGCGTTCGGCAATACGCGGGATCTGACGCTCGGGGTGGAAGTGGTGTTGGCGGATGGGCGCATCTTTGAGGGCTTGCGCGCCTTGAAGAAAGACAACACGGGTTATGACCTAAAGCATCTGTTCGTTGGCTCAGAGGGGACGCTGGGGATCATTACGGCAGCGGTCCTAAAGCTGTTTCCAAGGCCGGTTGAAACGGCGACGGCGTTCGTTGCAGTTCGCGATCTTGATGCGATGCTGGAATTATTCCGCGGGGCGCGGGCGGTGGCTGGAACGAACCTAACCGCATTCGAGTTCATGTCGGGCTGGTGCCTTGATATCGTGACCAGCCATGTGCCGGGTCTGCGCCGTCCGCTTGAGGGGGACGCGCCGTGGTATGTGCTGCTTGAGATATCGAGTGGGTCGGCGGATGGCGCGGCGGAAGCGATGATGGAGGGGGCGTTGTCGGAAGCCTTCGAGTCGGGTGCTATCAGCGATGCCGCGATTGCAGCATCGATCGATCATGCCCAGCAGCTATGGCGCCTGCGGGAAGATTTGTCGGAAGCGCAAAAGTTTGAAGGTGGTTCCATCAAGCATGACATCTCGGTGCCGGTCGCTGCGATACCTGAATTCGTGACGCGGGCGGGCGAGGTTGTGGAGGCTGTGTGTGCGGGAGCGCGGCCGGTGGTGTTTGGGCATTTCGGCGATGGCAACGTGCACTACAATGTGACTCAGCCCGCTGCGATGGAAAAAGCGGCCTATCTGGCGCAATGGGAAGAGATGAACGATGCAGTGCATGCGCTGGTCGCGGACATGGACGGATCGATCTCGGCAGAGCACGGAATTGGCCGTATGAAGCGCGAGGCGCTGGCGCGATTCCGCTCGGAAACGGAACTCGACATGATGCGCGCAGTAAAGGCGGCGCTCGATCCAAACGGTATTCTCAATCCGGGGAAGGTGCTGTAATTGGCGTCATTGCTGGCGGTGGTGTAGGTTGATAGCCGCCAGCCCGGTAACAATCGCAAATCTGGGAGATCAGCGTGAATTGGCAGAATTTCATCGTACGAGATCCGGCGATTTGCAAGGGCCGTCCGACCGTGAAGGGAACACGTATCCTGGTTTCGGTCGTGCTCGATAATTTGGCTGATGGGCGTACTCCAGCCCAGATTGCGGAGAGCTACCCGCCCTTAAAAGAGGAGCAGATTGCCGCCTGTCTGGGTTACGCGGCATGGCTTTCTCATGAGGAAACCATTGCGCTACCGGAGCCCGCTTGAGCCTTGAAATTCAAGCTTGACGAAAATCTGGCGAGGGAATGCGCGATGCAGGCCATGATGCCAGGACTGTCGGCGAGCAAGAATTGTCAGGTGTATCCGACGATTTACTTTCCCACGTGTGCCAACAAGCCTGGCGAGGGGCACGAAGGGGGCTTGCGCGCCGGCTTATGGGCTATACCTATTGAACTCCCGATTATCCAATTCCAACCAAAGCTCAGAGACCGGTCATGCAATTCAATACGCTTGGACGCAGCGATATCAAGGTCAGCCGTATCTGCCTTGGAACCATGACGTGGGGCAGTCAGAACACCGAAAGCGAGGGCCATCAACAGATGGACTTCGCGCTGGAGCGGGGCGTCAATTTCTGGGACACCGCCGAGATGTATCCGATCATGTCGAATGGCGCTTCAGAGGGGCGGACCGAAGAGATTATCGGAACGTGGATGAAGATGAACCCCGGCCGTCGTGACGAGATCGTGCTTGCGACCAAGATTACCGGGCTGGGTAACAGGTCGGTGCGCGGCGGCCGCGGCATAACGGGTAAGGAAATCAAGCTGGCGGTCGAGGGGAGCCTGAAGCGGCTGCAGACCGACTACGTCGACCTCTATCAGTTCCACTGGCCGCAAAGGGGTAGCTATCACTTTCAGCAGCAATGGACGTTTGCCCCGGAGAAGCAGGACAAGTCAGCGGTTCGCGGCAATCTGCTTGAGAGCCTGCAGGCCATTGGCGAACTTGTTGCCGAGGGCAAGATCCGTGCGTTCGGAGTGTCGGACGATTCGGTGTGGGGCTTGATGGAAATGCTCAAGCTTGCCGAACAGCATGGATTGCCACGCGTGCAATCGGTGCAAAATGAGTACAGCCTACTCAACCGCCAGTTCGATACCGATTGGGCGGAGGCGTCCCATCATGAGGATGTCGGATTGCTGGCCTGGTCGCCGTTGGCGATGGGGATTTTGAGCGGCAAGTATCTGGATGGCAAAGTGCCGGAAGGTTCGCGCAAATCGTTGATGGGCGAAATGGCACGAGATACGGAAGCTGCGAATGCGGCAACACGGGCCTATGTCGATATCGCGCAACGCCACGGTCTCGATCCTTGCCAGATGGCTATTGCGTTCACGCTGCACCGGCCATTCACGACGGCCAGCATCATTGGTGCGAGTCGGATGGATCAGCTCAAAATTGCGATTGAGGCTGATGACGTGAGCTTGTCGGATGAGGTTCTCACCGAGATCGGCGAAGTTCACCGCCGGTATCCGATGCCTTATTGAAGCGGTGTTGTTGAATTCTCAAGGATGCTGTCGGGCATGAGCAAGCCGATTTATCAGAAGTTTCTCGGATCATGGGTGCTCGACGTTGACACGTGCACCTATGAGCAAGGCGATCCGCCGAAGTCGGCGACCTACCGGATTGCCGAGGACGGGGATGAACTGGTTTTCGATATGGATTGGATCGACGCGGATGGTGAAACCCATCATGTGTCGTTCAGGGCCAGGCCCGATGGTTCGCCAATCCCGTTCAACGGCGGGGATCTGGCGGACTCGCTTGTGGTAAGCGCACCATCTGAAAACGAGCTTTGTTCGTCTGCTTTGCGTGGCGGGGTTGAGTTGATGACCGCGGAGCGAAAGCTACTGGGTGACGATGCCGTTATGGATCTGATGCAGAGGGTCTATCTTCCTGATGGAACGTCGCCGACCAACCGGTCGAAATTCCACCGCCAGCAATAGCTGATGGCTCAGGTGGGCAGGCGGAGATTCCCCAGAATTCGATGACCGAGTTGCCCGCCGAAATTCCGACATCGAAATGGAAGGCTGAGACATTGCCGCAACCGCCGATTTCGCTGTCGGGCTTGATTGGAACGCCATGTCCCATACCGGGAACCATCACCGATTCAATCACTTCATCGCCGTCATCATTGTGCCAAACGCGGCGCAATTGTCCGTCGACAGAATGCTCTACAAAAGGCTGCTTGGAAAGTCCGTGGACATGAGTCCACTGCTTGAGGATTTCATTTGCGTTGATCGGGTTGACGATCGGATCGGCGGTGCCATGCCAAATGGAAACCTTGGGCCATGATCCGCGATGCGGGGTCGCGGAGAATACTTTATCGGCCCAGTGATCCGCGTTTTGCTCGCGGCCCATGGTCATGGCAAGTAGCGCGTCCAAGATAGAACTGGTTCCCCCATAGGGCAGGCCTGAAAAAATTGCACCGCCGGCAAACATCTCCGGGTAGGTCGCCAGCATTACAGACGTCATCGCGCCACCGGCTGAAAGTCCGGCAATGTAAACGCGGTCTGGATCGATGCCGCCGGAGTCAATCGCGTGCAGGATCATTTGTTTGATCGATAACGCCTCGCCACGATCGCGCTCGGTGTGCGAGGGAAGGTACCAGGTGAAGCAACTGTTCGGATTGTTTTCGAATTGTTGCTCTGGCATCAGCAACGCGAACCCGTGCCGGTCGGCAAGGGTTGCCCAGCCGATGCCCTTTTCGAAGCTGCTTGCATCCTGTGAGGCGCCGTGAAGGGCGACAACGAGAGGCGCTGGACGACGGCCCGGCCCGCTTGATGGCGCCGGGCGGAAGTACATCTTCAGATTGCCAGGATTGCTGCCGAAGTCCGGTACTTCGCTCAGTTGCGATGGCGCCGGCACTTCGCTGGCGGCGAGTTGCCCTGCCCAAAAGAACATCATTTGCGCCCCGGCTTGTGTAACAGGTCAAAGAATTCGGTGTTATTTCGCAAAATCTTTATCCTGTTTACTTCGCTGGCTGCGCCGGTACTTGGGTGCATTTACTTCCCAATTATTATTGTGCAGCGCAACGTGACATAGTGTTCGTGGTGGATAAGTTGGCGTGGCATAGCCTCGCTTAAGTCGATTTATGCTGTGCTCAAGCGGGGCGGTGCCAGCGGCTTCAGTTGGTTTGGGGGGTGAGAGATCGATACGCATACCGTTCTCCTCGTACTACTCTGCGCTGCCATCCCTCCGCTGCGCGATATCAGCCTGAAGGGATTGCCTGGTCCGCTATCGGCATATCTTGGGGTTTGCGGTTGCTTTGTCGCTTTAGCGGGCGTGCAGACGATGGTGTCGGGCTAGGCCGATGCGCCAATTGGGCTGGTCGATGCTCCTGGCGCTTGGAATCTGCGTCCTATTGACCGCAAAGCCGGGAGGCACTTGATCCCCTTCAGACTCTGGACGACAGTTGTTCAACGACATGGCGAAATACCGCATGGTGCCAAAGTCGAATATGGGAGCCTGCTAAATGGCAGGGGCCAAAACTAATTATCGGGTTGAGGAGTGCGCTTAATGTTTCGGCCGATGGTGCGCCAGGTCGAGCTTAGGGCTCGCCGTTTGCAGGACATGATGAAGGCGCTGGGCGTCAATGAACTCGCCTTGGTGCGTGAAGATAATGGCGAAGCCTATTCCAAGGCTCGCGACGTTTGCCTGCATTGCGCCTTGGCAACCGATTGCCTGCATTGGCTGGAAGCTCACGACCGTGCCGATCCGAATGCCGGCCAGCCTGAGTTCTGCCCCAGTTTCAAGCTGTTCGAGCGTTGCAAGGCGTGACGTCTTTGCCTGATAATATTTTACAATCGGTTTTTTTAAATTGAGCGCAGGGGGCTAACCCGGCCTACCGATGCTGTCGTAACGGAAGCCATTTTCTGTTGCCGACTTGGCATTGAAAATATTGCGCAGGTCGGCCAGCACGTCCCCCGACATCGCAGCCTTGAGGTCGGACAGGTTGAGCGCGCGGAATTCGTTCCACTCCGTCAATACCGCCAGGATGTCAGCCTCCTTGGCGGCTTCCAGTGCGCTTTCGCACCACTCAACACCAGGCAGCATCGGTTCGGCCTGCTTGCGGCCTTGTGGGTCATAGGCACGGACCGTTGCGCCGCGTTCCTGGAGCATCGGCACGATGACGAGGCTTGGGGCATCGCGCATGTCGTCGGTATTGGGCTTGAAGGTGACGCCCAGGACGGCGACGGTCTTTCCGCGTACCGATCCGCCGGCCTGGCGTTCGATGCGGGTTGCCATGGCGATTTTGCGTTCGTCGTTGACGGTTTGGACCTGCTCGATCAGCGATAGCGGCGATCGGTTCTCGCGGGCCGTTCGAATGATGGCGGAGACGTCCTTGGGGAAGCATGAGCCGCCGTAACCGGGACCGGGATGGAGGAATTTTTCGCCGATGCGGCGGTCCTTGCCGATTGCGGAGGCGAGTTCCTGGACGTCGGCGCCGACGGCTTCACATAGATCGGCCATCTCGTTGATGAAGGAAATCTTCATGGCCAGGAAAGCGTTCGCTGCGTATTTGGCAAGTTCGGCTGATTCGCGGCTGACGAACATGACGGGCGCGTTGCGCAAGGATAGTGGCTTGTAGAGCAGTTCCATGCGTTCCTGGGCGCGCTCGTTGTCTAGTCCGACAAGGACCCGGTCGGGGTGCGTGAAGTCCTGGATTGCAGAGCCTTCTCGCAGGAATTCGGGATTGGAACAGACTGCGTAGTCGGCATCGGGGCGCAATTCCTTCAAGCGCTTTTCGATTTCGCGGCTGGTGCCAACTGGAACGGTCGACTTGGTCGTGATGACCGTGAATCCGTTGAGGTGGGGAGCCAGTTCCTCGACGGCACCGTACACATAGGACAGGTCGGCATAGCCGTCGCCACGGCGCATCGGAGTTCCGACGGCCAGAAATACGACGTCGGCGTCTTTGACGGCGGGGCCAAGTTCGCCGGAGAATTTCAGCCGGCCTGCCTCAATGTTGCGCGCCAGCAATTCGTCGAGGCCCGGTTCATAGATCGGCGATTTACCATCGGCCATCTGGGCCAACCGCTCGGGGTCGTTGTCGACGCAAGTGACGGTCCAGCCGAATTCCGAAAAACAGGCAGCAGAGACAAGGCCGACATAGCCGGCGCCGATCATGCAGATCTTCACTTCAGATCCTCCGAGGTGGTGAGGTGGGAATTCGTCGACACCATTATGGGCTGATGCTCTCGTGTGATGGGTGAGGAATTCGCCGATCATTTGCGGCAGCCTCGGAGCGAATTCTCGGGCTTTGAATCACACTAGCAAAACTATGAGTCTAGTGAGGTTTACGGATCAGAAGCTCGTTTCCAAGGTTGCGTCCAGTTAGATAACGAACTTCTGATCCACCTCACTAGCCAATTGGTGAAAACAACGCAATCGCGAGCATTGCCATGGTTAGCGGCGAAGATCGTCCGATGGGACTGAGGGCCACTGGGTACGGGATTGTGGCGCGGTGGAAAAAGGGGCCGGCAGAATTGTGCAGTGATTGCGCTTGAGGGGGATGGCTGGGGATTGATCCATCGGTCCGCGCAAAGCGTTTGGGTTGGTAGTCATCGATTTATCGAGGAGCTAACGGCCAGATGATTCTTACATTCCAGGTTTTGGTCACGGTAGCCATGGGAGTTGCCATCGCACGGGCGGGCCTGAAGGGCTGATCCCGCGAAGGTGTGCATGATAATGCATGCGAATCCGGGAGGTCTGGTTCTGGCTGCGTATGGAGCTGGAAAAATTCCACCAGATTCGACTTATGTCCCGAAAGTACAGTTGACCTTTGGACCTCCACCACGCCAAGTTCGAGCGACCTGTGGCGAAATGTCCGCCAGAAGGCTTCACCGGAGGAAAAAAATGCTCAAGGCGCTGGTGATCGATGCTGGCAAGTGCACTGCCTGTAAGCAGTGCGAAATGGCTTGTTCGCTCGAGAACGAAGGCGAGTTCAACGTCGCCAAATCCAGAATTCGTGTTTTCGATTTTCACACAGAGGCGCGGTTCGTGCCTTATACCTGTACGCAGTGCGCGGAAGCGTGGTGCCAGCAGGCGTGTCCCGTCAACGCCATCACGACGGACGGCATGGGCGTAAAGGTTGTGCACGACAACCTGTGCGTGGGCTGCAAAGTTTGCACAATCGCCTGCCCGTTCGGGACCGTGAACTACAACGCTTCTACTGGCAAAGTCATCAAGTGCGACCTGTGCGGCGGTGAGCCGGCATGCTCGGATGCTTGTCCGACGGGTGCGATCACATATCAGGACGTCGAGCAGGGTGGCTTCGACAAAATGAAGGTGTGGGCGACGCAATCTGCGAATGCCACGACGACCGAAGGACCCAATACACCGAAGGCCGGGCAGGCTTCGGGTACCGGTCACTAAGGGTTGGTTTAATGAAGCGGCGGTACGAGGCGCGCAATCGGTGGATTTCGGATTGCCCGCTGGTATCGCCAGGCAGTTCCAAGATAACGCAATAATCACAGGAGACGTCCGATGGGTTGGACTGGAAAAGTCCTCCGGGTGAACCTGACGAATGGTACGGTTCAGTCTGAGCCGCTCAATATGGATTGGGCGCAGCAATATCTCGGTCAGCGCGGTCTGGCCACGAAGTATCTGGTCGAGGAAATCGACGCCCAATGCGATCCGCTTGGGCCCGACAACAAGCTGATCTTTGCCACCGGCCCGCTGACGGGTACGTGCGCATCGACGGGCGGGCGCTATTCGGTCATCACCAAGGGGCCATTGACCAACGCAATCGCTTGTTCGAACTCTGGCGGTTATTTCGGCGCGGAGCTGAAATTCGCCGGTTGGGACATGGTGATCCTGGAAGGCAAGTCGCCCAAGCCAGTTTACTTGTGCGTCACGGACGACAAGGCTGAGCTGCTGGATGCTTCTGACATCTGGGGCACGTCGGTCTGGAAGACGGACGAGTGGATCAAGGCAAAGCATCAAGATCCGATGATGCACGTGGCAACGATCGGTATTTCGGGTGAGAACGGCGTTCTATATTCGGCTATCGTCAATGACTTGCACCGTGCAGCCGGCCGCTCCGGCGTCGGTGCCGTGATGGGTTCGAAAAACCTTAAGGCATTCGCGGTCCGCGGCACTAAGGGTGTCAAGGTCCGCGACGGTCGAGCCTTCATGAAGGCGACCAACGATGGCAAGCAGGTGCTGGCGGAAAATGCCGTTACCGGCAGTGGACTGCCGACCTATGGCACCCAGGTGTTGATGAATGCCATCAATGAGGCTGGTGCCTCGCCGACCCGGAACAGCCGGGAAGTCCAGTTCGAGGGCGCCCACGACATCTCCGCCGAGGCGATGGCGACGCCGCGCTCGACGGATGGCGAAAAGAACCTGCAGACAAACCAGGCGTGCTTTGCCTGCACCATCGCGTGCGGTCGTATCTCCAAGATCGACGAGAAGCACTTCACTGTCGTCAACAAGCCGGAATACTGGCATTCCTCGGGTGGTCTGGAGTATGAGGCCGCCTGGGCGCTGGGTAACAATACAGGGGTCAACGATCTAGAAGCGCTGACGTATGCCCAGTTCATCTGTAACGAGCAGGGGCTCGATCCGATTTCTCTGGGCGCGACGATTTCGGCAGCCATGGAGCTGTTCGAGCTTGGGTTGATCACGACGGAACAGACCGGCGGCATCGATCTGAAGTTCGGCAATGCGGAAGCACTCGTTAAGTGCACCGAGTTGACCGGTAAGGCCGAAGGCTTCGGCAAGGAACTGGGATTGGGCTCGGCTCGCCTGTGCGCGAAATACGGCCGTCCGGATCTTTCCATGTCGGTTAAGGGCCAGGAATTCCCGGCTTATGATGCGCGCGGTATCCAGGGCATGGGCCTGACCTATGCAACCTCGAACCGAGGTGCCTGCCACCTTCGCTCCTACACGGTGGCATCTGAAATGCTGGGTATTCCTGAGAAGACCGACCCGTTGGTCACCGAAGGAAAAGCCGGGCTCGTCAAGGCGTTCCAGGATGCGACTGCTGCTGTTGATAGCGCCGGGATCTGCGTCTTCACGACGTTTGCCTGGACGCTGGAAGACATCGCGCCGCAGGTCGATGCCGCTGTCGAAGGCGGCTGGACGCCGGATAAGATGCTGGAAGTCGGTGAGCGGATCTGGAATATGGAGCGGATGTTCAATCACCGCGCCGGGTTCACCGGCAAGGACGACATGCTGCCGCCGCGCCTCATGAAAGAAGCTGCTCAGACGGGGCCTGCCAAGGGTCTGGTCAGTGGCCTCGACAAGATGCTGCCGGAGTATTACCAGCTCCGCGGCTGGACGGCGGACGGTGTGCCGACCACTGAGACATTGTCGCGGTTGGCGGTTTAATCCCCCGGGGCGCCCTGGATCAATCAAGGGTTCGGGGCGTCCCATATCACTTCATGACTTCGGCCAATTCGGCTATACCCGCGATGGGCCAACCGGGCCCCAAATTCTAAAGAGCAACAGGTGAGGAACGGCGGGAGTAGCGTTCGGTGCAATGCCCTTATGCCACTCGCGCCTGAGGGGATTGATCCATGAAATATGTCATATTGGGCGCCGGGCCTGCTGGTGTTACCGCCGCTGAAACTCTGCGCAACGTCGATCCGACAGCGACGATCACCATGATTGGCGGGGAGCCCGAGCCGCCATATTCGCGCATGGCGCTACCGTATCTCATTTACGGAAAAGTCGGTGAGGACGGCACCTATCTTCGTCAGGATCCCAAGCACTACGACGATCAGCGCATCCGCTATATTCAGGGGCGCGCAGGTGGAATTGATTCGCGGGCCAAGAAGCTGTCGCTGTCGACCGGCGAGGTTCTTGACTACGACAAGCTGCTGATCGCGACTGGCGCCAACCCGATCATGCCGCCGATCCCCGGCTCCAATCTGGAAGGCGTTGAGACCTGCTGGACGCTGGAAGACGCGCGCCAAATCCTGAAATACGCCGATAAGGATTCACCTGTGGTGCTGGTGGGGGCCGGCTTTATCGGATCGATCATCCTTGAAGCGCTGTATCTGCGCGGCTGCAAAATTACCGTTGTGGAACTTGCCCCGCGCATGGTGGCGCGCATGATGGACGAGACGGCGGGCGGTATGCTGGGCCGTTGGTGCGAATCCAAGGGTGTCAAGGTTCTGACCAACACGCGAGTCGATAGTCTGGCCAAGGGCGAAGAGGGTCAGCCGCGGTTGCAGGTCGGTTTCTCCAACGGAGAAAGTGCACCCGCCGACCTGGTGGTTCTGGCCGTCGGGGTTCGCTCCAACACAGGCTTCCTGGTGGGGTCGGGCGTCAAGACGAATACCGGTATCGTCGTCGATAACTATCTGCAAACAACGGCGCCTGATATCTATGCGGCCGGCGATTGCTGCGAAGGCATCGATATTTCAACAGGCAAGCCGGATATGCTTGCAATTCAGCCTGTGGCTGTCGAGCACGGTCGGATCGCGGCGCTCAATATGGCCGGCCACAAGCACCATCACCGTGGTTCGCTCAATATGAACGTTCTCGACACGATGGGGTTGATTTCGTCATCCTTCGGTTTGTGGCAGGGTGCGCAGGTCGGGGAGACGGCCAAGCTGGTCGATGAAGATAACTTCAAGTACATGAAGCTGGAGTTTGAGGGCGATAAGCTGGTTGGCGCACAGTGCGTGGGCATGACCGACCACGTGGGTATGCTGCGCGGCCTGATCCAGACCGGGTTCAGCCTTGGAGAGTGGAAAGACAAGCTGCTGGTTTCGCCTGAGCGGCTTCGCGAGGCTTATCTCGCGGTCGCGCATGCCCATCCAACGACCGGGCCGATGGCGCCTCACATCAATACGCCGCGCGTTGGCAATCATGCGGGAGCCAGCGGGCATTAGTTGTACTGGGCCGATTGTTGGTCGCCGACTCTTGGCCCGGCTACCTAGGCTAGCTTTTGGAAGTGCTCGAAACTTTTAATGATCTTAGGGACGTTATCGGCAGCGCAAGTGATCATATTAGTGATCTCGATGCTAAACTTTCTGCGTTTTTCGTAGAAAAGAACACAGCTCGGATCATCGATTATGATCGAGATTCAGGCCAGGATGTTTATAAGGTCCGGCTCATTGCACAGATACCTGGCAAGACCCGAACCCTTACCAAGAACGCACTGGAGGATTTGAGGTCTGCCCTTGATCACGCAGTTTATGCTAGCGCCATAACTCTGCGCCCTGGAACACAACCTAGTCGTACCGCTTTTCCTTTTGCGCACGACGCTGCCGGCGTTCATGAAAGACTGAATCGTGATCTGGTCGACATACCTCCAGAAATCCGAACCCTCGTTGAAGAATTCCGACCACATCAGAATGGGAATGCCCTGCTTTGGGCATTGAACAACACAAGGAATACTCAAACCCATCGCCTGCTTGTCCCTCTGGGTACAGTGGCGCTCGGCACTGTGCTTGGTATCGGCTACGCGGAGCTGCAACCGCCTTCCCAGATTGGGTATTCCAAATGGGACCCTGCAAAAAATGAGGTTGAATACATGCGACTTGGTAGTGGTTCTACATTTGAGCACACTGTCGATGTCACCTTTCAGGCAGTTTTCGGAGACGCAGCTTCAACCGTGCTTGGTCAGCCAGTCATTCCCATGTTAAACGCATTTAGATGTGAAGTTGAAAGCGTTGTCAGAGCTATCGAAGCTGAGACCGAAAAACTTCTGAGAATTCTTCCATGAACCCTCGACATGCATGGTCGAGACATTCTTTCGGAAAGTGCCCAGCAGAAACTTTGTTGTTATACGTCGCCGAGTACAGGAGTTGTTTGGCTGGGCCCGCCCAATCTCGTGGCAAGCTGTCGGAGATGATCATGGAGATGAGTTGAAATGGCTCTTGTGAGCTATCGGAAGAAATTCATTTTTCTAAAAACATCGAAGACGGCCGGGACGAGCATCGAAGGTTTCCTCGAACGCTACTGCTTGCCCCCTGGCGAATTTGCGCCTCAGCATGCCCGGCCTGAGACGATCACTGAGGCCGGAATTATCGGGGCGCGCCCTGGGCGGACTACGGGCAATCCGAGATTTTGGAGCCATATGTCGGCAGAAGAATTGAAGGGTCAGGTGGGCGATGATCTATGGGAGGAATACTACAAGATCAGCGTCGTTCGCGATCCTTATGACAAAGTGGTCTCGTCATTCTTCTTCATTGCGCGGAAATCGGGTGAAGAATTCAAGGATGCCGCGCCTGAAGAAGTGCGGTGTCGTTTTCGTGAGTTCGTGAAGGCAGGCAACCTGCCAATCGACCGGGACAAATATACGA
The DNA here is from genome assembly GCA_022600345.1 of Alphaproteobacteria bacterium. Taxonomy (GTDB): domain Bacteria; phylum Pseudomonadota; class Alphaproteobacteria; order Rhizobiales; family Hyphomicrobiaceae; genus Filomicrobium. The sequence continues at coordinate 6,190 of JAHZKP010000035.1, read as the reverse complement.
TTGCCGGACGGTTGTGCGCTGATTTCGTTATCCGGTACGAGACGCTGGCGGATGATCTGGGGGCGGTTTCTGAGCGGTTGGGGCTGGAGTACAACGCTGAGGCGCTGCCCAGTTACAAAGCCGGAATTCGGCCGACCGGCCACAGGATCGAAGACTTGTACGACAACGAAACAGCCAACATCGTTGAGCAGACATATCGGTTCGAATTCAAGACCTTCGATTATCCGCTGTTGAGCGATTTACATCCCGGTCTGTTCAGGCGGCAGTTGTTTTCGCTTCCCGCGCAGGCGCATTTCGTTCGCAAGTATCTGCGTTCCGTTGCCAAGCGGTTGGCCGGAAACGGGGCTGGATAGATGACCATTCGCATTTTTGTGGATGCCGACGCGTGCCCGGTAAAAGAAGAGGTCTACAGGGTTGCAGAGCGCCACAAGGTTCCCGTAACGCTGGTCTCCAATAGCTACTTACGCGTTCCTGCCAGCAGGCTGATCGATCAAGTCGTGGTTGAAAAAGGCCCTGATGCGGCTGACGACCATATTGCCGGGCTTGCCGATCCGCACGCGATTGTCGTGACAGCCGACATTCCGCTGGCCGACCGTTGCCTGCGGGCGGGATCTGTTGTGATCGGGCCGAATGGTAAGCCGTTCACAGTCGATTCGATTGGCTCGGCGCTGGCGACACGCGCGTTGATGGAGGACTTGCGCTCGACGGGAGATATCATCGGTGGGCCACCGCCTTTCCAGAAGCGCGACCGGTCGAGATTTCTGGAAGCCCTGCACGAAGCGGTGATGCAGTTGCGCCGGGGGTAGTGCCTGCTTGGATGGGCACATGCGTGTTCGCGGGAGGACGTCAGCCGCTGCCGAGGATTTGTTCCAAAAAGGTGTTGGCGGCACCGCTGGTGAGGGCCAACCAGAAGGCTGTTGCCGTTGCTGCGCCGATGAGAAACCAGATAACGCGTGTGCCCATGTTGTATCCTGGTATGAGTTTTTCAACAGACTCTAGATCCCAGGCGGCATCTTTTTCCAGTGGTCGCCAATCTGGCCCAGTTTGAAGCCTTGGTCATAGAGTTTGGTCATGTACTTGATGTCGAAGGGTTCAGAGCTCTTGGCTTTGAAGTTGTTGGGGATGCTGGCGACATTGTAATCAACTGAGTTGTTTTTCGCCCTCAGGTACATCTTGATCAAATCGCCTTCGGTTTGCTGCTTGATAAGCGTGTTGATCGAGCGCCCGGCAATTTCAAATGCGGAATCCTGAACGGCTTTTTGGCTGGGGTCCATTTTCTCGTTAGCGATGATGTATAATTTTCGTTTCAGGCGAAGGCCGCTGCGTTTGTCCACCCGCCTCAGGTTTAGGTGCAAGGGTAGCAAAAAGGCATTGTCGGTGGTGCCGCCGTCAACGTGCATCTCTTCGAAGGTTTTTTCTCCCGAGGCGACCTTGATATAGACCGGAGGGAACAGTCCGGGCAGGGCTGCGGAGGCAAGAAGGACTTGGCGGAACAGTTTCAGGGCGTCTGGGGTGCCGCGTTGTGCGATGGCTCCCATGTTCCAGACGACGGGTCGTTGGGCGTCGAGATTGGTGGTGCCGACAAGCAGGCGGCGACCCTTGCGGTGTTCCCGGGCGATGGCTCTTAGCAGCCGACGGTCGACGTACTTTGCGATCAGTTTTTCGAGCGGCTTTGTGCTGGAGACGGCATTGGCACCGAACAACCCGGCCAGCACTTGCGGCTGTAAGATGTCGTCGGTCGAATAAAGCGTGTAGATCTCGCGCAACTGCTTATCGTGGCTTGGTCCCAGGAACGCGAACGGAGCGATCAGCGCTCCTGTGCTGACACCGCTGACGACCTCGAAAACCGGGCGGTTTCCTGATGCAGTCCAGCCGTTGAGAAGCCCTGAAGTGAAAGCACCGTTAGAACCGCCGCCGCTGATGGCGAGGTAGGCTTCCGTGCGGTTGCGCTTTTTGTAGAGTTTGGGTCGCGTGGTGCGGATTTGCTTGGCGCGGACGGCGGCTATTTTCTTGAAGTTCTTGATCGGAACATCGCCCCAACTGCGAACCTGGCCGATCCCTGATATTTCGACTTTGTCGACCAACTCGATGGGCACGGGAACGCGCAGTGCCGACGTCGCGCAGCCTGCAAGTAAGGCGGCGGCGAAAAGCACCGTGATCACGGCCGATAGGATTGACCGGCCGGAGAATGGCGGTGGATTGCCCAAGTCTTGCCCCTGTCCCTGCCGCGCGTATTTCCGCCTGATTGCGATATCGATAGGTCGCAATGGCGGGCTCGCCCGCATCCCTTCGGAAAAAGGCGGGCTAGGCTTCGTGTCTGGTATCGGCTTTTTAGGGGCGAAAAGTGGCTGTCAGGTAAAGAATTGTAAACGGGGTTTCTGAGATCCGGTCAATTTTGCCGCAGACTCGTTCCGGGAGGATTAGGGTTGGTTTGTGGGGTTTTAATTTTTCCTCTTATAACAATCGCTTAGAATGTCTTCAGGATTTCGGGCATGGCGCGAGCAAGTGCGTCCTTCCAATCCGGGCGGGAGATTTGGAAGGCGCTGTCCACGCGGCCGCAGTCGAGCACGGAATAAGGCGGGCGGCGCGCGGGTGTGGGATAGTCGGCGGTGGCGATCGGCTTGACGGTGTTTGGGGTGTTGCGCCCTGCTGACCTGGCATGGGCGAAGATGGCTTGGGCGAATTCGTGCCAGGTGGTTTCGCCGGCGTTGGTGTAGTGATAGATGCCCCAGCGGTCCGGATTGGGTTCTGAGATGATGCTTTGTGCAATGGACAGGATTGCGCTGGCAATGTCATCGGCGAATGTCGGGCTGCCGCGCTGATCGGCAACAATGCCTAATTCGTCGCGTTCGGCGCCCAAGCGCAGCATGGTTTTGACGAAATTGTTTCCTTCCACACCGTAGACCCAGGCGGTGCGCAAAATAATGTGTTGTGGGCAACCGACAGCAACGGCCATTTCGCCGGCGGCTTTTGAGGCCCCGTAGACGCTCATGGGGCTTGGCTCGTCGGTTGCCCTATAGGGGCTTTGTGCGAGGCCGTTGAACACATAGTCAGTTGAAAGATGGATCAGCGGGACACTCATGGCGTTGCAGACGACGGCGAGCTTGGCGGGGCCTTCGGCATTCAAGGCGAAAGCTGCCTCAGGTTCGCTCTCGGCTTTATCGACGGCGGTGTGGGCGGCGGCATTGACGATGACTGACGGGCGCACCTCGTCGAAAAACCGGCCGACGGTGGCGATGTCGGTCAGGTCAACGTCAGGGCGGCCACGGGCAACCAGCGGGCGGTCGGATTGGTCTGCCAGGCGGATGAGCGCTTGGGCCACCTGCCCACTGGCGCCGATAACGGCGATCGGTCGTGAGGTCATCGTTGATTGCTCCCCGCTTTTCAAGTGAGCTGTTGTTAGTCCCCTCAAGCAGTCTTGGCCAGCCTACTTTATGTTTCGCGGTTTGGCCCGCCGGGTGGGTTCTGAGTTGGCTGGGTCATCGGGCCAGGGGTGCTTGGGATAGCGGCCCTTCATTTCGGCTTTCACGGTCGACCATGAGCCAGACCAGAAGCCGGGCAGGTCACGGGTGATCTGGATGGGGCGGCGTGCGGGCGAGAGTAGATTGAGGGTTAGCGGCAGTCGGCCATCGGCGATTGCGGGATGGTGGTTCAGGCCGAACAGTTCCTGTACGCGGATGTGGATGGCGGGTGCGCCTGCACCTTGGTAGTCGATTGGGTGACGTTCACCGGTGGGTGCGCGAAAATGAGTGGGGGCCATGTCATCGAGGCGCTGTTTGTGCTGCCAGGGAATGAGGGCGGTCAGCGCCTGGTCGAGATCTTGTGGGGTGATCTCAGCCATCTTGGATTTGCCGTTGAGAAAAGGTGCCAGCCATTGCGGTGCAGTCGTGCCCAGGCGCTGATCGGTGACGTCTGGCAGGTCTTCAATTCCGTTTACGCGCAAGAAAGAGATTCGGGCGCGCAGTTGGCTTTGCTGCTTTGTCCATGGCAGGCGATCCAGGCCGGTTTGCGCAACCCCGTTCGCCAGTGTGAGGGCAATCTCATTAGGTTCGAGTGTGTCGAGTGTTGCCGGTTGGGAGGCAATTTCGATGGCGTCAAGATGGGTCAGTTGGCGGGCGCGGACACTCCTTGAGGCTTTGTCGAAGCTGAGGTCGTTGCAGGTCTCGATGCGATTGCCGGCAACTTGCAGGAGGCCGGTTTCGCTGAGCGGGGCGGCAGCGAGAATTCTGGTGGCGGCGGCTGCGCCCTGCATGTCTGCGACGACGAGGTATGTGGCTTTGGACAGGGCATCGGACGCATCAAGTTTGGCGCCGCGGCCGTTGGCGAGCAGGAATTGGCCCGGCTGTGGCCGCGCTTTGGCAATGCGGTCGGGGTAGGCTGAGGTGAGTATTGCGGCGTTATCGTCTCGTGGGGGGCACGCGCGATCAGGAGTCGCTTGGGACGTGGGGTTCATTTGGGTGGCGAGCTTTGCCCAATTGCCGGCAAGGTTGCGCATTCTGGTGGCGCGTTCGGAGCGGTCACGGCGGAATTTTTCGAGGCGGTCGCCGATGTTGATGTCGGTTCCGCCAAGGCCGCGCTCGACGAGAACGGCTGCCATTTCCGAAGCTGTGCGGGCTGATGCCTTTCCGTCCTGGGCGGCGGTCAGGACCATGATTGCCAGGCGCGGGGGGAGTGGCAGGCGGCGAAGGTTGCGGCCGAGCTCAGTAATGTGGCCGTGGCGATCGAGTGCGCCGAGCCTGGCCAGCATTTGGGAGGCCGCATCGAGAGCTGCCCTTGGTGGTGGGTCGAGCCAGCGCAATGTGGTTGGATCTGTGATGCCCCAGTCGGCACAATCGAGAATGAGCGAGGACAGGTCGGCGCTGCGGATTTCGGGTTCGGCGAATTCGGGCAGGCTGCGGGTCTGGGGTTCATCCCACAGCCGGAAGCAGACGCCAGGTTCGGTGCGGCCGGCGCGGCCTTGGCGTTGATCGACGGAGGCACGCGAAGCGCGCACTGTTACAAGGCGCGTGACCCCGACGCCCGGCTCAAAGCGCGGAGTTCGGGCAAGGCCGCTGTCGATGACGACGCGGACGCCCTCAATGGTCAGCGAGGTTTCGGCGATGTCGGTTGCAAGGACGACTTTGCGTTTGCCGTCAGGCGCGGGCTTGATAGCCTGATCCTGGGCGCGGGGGGCAAGAGCGCCATAGAGCGGGGCAAGCAGTATGTCAGGGTCGGTGATGCGGTCTTCGAGCCGCTCAAGTGTGCGGCGGATTTCGCCCTGGCCGGGCAGAAAGGCGAGGATCGATCCTGTCTCGGCACCAAGGGCTTTGATCACCGCATCGGCCATTTGATCTTCAAGCCGGGCTTCCTGATTTCTTCCCAGATGGCGGGTTGTGACCGGGTACATGCGGCCCTGGCTGGTGATGAGAGGGGCGTTGCCCAACAGGTCGGCGACGCGGGCGCCTGATAACGTTGCGGACATGACCAGGATGCGCAGGTCTGCGCGCAGGGCGGATTGGGCGTCGAGGGCAAGGGCGAGGCCGAGGTCGGCATCGATGGAGCGCTCGTGAAATTCGTCGAACAGGATGGCGCCGATGCCATCGAGCGTTGGGTCATCCAGGATCATACGGGTGAAGACGCCTTCGGTGACGACTTCGATGCGGGTTTTCGGGCTGGTTTTGGTGAGGTGGCGCGCCTTGATGCCGACGGTCTGGCCAAGCGGTTCGCCAATCAGGCTCGACATGCGTTGGGCGGCGGCGCGGGCAGCGATGCGGCGGGGTTCCAGAACAATGATCTTGCGGCCGTTGAGCCAAGTTGCCTCGCGCATCAGGGCAAGCGGTACACAGGTGGTCTTGCCGGCCCCGGGCGGAGCGATCAGGACTGCTGCCGACCTTTCGGCCAGTGCTTCCAATAGCTCAGGCAGAGCATCGGTGACGGGCAAGCGATCAGGTGGGTTTTTCATGAAGCGGTTATGGTTGTGCTTTGAATGGAGGTTCAAAGGCCATGGCTTAGAGCACTTTCCGACCAAATCGGACCATTCTGCCGAGGCGGATTTGTGACAAGATCAAGTGGACCGGCACAGCTCGTGGCGGTGCCACGGGCAAGACGGGATGCGCAGAGATTGGCGCACATCCGCCCGGCCCGTCCAATCGTAGATTGGCTCCGCCAATACGGGTTTCCAAGCGGCGGCCGCCCAGTGCGTCGAGCGGCT